>NZ_JANOAL010000092.1:0-43210 GCF_031411155.1 Polaromonas sp. | reverse complement strand
AAAAAAGTTGCCGAAACGGGATACACAAAAAGCTGTACAGCCCGTTTTGTGGGTGCCATACTCGCGTTTTATTCACAGTGGTTTAACCGTGAACGAACAACAAGAAAACCTAACGTCAACAAACGCGGGCATCGGCGAGCGCCTACGAGCGGAGCGTCATCGGCTGGGTCTTGCCCAGGCTGATTTCGGCGCGAAGTGCGGCGTCAGCAAAACCTCGCAGTTCAATTACGAGTCCGGCGAGCGGTCACCGGACGGGGAATACTTTTACAAGGCCAGCGAACTGGGTGTTGATACCCACTACGTGATCACCGGCAAAGGCGCAAAAGCCACCAGCGATGAATTCGTGGTGATACCCAGACACAACGTGGCGGCCAGTGCAGGTCCGGGCGCGCTCAACGGGCATGAGGCCGAATTGCACGGGCTTTGCTTTCGCCGCAGCTGGCTCAACAAAAAAGGCCTTCAGGCCAGTGGCCTCAGGGTTATCGACGTGACCGGCGACTCCATGACAGGCAAGCTGTCGGATGGTGACCAGGTGCTGATTGACATGGCGCAAACCACGCCCAAGAGCGGCTTCGCCTATGTGCTGCGGCAAGGCGACGAGCTGCTGGTGAAGTACGCGCAGCTGCTTCCCAACGGTGTATTGCGATTGAGCAGCGAGAACCAGACCTACAAGCCGTATGACGTTGACCTGTCCAAAGAGTCTGACGTTTCAATCCTGGGCCGAGTGGTGGCCTCAACTCACGAGTGGTGACTATGAAAAAATTGTTTCTCCTGCTTGCGATGGCGGCCATGTGCAGCGGATCGATGGCGCAACAAAAGCCGCCCAAAGCAGCCTATCCGGAAGCGCGGAAACTTTACGACGAGTTCGACAAGACGCTGAGGGTATCGATGCTGTGGGAGAAGAAGAAACCCGCTGAACGCGCCGCAGCCGTCAAGGCGGCAATGGCGCATCGAGATCGAATAACAAAGATGTGGGGGGACTTTTCTGCCTGCACCGCTGCAGCGGACGCCCATGTGAACTTCGTGGTTGAAATGAACAAGATCGTTTCTGTCGGTGAAGGGGTTGGCAACCTCAAGCCGTTTGAACTGCTCGGTGCGCTGAGTAGTGCCGAGCAGTTCGGGAACCACCGTGGCGGTTGCTACGACGCAGTCGAAGAACTCGATCAAGTCGCCAAACGGTGAGCCGCTTCTTGGCATTGCTGCTCACAGGTATTTTTGCAATTCACTGCGGCGCGGCCGAAGCCAAAACCGTCCGCTCAGCCGCCGTCGTCTCAGAGTTCAAACGCCACAATCCATGCCCCGCCAACGGCCTGCGTCGTGGCAAATGCCCCGGCCATGAGATTGATCACATCACGCCGTTGTGCGCGGACGGCGCCGACCATGTGTCAAACCTGCAATGGCTGAGCCGTGAAGATCACCGGGTAAAGACCAGGGGCGACGTGCGGCATTGCCGCGCCCTAAAAAGGCAACAATGAAGAAGGTCGGTTTTATTCTCTGGGCGCTCACGCTTGCTACAGCCAACGCGGCAAACTACCCATGCTCCAAGGGCAAGGGTGGCGTGTCCCATTGCATGGGCTCCTATTTCGTTTGCAACGACGGCAGCATCAGCCAGTCTAAAAAAATCTGCAGCGCGGGCGACTACGCGACCCCTGAAAAACCATCAAAGGGCACAACGAAGCCCTCGCGGTGAAACGCTTCACCAATACCCAACACCGCCGATTCCAGACACTGAGGGCTCTTGCTGAACAAGAGCCCTTTTTAACGTCTGGAGTTCGCGATGGATTATTTTTTAGGCTTGGCTATAGCCGCCATCATCCTCTTTCTTGCCGGCATGTGCGCCTGATATGCAGGCGCGCTTCAAACACACGATTGCCCGCTACTCGCAGGGCGAGCGCAGGCGGGCGCGATTCGAGCAGGCCCGCCTGATTGCGCTGCACGCACGGGGCGGCGGCAAAGGACGCGCGCCGCGCCTGCGGCTGGCCGCCCGCATCGTCCTCTGGCTGAACGGCTGCGGCGTCCTGATCTGCCTGGTGCTGCTGGCCCTTGTGCTGTCTGCCTGCGCGGCCATTCCGGGCGTGGCCATCACCGACGACGAGCGGGCGGCCTGCGAGGCCAGCGGCTGCACGGTCTGGACGCAGCGCGAGCTGGAAGGCCTGGCGCGCAAGTTCTTCCAGCAGGGCTATGACGCGGGGGTGAAAAGCATATGAAACCCGTACTTGCCGAGCAAGACTTTATCGACGCCGCCACGGCGCTTGACTGCCTGCCAGCCGCCATCAAGGCGGTCTGCCAGGTCGAAGCGCCGGGCGGTGGCTTCAACCCGGACGGCACCCCCGTCACGCTGTTTGAAGGCCACAAGTTTCACAGGTACACCGCCGGCAAGTTCGCGGTGCAGGCACCTGATCTGAGCTACCCGAAATGGACCCGGCAGTTCTACGGCAAGACCTGGCAGGCCGAGCAGGCCCGCCTGCAGCGCGCCATCGCGCTCGCCCGCGAAGCGGCGCTCAAGTCCGCCAGCTGGGGCAAGTTCCAGATCATGGGCCTCAACCACCACATGGTCGGCTTTGACACGGTCCAGGCCTTCGTCAATGCCATGTACGAGAGCGAGGGCGCGCAGCTCATGGCCTTTGTGCGCTATGTGCAAATCGCTGGCCTGGCCACGGCGCTGCGCCGCCAGGACTGGGCGGGGTTTGCCCACGGCTACAACGGCCCGGCTTACGCCGACAACCACTACGACAGCAAGCTGGCGACGGCTTTCACCACCTTCACGGAGCTTGCATGATGGACTGGCTAAGCACACTCAAATCTCTCGCGCCCACGGTCGCCAGCGCCTTGCTCGGCCCGCTGGGCGGCGTGGCCGTCAGCGCCATCGGCGGGCTGTTGGGCGTATCGGACGCGACCCAGACCAAGATCGCCGACGCGATTGCAGCCGGGCAGATGACGCCCGAGCAGATCAGCCAGCTCAAGGCGCTGGAGCTGCAGTACCAGGCCAACGAAAAAGAGCGCGGCTTCAAGTACGCCGAGCTGGCCTTCAAGGACCGCGACAGCGCGCGCCAGGCCAATGTGCAGGGCGGCACGCAGCAGCACCTGTTCTGGCTCAGCCTGGCGCTGCTGGCGGCCACGCTGGGCTGCGAGATTCTGGTGCTGTTTAAAGGCTACCCAGCCAGCACCTCCGAGATCATCGTCGGCCGGGTGCTGGGCCTGATGGACTCGGTGGCGTTGATGGTGCTGGCTTACTGGTATGGCTCCAGCAGCGGCTCCTCTCACAAGAGCGAGCTGCTGGCCCGCAGCGAGCCGGTGAGGCCCTGACGCCATGGATGAAAAGTATTTTGAACAGGCGTCAAGGCTGGAGCAAAGCCAGCGTGACGCCAGGCTGCGCGATGTGCAGGCCCGGCTTGCCGGCAAGGGCCAGGCTGACTGCGCAGGCTGCGGCGAAGCCATCCCCTCGGCCCGGCGCCTGGCCGTGCCAAGCGCCATCAGGTGCGTGAGCTGCGAGCAGAACTTTGAATTTAAAAAAGGACTAGGACTATGAGCGATCCCACCGTGCTGGTTGAACTGGCTGAAGTCAAGGGCCAGCTCAAGCTGATGACCCAGATGATGCAGCAGAACCACGAATCGACGCATCAGCGAATCAACGATTTCCGCCATGCCATTGAGGGGCGTTTGTCAGGCGTCGAATCGCGGGTGGCCACCATCGAAAAGAACGAACGCGGCACCGCCATACGCGGCGCGGGAAGCGGTGCGATGGCGGGCACGGTGGTGACGGCCTGCATTGAAGCACTGAAGTATTTTGCGACCCGGTAAGCATTGATGGCCTACGACGCAAGCACGCGCGGCAAGGTGCGCAGCAAGTACCTGCAGGGCATGCCGCTGGCCGGCGCAGCAGAGGTGTGCCAGGTGCCCTACAACACCGCCCGCAACTGGAAGCGCACGGCCGCAGACGCGGGCGACGACTGGGACCTCGCCAAAAACGCCCGCCGCATGAGCAAGGGCGGCATGGAAGAGATGGCCAACGAAGTGCTGGGCGGCCTGGCCGAGCAGTTCCTCGCCACCATCGAAGCCATCAAGGCCGACCCGGCCATGGCCGCCAGCGCGCGCGCCGACATCCTGGTCAAGCTGATGGACGGCTACAACAAGGCCATAGGCGCCGCATCGCGCGCCATGCCCAACGGCAACCGCCTGGCCGTCGCCATGGACGTGCTCAAGTTCCTCACCGTCTTCATCGGCAAAAGCGCGCCCAGGCTGCAAAAGCAATTTATCGAGATTGCCGAGGCCGCCGGCCCTGAGTTTGTGCGCGAGTTTGGGTCGGGCAGCTGATGGCCAAGCAGCTCAAGCTCAGAGACAAGGACTTCCTGGCCGAACTGGCTGGCTTTGCCGAGCAGCAGCGCCAGCTGGTCGAGGCCGAGTGCGCAGGCTTTGCCACCGACGCCACCGCGCGCGATATTCGGCGCACCCGTGCCCAGACCGATTACCGCTTCTTTTGCCGCACCTACTTTCCGCACTATGTGAAGTCGGAAGAGTCGATTTTTCAGGGCTGGTTTTACGACACGGTGCCTGGCTACATCGACCAGCTGCGCGGCATACTGGCCAACATCTCCGCGTCCCGAGGCAATGCCAAATCTACGCTGGGCACCCAGCTCTTCACGCTCTGGTGCGTGGTGACCGGGCGCAAGCATTACATCCCGCTGGTGATGGACAGCTTCGACCAGGCCGCCTCCATGCTTGAAGCCATCAAGGTCGAGCTGGAGAGCAATCCACGCCTGGCGATGGACTTCCCGGACGCCTGCGGCGCTGGCCGGGTCTGGAACGTGGGCGTCATTCTCACCCGCAACAACCGCAAGGTGCAGGCCTTTGGTTCTGGCAAAAAGATGCGCGGCCTGCGCCATGGCCCGCACCGGCCCGACCTTGTCATGCTGGACGACATCGAGAATGATGAAAACGTGCGCAGCAAAGAGCAGCGCGACAAGCTCGAATCGTGGCTGAAAAAAGTGGTGATCCCGCTCGGACCCCCTGATGGCTCGATGGACATCATCTACCTGAACACCATCCTGCATTACGACTCGGTGGCCAACCGCACCCACAAAAACCCGATGTGGAAGCGGCACAAATTCAAAGCCATCATCCGCTGGCCCGACCGCATGGACTTGTGGCAAGAATGGGAAGAGCTGTTCATTAATCACGATGAAGAGGTATCCGACGCCTTTTATGCCGACAACAAGGCCGAGATGGACAAGGGCGGCGTGGTCACCTGGCCAGCCGTGCAGCCGCTGATCATGCTGATGAAAAAGCGCGCCGGCGACCACCACGCCTTCGATTGCGAGTATCAGAACGACCCGACCAATGACGAGGCGTCATTTTTCCAGAGCATGCAGTTCTGGGTCCAGCCCTGCCGTGACTGGGTGTTTTATGGCGCGCATGACCCCAGCCTGGGCAAGAACAACAAGAGCCGCGACCCGAGCGCCTGCCTGGTGGGCGGCTTTGACCGCGAGCACGGCAAGCTGTCGGTGGTCGAGGCCTTTGTGGCGCGCACGATTCCGGACCGCCAGATCAGCCGCATCATTGAGCTGCAGAAGGCCTACCGCTGCCTGGTCTGGGGCATTGAGTCGGTGCAGTTTCAGGAGTTCTTTCGCCAGCAGCTGGTCAAGGAATCGGCCAGGGCCGGCGTGCCGGTGCCGGCCGTGCCTCTGATACCGCACAGCGACAAAAACCTGCGCATCGAATCGCTGAGCCCGCATGTCAACAACGGGCTGATCCTGTTCAGCCAGCAGCACACCGTGCTGAACGAGCAGCTGCGCCACTGGCCAGAAGCCGATCACGACGACGGCCCCGACGCCTTGCAAATGCTCTGGATGCTCGCCATCAGCCGCGCCGGTGGCATCCCCCGAATCAAGACCGGCCCCCGGCGCTGAACCCAATGAGGACTAAAAAATGAACACTGTGCGCGGCCTGATCCAGGGCGTCAAAGGCTGGCTTGGCAAACCCGTTGCCACGCCCGCCACCGACCCCGAGAACTTCTTTTCGGCACTGTCGTCGCTGCCCAACCCGGACCCTATCCTGCGGCAGATGGGCAAGGCCGATGCGGTGTACCGCAGCATCATGCTGGACGCCCATGTCATGGGCGAAATCCGCTCCATCCGCGGCTCCTTCCGCTCGCACGACTACCGGCTCGAAGTCGGCAGCGAGGACGACGCCAAGGCGCAGGCAGCACTGGAGCTGTGCCAGCGCTGGATGGAAAGCGGCCCGCCGAATGCGGTGGCCGACTGGATGGAAGTCATGTGGCAGATGTGCTCCTGCATCCTGACCGGCTACAAGGCCCATGAGCTGGTCTGGAACTACAACGCCGACAGCAAGCTGCTGCCCTCCGAAGTGGCCGACCGGCCCGGCCGCCGCATCCGCTTTGACGCGTCAGCCAACCCGCTGCTGGTCAGCAAGGGCAACTTTTCCGGCGCGCCGGTCGAGCCCTACCAGTTCGTCATCAGCCGCCACATGGCTACCACCGACAACCCCTACGGCATGGCACTGCTCAGCAGCTGCTTCTGGCCCTGGACCTTCAAGACCGGCGGCTGGCGCTACTTCGTCAAGTACTGCGAGCGCCACGGCCTGCCCTGGCCGGTGGGCCGCTACCCGCAAGGCACCGGCGAGAAAGAGCAGGACGAGCTGGCCGATGCGCTGGCCAGCATGGTCGAGTCCGGCTACCTGGTGGTGCAGGAGGGCACCGGCATCGAGCTGCTGGTGCCGCAGGGCGGTTCCGGCACCGCGCCGCAGCAGGCCCTGATCAGCCTGGCCAACCGCGAAATGAGCAAGGCCCTGACCAGCCAGGCGATGATCGGCGAGCAGCTCGAAGTCGGCTCGCGCGCCGCCGCCGACACCGCCCAGGTGCGCCAGAACAGCGTGCATGACTCCGACCGCGACATCGCCGCCGCCAGCATGAGCCAGATATTCCGCTGGATCACCCTGTTCAACTTCGGCGAAGGCGTCGCGCCACCGACGCTGGCGTTTTTCAAACAGGAAAGCGCCGGCAAGGAACGCGCCGAGACCTACGACATGGCCCGCAAGGCCGGTGCCAGGCCATCGCGCAAGGCCATGCTGATAGAGCTGGGCATTCCCGAAGCCGAAGACGCCGCTGATGAGCTGCTGCCGGACGCCAAGCCTGTTGTTGACAACAAGTTGCCCAGCGACAAACCCGCGCTGAAGCCGGTCAAGCCGGTCAACTTTTCATCCCTGCCAGGCTTCACTTTCGCCAAGGCCGCAGGCATGACCGACGACCAGGCGCTGCAGCTGGCCACCGACGCCGCCGATCAGGCCATCGAAGACAGCCTGATCGCGCCCATCGCCCGGATGCTGGCCGAGTTTGAAGCCGACGGCAAAACCCTGCTGGAGTTCCACGACGCCCTGCAGGACATGGTCGGCCAGCTGGACGACACCGGCCTGCGCGAAGTGCTGGACCGGGCGCTGAGCTATTCGATGTTGCGTGGTGCGGCCACGAATGCCCCATGAGCTGGGGACTTCTGGTCAACGTGGGCGCGCTGTGGATCGGCGCGCATTACTCGCCATTTAACCGCCGCTGGTGCGTCAATGTGCTGCCCTGCGTCACCTTGTGGCTGACCTTGCCCGGTGGGAAAGTGCCCAACAGGGCAGAAGGCTGATGGCCCCGCGATGATGACCGCAATCCGCGTTTTCGCCACGGCCATCGGCTACATGACGATCTTTCTATGGGCGCTGGGCGCTTTGGACGCTGGAACTTTCATTTTTTACTTCAGGCTTGGATCGCAGCTATGAAACGCATCTATATCGCGGGCCCGATGTCTGGCCTTCCAGAATACAACTACCCGGCATTTAATCGCGCGGCGAAACAGCTTAGGTCGCTTGGCTATCACGTAGAGAACCCAGCGGAGAATCCGGAGCCGGTCTGCAAAACGTGGCAAGGGTACATGCGCATGGCGGTAGCGCAGTTGGTGACATGTGACACCGTAGCCCTTCTTCCGCAATGGCACACCAGTCGCGGCGCCTCGGTCGAGCATCGTCTGGCGCTTGATCTCGGACTGCGGGTAGCCGACCTCGACATGATCGGCGATTGGTCAAATGGCTGATCCTGTTACCGCCCGCGATTTCGGCGTCCAGTTCCAGGGCGCCATCGACAACCTGAAAGGCAAGCTGCCCGAAAGCACGCTGGCCTGGGACGATCTCGCCGGCCCGGTGCACGGCAAAGTCTTCGCCGTGTCTGGGGCCGTCAAAATCGACCTGGTGAGCGACCTGCATAAGTCACTGGTTAGCGGCTTGGAAAAAGGCACCACCATCACCCAGTTCCGCAAGGACTTCGACGCTGCGGTGCAAAAACACGGCTGGACCTACAAAGGCAAGCGCGGCTGGCGCACCGCCGTTATCTTCAACAACAACATGCGCAGCGCCCACATGGCCGGCCGCTGGGAGCAACTGCTGGCCAACCAGGCGAACCGGCCCTACCTGCAATACCGCACCGCCGGTGACTCCCGCGTCAGGCCGCAGCATCGCGCCTGGAACGGCCTCATTTTTCCGATTGGCGACAGCTTCTGGCAGACCCATTACCCGCCCAACGGCTGGGGTTGCCGCTGCACCATCCGCGCCTACAGCGATGCCGACCTCAAGCACCTGGGCGTGACGGCCAGCCCGAAGTTCGACCTGAAAACCCGGCAGGTAGTCAGCCAGGACGGCGAGATCAAAGACCAGGTGCCGGTCGGCATAGACCCCGGCTGGGATCACAACGTCGGCCAGTCATGGATAGCGCCCGAACTGGCCCTGGGCCAAAAGCTCGCCGCTCTCCCGCGATTTTTGCAAGGTCCGCTGGTCGATAAAACGATTTCACCGGCCTTTCAAAAGGTCATGAATGCCGATTTCAAGGCCTTTCGAAACGCCATCAAACAACCCAAGGGTGACGCCCAGATCGTCGGTTTTTTCGACAGCGCAACGCTGCAGGCTCTGGCCGACAAGCTGCCGCAGACCGAATTGAAGTCCACGGCCGCTGCGGTTTTCGACCGCAAGACCGTGCATTTATCCGGCACCCACAAGGCCATTGACGCACCGCAACAGGTATGGCCCGACGCCTGGATCGACAGCCTTCCAGAGAACTTCAGGAACTACCGGGCGGTGTTGTTAGATAAGACCGAGGGCACATTGATCGTGGTGCCGCAAGGCGGCTTTAACGACAGGCTGCCGAAGATCGTGCTGCGCCTGAATCAAAAGACGAACCTGGGAAGCGCCGCCTCAGTGGTATCGCTGGGCTCAGCGAAGGCGGTCAATTTGAAGGATGTCACGCAATATGAGCTGCTGCTCGGTGACTTGGGAAGGTGAGCCAGGGGGTGCGCGGCGCCCCATAATAAATTCGCCTGCTGGCGGGATTCTGGCTGGTGCATTTCCAGTCCACTGGCTCGGTTTGAATTTTATGACCGGCGTCATAAATTGGCAATAAGCCGTCATAAACCGATCGGGTTTCGAGTAATTTCAGTCATTTAATTTGCACTTCGCCGCCGATTTCGGTCACTCACTGGATCAAATCAAACGTTTTTGCCCAAACAGTCAAAAGAACCGTAAGTCATTGATTTAGCGCCTTTTTTTGACCGTTTTTGTTTGGTGTCTTCTGGATCAATCTAAACATCGCCCCCCTCGGTGCCGCGCGCCAGCGGCGCATCGCCGCGCGGGTGCTGAATTTTTCCGCCGTGCCGCCGCTGCTGGCGCAGACCGACCTGCTCGCCACGCTGCCCGTCGTGGCCATGCATGAGGCGCTTGAGCGGTTCGGCTTGTGCGCGTTGCCGACACCGTTTCCGGTCCCGCCACTGCCGCACCGCTTTGTCTGGAGCGCGCGACTGGCCAGTGATCCGGCCCTGCGCTGGCTGCGGGCGATTCTGGCGCAGTGCTTTGCCGAGGTGCTGCAAGGCTCCGGGGTGGGTGTGTCAGCGCGGCGTGCCGCCGGGCGCCGGACCCCGGTGAAAAAAGCCTAGAGCGCTAGCGCAAGTAGCTTCGGTTCAACCGCAGCTCCAGTTTTTTCTGCAGCGTTTCAAACGAGGCGCTCATGGCCCAGTAAATCGCCGCCGCCGCCAGATACAGCGGAAAAGGCTGGAAGGTGGTGGCAATCACTTCCTTGGTCGCCAGCATCAGCTCGCTGACGGCAATCACCGACACCAGCGAGGTGTCCTTGATCAGGCTGATAAGGCTGTTCGACAAACTGGGAACGGCCAGCCGCAGCGCCTGCGGGCCGATAACATGGCGCAGGGTTTGCGCCTGCGTCAGTCCCAGGCTGCGGGCCGCGTTCCACTGGCCGTGCTCCACACCGTTGATGGCGCCGCGAATCGTCTCCGACAGGTAGGCGCCGACGTTCAGGCTCAGGCCCAGAATGCCGGCGCTGATCGGGTCGAACTGGATGCCTATGCTCGGCAGGCCGAAGTAAATCACGAACAGCTGCACCAGCAGCGGCGTGCCGCGCATGCAGCTGACATACAGCGCGGCCAGCTGCGACAGGCCGGGCAGCCTGGCCAGCCGCGTCACGGCCACCAGCGTGCCAATCAGCGCGCCAAAAATCACTGAGGCTACCGCCAGCAGCAGCGTCCAGGCCGCGCCCTTGAGCATCAGCGGCAGGGCATCCAGCAGCAGCTGCATCACACCGGTCATATCCATCGCAGTCTCCACAAATAAAAACCCCGGCGTCGCAGCCGGGGTGCTTTGCTGGCCCCGCAGGTTCGGGGCGCAGGGGCCGAATGGATGTTACTTCGCTACGGGCGCTTTGCTCACGTCGCGGTCAAACCATTTGACCGACAGTTTTCCAAACGAGCCGTCGGCCTGCAGGTCCGCCAGTGCCTTGTCGATGGCAGCCTTGAACTGGGGGTTGCCCTTGACAAAGGCGATGCCGGACTTTTCCAGCTCGCCCACGGGCGCACCGGGTTTCAGCGGCAGCTTGGTTTTCTTGACGATGTAGGGAATCAGCAGGCTGTCGTTCAGCGCCGCATCGATGCGGCCCAGCGCCAGGTCCTGCAGGTATTCGGGCGAGCCGGGGTAGGTCTTGATCTCGATACCGCCCACCGCCTTGGCGACATCGGCAAAGTTGGTGCCCTGGCCCAGGCCGAGTTTTTTGCCCTTCAGGTCGGCCAGGGTCTTGAACTCGCGTTTCTCGTCCTTGCGAATGATCAACTGCGGGCTGGAGACGGTGTAGGGCTCGGAAAAGTCAAAGGTTTCCTTGCGCTTGTCGGTGATGCCGACCTGGTTGATCACCACGTCGTATTTGCCCGCCTGCAGGCCGGCCAGAATGGCGCTCCATTCGCTGGTGGTGAACTCGGCCTTGACGCCCAGCTTTTGCGCCAGCGCATTGGCCAGCTCGACCTCAAAACCGGCGAGCTTGTCGTTTTCCTTGTAGTTGAAAGGCGGGTAAGTGCCTTCCAGTGCGACCTTCAAGGTGCCGCGCTGCTTGACGCTGTCCAGCAAATCGGCGGCGCTGGCCACGCTGGCGAGGCCGCTCAAGGCCAGGGTGATGAGGAAGACGAAGCTCAGTCGTTTGGAGATATTCATATTCTTAATTAAATATATAAAGCAAAAATTTAAAAGAAAAATGGATATTAAGACCGCGCGCATCACCGTGCAGGCTTCAAGCCAAAAAAACCTGGCTCGGGGCCGGTTAATTTGCGCGACATGATGCCGCCGCTGGTCATGCCCGTAAAAGCTGCACACGGGCAAAGCAACGGTGTTCATTGAGCGGCCTGAACGCGTCCGCCGTCAGTACAGCACGACGCCGCGGATCGACTCGCCGCGCTTCATCAGCTCGAAGCCCTTGTTGATGTCTTCCAGCGGCATGGTGTGGGTGATCAAATCGTCGATGTTGATCTTGCCCTCCATGTACCAGTCGACGATCCTGGGCACGTCGGTGCGCCCGCGCGCGCCGCCAAAGGCCGAGCCTTCCCAGTGGCGTCCCGTCACCAGTTGGAAGGGCCGGGTGGAGATTTCCGCGCCGGCTTCGGCCACGCCAATGATGATGCTGCGGCCCCAGCCCTTGTGCGTGCACTCCAGCGCCTGGCGCATCACCTGGGTGTTGCCTATGCATTCAAAGCTGTAGTCGGCGCCGCCGTCGGTGATCTGTACGATGGCATCGACCACGTTATCGACCTCCTTGGGATTGATGAAATGTGTCATGCCAAACTTGCGCGCCATGTCCTGGCGGGCCGGGTTGATGTCCACGCCAATGATCTTGTCGGCGCCCACCATCTTCGCGCCCTGAATCACATTGAGCCCAATGCCGCCCAGGCCAAAGACGACCACATTGGCGCCGGCCTCGACCTTGGCGGTGAACAGCACCGCGCCTATGCCGGTGGTGACGCCGCAGCCGATGTAGCAGACCTTGTCGAACGGCGCGTCTTCGCGGATCTTGGCCAGCGAGATTTCCGGCGCCACCGTGTAATTGCTGAAGGTGCTGGTGCCCATGTAGTGAAAGATGGGCTGGCCGTCCAGGCTGAAACGGCTGGTCGCGTCGGGCATCAGCCCCTTGCCCTGGGTGCCGCGAATCAGCTGGCACAGATTGGTCTTGCGCGACAGGCAGAACTTGCACTGGCGGCATTCCGGCGTGTAGAGCGGAATGACGTGGTCGCCTTTCTTGAGCGTGGTCACGCCCGGGCCGACATCGACCACAATGCCTGCGCCTTCATGGCCCAGGATGGCCGGGAAGATGCCTTCCGGGTCGGCGCCCGACAGCGTGTAGTAGTCGGTGTGGCAGATGCCGGTGGCCTTGATCTCGACCAGCACTTCGCCAAATTTCGGGCCCTGCAGGTCAACGGTTTCAATGGTCAGGGGCTGGCCTGCTTTCCAGGCGACGGCGGCTTTGGTTTTCATGGTTTGGACTCGGGCTGGGGGAGGAAAAAGGGTGAATCGGCACTATAAGCCAGCGGTTGAGGCAGCGGCAGGGCGCATGCGGCCCTGAAAACCATCGTTCAGTGGCGAAAAGTGCCTCTAGCCCAGTATTATTAGGTGTATCAAGCTATCAATTTAATAGCATTTACCTGAACAGACCAGCGCTCTTGATGCCTGAAAAACATGGTGCTCGGTTCGCTTCCGGGCTATATTGCCTTTGTCCAACCCGAGCGGAACCCACCGAACCGGCCCCACCCCGAGGAGTTGCCATGAAGCTGCCTGCCCGCACTTTCAAACCTGCCTGCACATTGGCGCTCTGCGTTGCCGGCGCAGCCGGGCTTTCGGCGGCCTGGGCGCAGGACGCACCGGTGGCGGACTTTTCGGCCGGTCCGCCCAGCGGGCGCTATGTGTTTGCCAGCTGGACGCCCAAGGGCCTGCCCGAGCTGATGCGCGGCGACGGCGCGGGCGAGAAGGTCAACATCGTAGGCCATCTGTTTCTGCCCGCTGCCGGCGCGCCCGACAAGGTGCCCGCCGTCGTTCTGGTGCATGGCTCTGGCGGCATCTACAGCGCCATGCTCGACTTCTGGCCCAAACAGTTCAATGCGGCGGGCATCGCCGTGCTGTCGGTCGACTCCTTCGGGCCGCGCGGCGTGCAAAGCACGGCCGAAGACCAGTCGCAGGTGCCGTTTGCCGCCGACACCGCCGACGCCTTTGCCGCGCTCAGGCTGCTGGCCACGCACCCGCGCATAGACCCGACCCGCATCGCCATCATGGGCTTCTCGCGCGGCGGCATCAACACCTGGCGCACGGCGGTGGAGCGCATCATTGCCTCGCAAAAGCTGCCCGGCGGCCTGCGTTTTGCCGCCCATATTCCCACCTATTCGGGCGGCTGCACCGGCCTGTTCCGGCTGCAGGTCAAGCCAGGGGTGTTCTCGCGCTCGCCCATGCTCTGGCTGCATGGCGACGCCGATGACTACACGCCCATGGGCCCGTGCCAGGACTACGCCGAGCGTATTGGCAAGGCCGGCACGCCGGTGGAATTTGTCAGGATTGAAGGCGCCCGCCACAAGTTCGACATGGACGAGCAGCGCCGCATCACTGTGCGCGGCGCGCAGCGCAGCAAGGACGACTGTCCGGTCGAAATGGATATCGACAGCTTCGCCAGCTTTGACCGCAACACCGGCCAGCGCCTGCAGGGCGACGCGCTGCGCGAGGTGCTGAAAAACTGCAGTGCCACTGGCGCCAGCGTCGAAGGCAACCGCGCCGCGCGCGACACGGCCGCGCAGGCGGCGCTGGGCTTTCTGCGCAGGGTGTTTGCGCGCTGATGGCCACTTGCACAAGCCGGTTGGCCCAGCCATAAAAATGCCGGAACAAGTCCGGCATTCGCAAGCAGGCAGATTGACCGCAGCGCCGGATACAGCGCCTTTTTCAATCAGGCAGTAAAGAAATTCTTCAGCTTGTCGGCCCAGCCCTCTTCGCTGGGCGAGTGCTTGGCGCCGCCTTTTTTCAGTGACTCGTCCAGTTCCTTGAGCAGCTTGCGCTGGTGCTCTGTCAGCTTGACCGGGGTCTCTACCGTGATGTGGCAGTAGAGGTCGCCGGGGTAGCTGGAGCGCACGCCCTTGATGCCCTTGCCGCGCAGGCGGAACTGCTTGGCCGCCTGGGTGCCTTCGGGGATGTCGATGGCGGCCTTGCCGGCCAGGGTTGGCACTTCGATCTCGCCGCCCAGCGCGGCGGTGGTGAAGCTGATCGGCACGGCGCAGTGCAGGTCGTCGCCGTCGCGCTCAAAGATGTCGTGCTTTTTGACCCGGATCTCGATGTACAGATCGCCGGGCGGGCCGCCGTTGGTGCCGGGTTCGCCGTTGCCGGTGGAGCGGATGCGCATGCCGTCGTCGATACCGGCCGGGATTTTGACTTCCAGCGTCTTGTTGGTCTTGGTCTTGCCGACGCCGTGGCAGGCCACGCAGGGCTCGGGAATCAGCTTGCCGGTGCCCTTGCACTGCGGGCAGGTTTGCTGCACGCTGAAAAAGCCCTGGCGCATCTGCACCACGCCGTGGCCGTGGCAGGTGGTGCAGCTGACCACCTTGGTTCCGGGCTTGGCGCCCGAGCCGTGGCAGCTGTTGCAGTCGTCCCAGCTTGGAATGCGGATTTGCGCCTCCTTGCCGTGGGCGGCTTCTTCGAGTGTGACTTCCATGGCGTAGCTGAGGTCGCCGCCGCGAAACACTTGGCGTCCGCCGCGCTGCTGGCCGCCGCGCTGGCCGCCAAACACATCGCCAAAAATGTCGCCAAAGGCTTCGGCAAAGCCGCCAAAGCCTTCTGCGCCAGGGCCGCCGCGCATGTTGGGGTCAACGCCCGCGTGGCCGTACTGGTCGTAGGCGGCGCGCTTGTTTTCATCCGACAGCATCTCGTAGGCTTCCTTGGCCTCCTTGAATTTCTCCTCGGCCGCCTTGTCCGAAGCCCCCTGGTTGCGGTCAGGGTGGTGCTTCATCGCGAGCTTGCGATACGCTTTCTTGATGTCTTCGTCGCTGGCGTTTTTGGGTACACCCAGCGTGTCGTAATAGTCTTTTTTGGCCATGAAAAATGCGTGTTCGGTAGATAAGAGTTCCAGGGGCCGCAAACGGGAAAGCGGAACCGGGGTTTAACGCCCGTGTTCCGCTTGCCTGCAGCGGGGCAACGCCCCGCGCGGGGAGTTAGCCTTTTTTCACTTCCTTGACTTCGGCATCCACCACATTGTCATCCGCCGGCTGGGCCTGCGCCTGTTCGGCGCCGGCCGCACCGGCTGCACCGCCACCGGCCGCGCCCTGCGAAGCCTGCATGTCGGCGTACATTTTTTCGCCCAGCTTCTGGCTGGCTTCCATCAGGGCCGTGTTCTTGGCATCAATGGCGGCCTTGTCGTCGCCCTTGAGGGCTTCTTCCATGTCCTTGATGGCGGCCTCGATTTTTTCTTTCTCGCCCGTGTCCAGCTTGTCGCCGTACTCGGTCAGCGATTTTTTCACGCTGTGCACCATCGCTTCGGCATTGTTCTTGGCCTGCACGAACTCGACTTTTTTCTTGTCGTCTTCGGCGTTCAGCTCGGCGTCTTTCACCATTTGCTGGATCTCGGCTTCAGACAAACCGGAGTTGGCCTTGATGGTGATCTTGTTTTCCTTGCCGGTGCCCTTGTCCTTGGCGCCCACATGCAAAATGCCGTTGGCGTCGATGTCAAAAGACACTTCAATCTGTGGCGTGCCGCGCGCTGCTGGTGGAATGCCTTCGAGGTTGAACTCGCCCAGGCCCTTGTTGCCGGAGGCAATTTCGCGCTCACCCTGGAACACCTTGATGGTCACGGCCGGCTGGTTGTCTTCGGCGGTCGAGAAGGTCTGCGCAAACTTGGTCGGAATGGTCGTGTTCTTCTTGATCATCTTGGTCATCACGCCGCCCATGGTTTCAATACCCAGCGACAGCGGTGTCACGTCCAGCAGCAGCACGTCGGTGCGGTCGCCGGAAAGAACCTGGCCCTGAATGGCGGCGCCAACGGCAACCGCCTCGTCAGGGTTCACGTCCTTGCGTGGCTCCTTGCCGAAGAACTCCTTGACCTTTTCCTGCACCTTGGGCATGCGGGTCATGCCGCCGACCAGAATCACGTCATGAATGTCGCCCACGCTGACACCGGCGTCCTTGATCGCCACGCGGCAAGGGGCAATGGTGCGCTCGATCAGTTCTTCAACCAGGCCTTCGAGCTTGGCGCGGGTCATCTTGATGTTCAGGTGTTTCGGGCCTGAGGCATCGGCGGTGATGTAGGGCAGGTTGATGTCGGTCTGCGCGCTGTTGGACAGCTCGATCTTGGCTTTTTCGGCGGCTTCTTTCAGGCGCTGCAGGGCCAGCACGTCCTTGCCCAGGTCCACGCCTTGCTCTTTCTTGAATTCGGCAATGATGAAGTCAATGATGCGCTGGTCGAAGTCCTCGCCGCCCAGGAAGGTGTCGCCGTTGGTGGACAGCACTTCAAACTGCTTTTCGCCATCCACATCGGCAATCTCGATGATGGACACGTCAAAGGTGCCGCCACCCAGGTCATAGACCGCAATCTTGCGGTCGCCTTTTTCCTGCTTGTCCAGGCCAAAGGCCAGCGCGGCAGCGGTAGGTTCGTTGATGATGCGCTTGACTTCCAGGCCGGCAATGCGGCCGGCGTCCTTGGTGGCTTGGCGCTGGGCGTCGTTGAAGTAGGCCGGCACGGTGATCACGGCCTCGGTGACGGGCTCGCCGAGGTAGTCTTCGGCGGTCTTCTTCATCTTGCGCAGAATGTCGGCGCTGACCTGCTGGGCCGAGATCTGCTTGCCGCGCACTTCAACCCAGGCGTCGCCGTTGTCGGCGGCGGCGATCTTGTAGGGCATCAGGCCGATGTCTTTCTGGACTTCTTTTTCGGTGAACTTGCGGCCAATCAGGCGCTTGATGGCGTACAGCGTGTTGCGCGGATTGGTCACCGCCTGGCGCTTGGCCGAGGCGCCGACCAGCACTTCGCCGTCTTCCTGGTAGGCGACGATGGACGGCGTGGTGCGGGCGCCTTCCGAGTTCTCAATGACACGGGGCGTGTTGCCTTCCATGACAGACACGCAGCTGTTGGTGGTGCCCAGGTCAATGCCGATGATTCTTCCCATGATTTACTCCTGCTTTTTTGATTCGTTAAGGATTTGAAATTTGCGTGCCTGAAGAAATCAGGCCGCGCTTGATTTGCTGTGTTGATGACTTGTGGATAAGTTCTAAAACTTCAAGTGCCAACGCATGGTTTTCGCGTTTATTTTGGCGCGGCCACGGTGACCAGCGCCGGGCGCAGCACGCGGTCGGCAATCAGGTAGCCCTTTTGCAGCACGCCGACGACGGTGTTGGCCTCCTGGTCGGCCGGCACCATGCTGATGGCCTGGTGTTGGTGCGGGTCAAACCGGCTGCCGCTGGCCGGGTTGATTTCGATCACCCGGTTCCGCTCGAGCGCGCTTTTGAGTTGCTTGAGCGTGGCCTCCGCGCCTTCCCGGATTTGTTCGGGCGTGGCGTCCTGGGTGGCCAGGCCGGCTTCCAGGCTGTCAGCCACCGGCAGCAGGCTTTCGGCAAAGCTTTCAAGGGCAAATTTGCGGGCCTTGGCTACTTCATCGTCGGCGCGGCGGCGCGCGTTTTCGGTCTCGGCCTTGGCGCGCAGGTAGTTGTCGGCCAGTTCGGTGTTTTTGGCCTGCAGCGCGGCCAATTCGGCTTGGGCCTGCGTCAGTGCGTCAAATTCGTTGGCGGCCATCGCGGCTTCCAGCTCTTCGGGGCTCGGATCGCCGCTAAGTGTTTGATTTTGCTCGGGTTGGGTGTTTTCAGACATGCGTGGGCAACAAAGAGTGAAGCTAATAAGCGAACTAGCTTGGGATGACAAAGCCCTTTTCAAGACAAGGGATTGAAGGCAATTGCAGGAATTTTGCGGCCTGCTGGGCGGAAACAGCGGCCGGACGCCTTGACCCAGGCGCAAACGCGCTCAAAAAAAGACAGGCACCCGGCCTGTCTTTTTGGCAAACCCAGCTATGCGGGGCTTGCAGGGCGTGAAAAGTTACTTTTTCTTGGGCACGACAGCGCTGACCTTGGTCTGGCTGGCGGCCCATTTGCCGGCAAAGGCCTGCAGCTCATTGAGGCGCTTGAGCAGGTCGGCGCCCAGCGTGGTGACGGTGTAGCCGTCGCTGCCATGGCCGAGCAGGCCGGCGGCGCGCAGTTCCTTGATGCGGGTGTTCAGCGTGTTGGGGGTGATGCTGCCAATGCTGTCTTGCAAGAGGCGAAACGTCTGTGGGTGGCCGTCTTTCAGGGCCCACAGCACGCGCAGTGCATAGCGTGATTCCAGCAGTTCGAGCAACTGGCCGACAGCTGCATTTTCTTTGGCGCTCATTTGTTATCTCCTCGGGTCACATTCAGGTCACGGTGTTGTCACGGTGTTGTCGCGGTGCGAAAGTTAAGCAAAAAGCTTGGCGCAAATATAACGCAAATTTCTGTCTGCTACGAGTTTTATAGCTACTCACGCCCGCTGCATGTGGACTGGCGGCCTAAAACTCTTGGAAAACCCTGATGAGCGGGACAGAAAGCAGGACAACAAACCACCGGGGCAGGCACCTCCCATGCCGGTTCATGCTCTGCAATTCGCTTTTCAGTTGTCGTACGACTGAGTGCTTCGCTGGTGGTGACCAGGGCCTTGGTCAGGCTGCGGTGACTGGGTTGGCTGTGCATCGGCGGGCTGGATGGTGTGCACATTGCTGCCCCGGCGCAGGCGCTCCCGGCTGTTGGAAAGATGGGTCCGCATGGCGGCACGTGCGGCCTCGGCATCCTGGTTGCTGATGGCGTTGTAAATGCTTTCGTGCTCGCCGTGCACGCGGCGCAGGTAGTTCAGCCGGCCCTCGGGTGCGTTGTGCGCGGTGTTGACCCGGGTGCGCGGAATGATCATCGTGCCCAGGTAGGTCATCAGGTCGGCAAAATGCCGGTTGCCCGTCGCCCGGGCGACTTCCATATGGAACTGAAAATCCGGTGGCACGGCGTCGGAGTCGTGCTCGATGGAGTCCTGAAAGGCGTGCAGGGCGTTCTCCAGGGCCGTGAGGTTTTCCGGTGTTCGCCGCTGTGCAGCCAGGCCTGCGGCCTCGGTTTCAAGGCTGATGCGCAACTCCAGCACCGAGATGACATCAGCCACCGTGGCGAAGTCTTCCGCCATGATTCTGAAGTTGCCGGGCTCTTGCGGCGGCAGTACAAAAGTGCCTATGCCGTGCCGGGTTTCGACCAGACCAGACGCCTGGAGCTTGGACAGCGACTCGCGAACCACCGTGCGGCTGACGTCAAACCGGGTCATGATTTCGGCCTCGGTGGGCAGTTTGTCACCGGGCTGCAACTGCCCGTCACGGATGCGGGCCGCCAGGCTTTCGACGATCTCACCCACCAGGCTGCGCGGGCGACGCGCACGCGGCGGCTCCGCATAAAAAGTGGAAGGCCGATCCGCATCGGGGCGACTAGGGGTTTTCCTTGGGTTCATTAAAAAGCCATTGACAAGATGAATAGCAAACATCGAGAATTCAAGTCATCGGACAACCTATGACTGATGAGTAGGTAGGTTTACTTTAACAAACTTCAACAAAAAGTCCAGTGTTTGCATGAGCACAGGGCACAAGACACAAAAATGACAATCAAAGTGCATGAAAAACTGCTGTTGACCGGTGCCGCCGGTGGTTTGGGTAAAGCCCTGCGTGAGCGCCTGAAGGCCAATTGCACGGTGCTTCGCCTGTCTGACGTGCAGGCCTTTGGTGAGGCTGCCGCGGGCGAGGAGGTGGTGCTGGCTGACCTGGCCGATGCGGCGGCGGTCAATGACATGGTCAAGGGTGTCGACGCCATCGTTCACCTTGGCGGCATGTCGGTAGAGGGTCCTTTTGGCCCGATTCTGCAGGCCAACATCCTGGGTGCCTATAACCTGTATGAGGCAGCGCGCAAGAACGGCGTGAAACGCGTGGTGTTTGCCAGCTCCAACCACGTGACCGGCTTTTACCGCCAGGACCAGACCATTACTGCCGACCATCCTGCGCGGCCTGATGGCCTGTACGGATTGAGCAAGGCATTCGGGGAAGACCTGTCGCGCTTTTACTTTGACCGTTACGGCATCGAAACCGCCTGCGTGCGCATTGGCTCCTCATTTCCCGAGCCCAAAGACCGCCGCATGCTCGCCACCTGGCTGAGCTTTGATGACCTGCACCGCCTGATCACCGCCTGCCTGAGCACGCCGGTGCTGGGTCACAGCATTATTTTTGGCATGTCCGACAACGCCGTCACCTGGTGGGACAACAGCCGCGCCCGCCATATTGGTTATGTGCCGCAGGACAGCTCGGATGTTTTCCGTGACGCCGTTTATGCGCGCACCACGAACCCTGACCTGAACGATCCGGTGGCCCAGTACCAGGGCGGCGGTTTTGTCGTGGCCGGACCGTTTGGCGACTGATCAAGCCATGAGCAGCGACTTCATCAAGGCGGAGCTGGTGCTCGACGCGCGCAACGGAACGGGTGAAAGCCCGGTCTGGCATGGCGCCGGGCAGGCGCTGTACTGGGTCGATATTCCGGCGCGCAAGCTGTGTCGCTGGACGCCGGCCACCGGCGAGAGCCGTAGCTGGCTGGCGTCTGAAATGCTGGCCTGTGTGGCGCCCATGGCTGGATCGAACCGCTGGATTGCCGGCGCAGAAAGCGGCGTGTTCCAGCTCGAACTCCAGGACGACGGACAGCTCGGCTTTGAAAGTCTTGCGCCCGTCAGCCATGCCATGGAAGGCATGCGTTTCAACGATGGCCGCTGCGACCGGCAAGGCCGCTTCCTGGCCGGCACGATGCTCATGAACATGGCCGCTGGTGCAACCGTGGGCTGCATCTATAGCTATCAAAAAGATAGTGCCATGACGAAGCTGCTTGGCGGCTTCATCACGCCCAACGGCATGGCCTTCAGCCCGGACGGCCGCACGATGTACCTGTCGGATTCGCATCCGTCGGTGCAGTCGGTCTGGGTCTTTGACTACGACCTTGACACCGGCACGCCATCCAATCGCCGGCTGTTCATCGACATGAAGCCGCTGCCCGGCCGTCCCGACGGCGCGGCGGTCGATGCCGACGGCTGCTACTGGATTTGCGGCAACGATGCCGGCCTGATTCACCGCTTCACGCCCGGCGGCAAGCTCGACCGTTCGCTGGCCGTGCCGGTCAAAAAACCGGCCATGTGCGCCTTTGGCGGCGCTGGCCTTGATACCTTGTTCGTGACATCGATTCGCCCTGAAGGAATCGATTTATCTGACCAGCCGCTGGCCGGCGGTGTGTTTGCGCTGCGCCCCGGCGTGCGCGGACTGTCTGAACCTGCTTTTTCGCGTTTTCCCGTGTCGCTCTAGCCGAGCATTTTTAATTCCATTCAGGAGACTTTCATGAAATCAATCCGCCGTCCTTCCTTCCGCGCTGCTGCGCTGACAGCGAGCATTCTCGCCAGTCTTTGTGTCTCGGCCCATGCCGTCGAGCTGCGCTCGGCCGACGTCCACAACAGCGATGACTACCCGACGGTCGCCGCCGTCAAGCACATGAGCGAAGTGCTGTCCAAGCAAAGCGGCGGCAAATACACGATCAAGGTGTTCAACAAAAGCGCACTGGGTACCGAGAAGGAAACGCTGGACCAGGTCAAGATTGGCGCGCTGGAGATGAACCGCGTCAACATCAGTTCGTTGAACTCGACCTGCCCGAAGAGCCTGGTGCCCACCATGCCCTTCCTGTTCGACTCGATTGCCCACATGCGCAAGTCGCTCGATGGCCCCATCGGAGAAGAAATCCTGAAGGGTTGTGAGAGCCAGGGCCTGGTGGGCCTGGCGTTCTACGACAGTGGCGCGCGCTCGATCTACGCCAAGAAGCCGGTACGCACCATTGCCGACGCCAAGGGCCTGAAGATCCGCGTGCAGCAGTCCGAGTTGTGGGTGTCGCTGGTCGGCGCGATGGGTGCCAACGCCACGCCGATGCCTACCGGCGAGGTCTTGACCGCGTTGAAGACCGGCCTGATCGATGCCGCCGAGAACAACATTCCTTCGTACGAAGGTTTCCAGCACTACGAGGCGGTCAAGGTGTATTCGCGTACCGAGCACTCCATGGCGCCTGAAATGCTGGTGATTTCCAAGGTGATCTTTGACAAGATGACGCCGGCCGACCAAGCCATGTTCCGCGCCGCGGCCAAGGAATCGGTGACGTTCCAGCGCAAGAAGTGGGACGAGCAGGAAGCCAAGGCCTTGGCCATTGTGACCAAGGCCGGCGCGCAGATCGTTGCAGACGTGGACAAGGCGTCGTTCAAGGCCGCGATGGCGCCGGTCTATGCCAAGTTCATCACCACGCCTGACCTGCAGCGCCTGGTGAAGGCTGTCCAGGACAACAAGTAAACCCAGTGACCGCTTGAAAGCTCAGGCCGCCAACGGCCGGTCTGGGCTTCGTGCGTTTCTTTAGGAATCCCATGAGTACACCCCACATATCGGCTACGGCCGCGGCCACCACAGCGGCCGTCAGCTCTGTTGCCTTGGGCGTTGACCCCGAACACGAGCGCCCGCCTGCGCGCCATGCCTATGCCCGCCTGTGTGCGCTGCTGAGCAAGGCCAGCCTGGTCATTGCCATCTTCTGCCTGATCGGCATCATTCTCAGCGTGCAGATCCAGGTGGTCGGCCGCTATATTTTCAACGACACGCCAACCTGGGCCGAAGCGCTGGCGCTGCAGCTCGTGCTGTATGTCACCGCGTTCGGCGTGGCGGTCGGGGTGCGCGATGCAGGCCACATCGGCCTGGACTCGATAGTCTCGCTGCTGCCTGAATCGATGCGCCTGAAGCTGGAGATCCTGATCCACCTGCTGGTGGCACTGTTTGGCGGGATCATGGTGCAGAGCGGCACTCTGTGGACCCGCCTCAAGTGGGACGAACTGGACCCGATGCTGCACCTGCCTGTAGGCATCGACTATTTGTCGCTGGTAATTGCCGGCGTGTTGATCGTGATGTTTTCCATTGAACACATCGTGGCGCTGCTTCGAGACGAAGAAGTTGTTCCGTCCTGGTACTGATTGAAAGAAAAAAATGGAACTGACAGTTCTCTCCTTGAGCTTTGCGCTGCTGCTGGTGCTGGGTGTGCCAGTGGCATTCTCCATCGGGCTTGCCTCGGTCTGTACCGTGCTCTATTCAGGCATGCCCATCCCAGTCGTCTTCCAGAAGATGATCGGCGGCATGCAGGTGTTTTCCTTCCTGGCCATCCCGTTCTTCGTGTTCGCCGGTGAGCTGATGCTTTACGGCGGCATTGCCCAACGCATCGTGCGCTTTGCCAACAGCCTGGTCGGCCATGTGCGCGGGGGCCTGGGCATGAGCAACGTGATCGGTTGCACCTTGTTTGGCGGCGTTGCTGGCTCGCCGCTGGCCGACGTGTCGGCCATGGGCTCGGTGATGATTCCGCTGATGGTGAAAGAGGGCTACGACGCCGACTATGCGGTCAACGTCACCACCCACGCCGCGCTGGTCGGCGCCATCATGCCAACTTCGCACAACCTGATTATCTTTGCGTTGGCGACCACCGGCATTGCCTCGGTCAGTGTGTTCAGCCTGATTCTGGCCGGCATCATCCCGGCGTTGATCCTCACGCTATGCAACCTGGCCGCCGCGTACTACGTGGCCGTTAAGCGGGGCTATCCAACCCGGGGCAATTTCCCGGGCTGGAAGGAAGTGCTGATGGCCTTCCTGGGTTCCTTGCCTGGTCTGCTGATCGTGGTGATCATCCTGGCGGGCATCCTGTCCGGCGTTTTCACCGCGACCGAATCGGCCGCCACGGCGGTGCTTTGGGCGCTGATCGTCACGGTGCTGGTTTACCGCTCGCTGTCGTGGGAGCATTTTCTGAAGGCATGCGCAAAGGCCTGCAAAACCACTGGCGTCGTCCTGCTGTTGATTGGCATTTCGTCAGCCTTTGGTTATTTCATGGCGCTTTACGAGGTTCCCCAGAAAACCGGCGAGCTGATGACCTCCGTGTCCGCCACGCCGTGGGTGATCTTCCTGATGATCAACGTGCTGCTCTTCGTGCTGGGCACCTTTTTGGACATGGCTGCCACCATCCTGATCTGCACGCCGATCTTTTTGCCGATCGCGGCGCAGTTTGGCATGGACCCGGTGCAGTTCGGCATCGTGATGCTGATCAACTGCGCGCTCGGCCTGAACACGCCACCGGTGGGGGTCACGCAATTCGTGGGGTGCGCCATCGGGGGGATATCGGTGGGGGAGGTGATGAAATCGATCCTGCCGTTCTATGGCGCGCTGACCGCATGCCTGCTGCTCGTGACGTACGTACCAGCGTTCTCGCTGTGGCTGCCGAGCCTGTTCAAGTAACACAAGTCCCGCCTCTCCATCGTCAGTCCACTGCTTTCGCGGCGGCGTCACCGGACACGGAGGGGCATGGCATATGCCATGGGAAGTCTGATACGGACTGGCTGTTAGCGGTCCCCGTGCTTCTCGCTTCAACTTAATTTTTTTGAAAAACTCTTTATGAACCCCCAAGACCTCAAAGCCATCGTCAGCTCCGGCCTTCTGTCTTTTCCCGTCACCGACTTTGACGAGCAGGGCGACTTTAATCCCAAGAGCTATGCAGAGCGCCTCGAATGGCTGGCCCCTTACGGCGCAACCGCGCTGTTCGCCGCTGGCGGCACGGGTGAATTTTTCTCGCTGACGGGTGACGAATACCCCTTGATCATCAAGACGGCGGTCGATACCTGCGCCGGCAAGGTGCCCATCATTGCCGGCGTCGGCGGCCCGACCCGTTTCGCCATTGCCTGCGCGCAGGAAGCCGAGCGCCTGGGCGCCCACGGCATCCTGCTGCTGCCGCATTACCTGATGGAAGCCTGCCAGGAAGGGCTGATTGCCCATGTCGAAGCCGTCTGCAAGAGTGTGAAGTTCGGCGTGATTGTTTACAACCGCAACGTCTGCAAGCTCACCCCCGACTCCCTGGCCAAACTGGCTGACCGCTGCCCGAACCTGATCGGCTTCAAGGACGGCGTGGGCGATATCGAAACCATGTCTTCCATCTATATGAAGATGGGCGACCGTTTCTCTTACCTGGGCGGCTTGCCCACGGCCGAGGTCTATGCCGCAGCCTACAAGGCGCTGGGCACACCGGTGTATTCGTCTGCAGTCTTCAACTTCATTCCCAAAACCGCGATGGATTTCTACCATGCCGTGGCGAGCGATGACATGGCCACCCAGCACCGCCTGCTCAAGGACTTTTTCATGCCTTACCTGGACATTCGCAACAAGATGGCCGGCTATGCGGTGAGCATCGTCAAGGCCGGCGCCAAAATTGTGGGCCATGATGCCGGTCCGGTTCGCCCGCCTTTGACCGACCTCAAGCCCAATGAGATGGAAGAGCTGGCCGCGCTGATCAAGAGCCTCGGCCCGCAGTAACCATCCAACCGGTGCCTTTCGCATGACCCCACTGCCAAGCTCTCAGGCCCGCTACATCCTCATGCATGAGGCTGACAACGTGGCAATCGTCGTGAATGATGGCGGCTTGCCTGCGGGCAGTGTTTTCCCTTCCGGGCTGCTCCTGCGTGACATGGTGCCGCAAGGTCACAAGGTGGCGCTGGCGGACTTGCCTGCGGGCAGTGCCGTGCGGCGCTACAACGTGCCCATCGGGTATGCACTGAAAGACATTGCGGCCGGCAGCTGGGTGCATGAGCGGCTGCTGGAGATGCCTTCGGCGCGCGGGCTGGATGATTTGCCGATGGCGACCGTGAAACCTGAGCCGCTGCCGGCGCTGGAGGGTTACACCTTCGAGGGCTACCGCAATGCCGATGGCAGTGTGGGCAGCCGCAACATCCTGGCCATCACCACCACGGTGCAGTGCGTGGCGGGCGTGGTCGATTTTGCCGTGCAGCGCATCAAGCAGGAGTTGTTGCCGCGCTTTCCGAATGTTGACGACGTGGTGGGCCTGGAGCACAGCTACGGCTGCGGCGTCGCCATTGACGCACTCGATGCGATCATTCCGATCCGCACCCTGCGCAACATCACGCTGAACCCGAACTTTGGCGGCGAGGTCATGGTGGTCAGCCTGGGCTGCGAAAAGCTGCAGCCCGAGCGCCTGTTTCCGCCCGGCACCATCCCTATCGTGGACGAACGCAATGTGGCCGATGTGGGTGTCAACGCGGATGCAGCGCTCGATGTGGTGTGCCTGCAGTCCGAAAATCATGTCGGCTTCATGTCGATGATTGACTCGATCATGCAGACGGCCTTGCTGCACCTGGAGCGGCTTGATGCACGCCGGCGCGAAACCGTCCCGGCCAGCGAACTGGTGGTGGGTGTGCAGTGCGGCGGCAGCGATGCGTTCTCGGGCGTGACGGCCAATCCGGCGGTGGGTTTTGCCACCGATTTGCTGGTGCGCGCCGGCGCCACGGTGATGTTCTCCGAGACCACCGAAGTGCGCGACGGCATTGACCAGCTGACCGCGCGGGCCAGCAGCCCCGAAGTGGCACAGGCGATGATCCGCGAAATGGCCTGGTATGACGCCTACCTGGAAAAAGGCCGGGTTGACCGCAGCGCCAACACCACGCCGGGCAACAAAAAGGGCGGCTTGTCCAATATTGTCGAAAAAGCCATGGGCTCCATCGTCAAGTCCGGCACCGCGCCCATCAGCGGCGTGCTGGCGCCGGGCGAAAAGGTCAGGCAGAAAGGCCTGATTTATGCCGCCACGCCAGCCAGCGATTTCATTTGCGGCACGCTGCAGCTGGCGGCCGGCATCAATCTTCATGTGTTCACCACCGGCCGAGGCACGCCTTACGGGCTGGCCGAAGTGCCGGTGATCAAGGTGGCCACGCGCACCGATCTGGCCTGGCGCTGGCATGACCTGATGGACATCAACGCTGGCCGAATCGCCGACGGTGATGCCAGCATTGCCGATGTCGGCTGGGAGCTGTTCTACCTCATGCTCGAAGTCGCCAGCGGACGCAAAAAGACCTGGGCCGAACACTGGAAGCTGCACAACGCCCTGGTGCTTTTCAACCCAGCTCCTGTGACCTGAACAACAACCGAATAACAATTTTCAAGGATTAAACATGACCCAGAAGCACGACAACCTGATCGGCGGCCAGTGGCTTGCCGGCAGCAGCTACACGCCCAATCTCAACCCGTCCAACCTGGCCGATGTGATTGGCGAGTACACCCAGGCCAGCGCGGAGCAGCTCGACGCAGCGGTGCAGGCCGCCCGCGCAGCCTTTCCTGCCTGGTCAGTTTCGGGCATTCAGGCCAGGGCCGATGCGCTCGACAAGATTGGCACCGAAATCCTGGCCCGCCGTGAGGAACTGGGCATCCTGCTTGCCCGCGAAGAAGGCAAAACCAAAGCCGAAGGTATTGGCGAGGCAACCCGCGCCGGCAATATTTTCAAGTTTTTTGCCGGTGAGTGCCTGCGCCTGACGGGTGAAGTGGTGCCGTCGGTGCGTCCCGGCATTGGCGTGGAAATCACCCGGGAGCCGGTGGGCGTTATCGGCATCATCACGCCCTGGAATTTCCCGATCGCCATTCCCGCCTGGAAAATTGCACCAGCGCTGGCCTATGGCAACTGCGTTGTGATGAAGCCCGCCGATCTGGTGCCCGGCTGCGCCTGGGCGCTGGCCGAGATCATCAGCCGCAGCGGCATTCCGGCGGGCGTGTTCAACCTGGTCATGGGCCGGGGTAGCGTGATTGGCGATCCACTGGTCAACCATCCGGGCGTGGATGCCATCAGCTTTACCGGCTCGCAGGGTGTGGGCGCCCGCATTGCCCAGCAATGCGCCGTCAGCCTCAAGAAGATTCAGCTGGAAATGGGCGGCAAGAACCCGCAGGTCATTCTGGACGATGCCGATTTGGCCCAGGCCGTTGAGCTCAGCGTGCAAAGCGCTTTTTTCTCTACCGGCCAGCGCTGCACGGCGTCGAGCCGGCTGATCGTGACCGAAGGCATTTACCCGAAATTTATCGAGGCCATGAAGATCCGCATGGCGGGCCTCAAGGTGGGCGATGCGCTGCAGGCGGGCATTGATATTGGCCCGGTGTCTTCGCTCTCGCAACTGGAGCAGGACATGAGTTATGTGGACATCGGCAAGGCGGAAGGTGCTGTGCTGCTGGCCGGCGGGGAACGCCTGAAGCTCTCGACGGACGGCTTTTTCATGGCGCCGGCCCTGCTGACCGACACCACGGCCGACATGCGCATCAACCGGGAAGAAGTGTTCGGCCCGGTCGCCAGCATCATCCGCGTCAAGGGTTACGAAGAAGCCCTGGCCGAGGCGAACAACACACCGTTTGGCCTGGCTGCCGGCATTGCCACAACTAGCCTGAAGCATGCGACCCACTTCAAGCGCCATAGCCAGGCCGGCATGGTCATGGTGAACCTGCCGACGGCCGGCGTGGACTACCATGTGCCGTTCGGCGGTCGCAAAGGCTCCAGTTATGGCTCGCGCGAGCAGGGGCGTTATGCGCAGGAGTTTTTCACCATCGTCAAGACGGCTTACACGCTGGCTTGAGAGACAAAAGAGTCCGGGTCGCCTGAGCCTGAGCCGAAGAATAGCTTCATCACCACAAGCTGAAAAGAGACATTTCATGACACAAGCGATCCCCTACCAGAGTTTCCCCAACAGTTTCAAGCGTGATCTGCTGGCCGGGAAAAAGCTGATCGGCTGCTGGTCCTCGCTGGCCAACGCCATCACCACCGAGGTGCTGGGCGTCGCCGGCTTCGACTGGATACTGCTGGACGGTGAACATTCGCCAAACGACGTGGCCACCTTTATTCCACAGCTGATGGCGCTCAAGGACAGTTCGAGTGCACCCATTGTGCGACCCGCTAGCAACGACGCGGTCGAAATCAAGCGCCTGCTGGATGCCGGCTTTTACAACTTTCTGATTCCTTTTGTGGAAACTGTCGAGGAAGCCCGGCGCGCGATTGCAGCGACACGCTACCCGCCTCAGGGCATGCGGGGCGTGTCGATCTCGCAGCGCAGCAACCGCTATGGCACCGTTCCCGATTATTTCAAGTCGGTCAATGAGCATATCTGCGTGATGGTGCAAATCGAAAGCATTGCCGGTGTGGCCGCGGCGCGCGAGATTGCTGCGGTGGACGGTGTGGACTGCGTCTTCGTTGGCCCCTCGGATCTGGCGGCCGGCCTGGGCCATCTCGGCAACGCCGGCCATCCCGAAGTGCAAGCCGCCATTGGGTCCGTGTTCGCCGACGCCAAAGCCTGTGGCAAGCCCATTGGCATTCTGGCACCGGTCGAGGCCGATGCCCGCCGCTACATGGACATGGGTGCGACGTTTGTGGGGGTTGGCAGCGACCTGGGCGCGTTTCGCTCGGCCACGCAGGCGCTGCGCGAGCGCTACCGCACCTGAACCTCGAATATCTTTAAATTTTTTGACTGGAGTATTTGAATGAGCAAGCTTGGTTTTATTGGTCTTGGCATCATGGGCGCACCGATGGCCGCCCACCTCATCAAGGCCGGGCATGAGGTTTTTCTCAACACGCGCAGCACGGTGCCGGCCGACCTGCTGACGGGCCATGCAAAAGCCTGCGGCACCATTCGCGAAGTGGTGGAGCAGGCCGACATCATTTTCATGATGCTGCCCGACACCCCCGACGTGGCCAAAGTGCTGTTTGGCGACAACGGGGTCGCCTCGGCACTGAGCCAGGGCAAGACCGTCGTCGACATGAGCTCGATTTCGCCGATGGACACCAAGGAATTCGCCCAAAAAATCAATGCGCTGGGTTGTGACTACCTCGATGCGCCAGTGTCTGGCGGCGAAGTCGGCGCCAAGGCGGCCAGCCTCACCATCATGGTGGGTGGCCCGGAGGCGGCGTTTGAGCGGGTCAAGCCGCTGTTTGAGCTGATGGGCAAGAACATCACGCTGGTAGGCGACAATGGTGATGGCCAAACCTGCAAGGTCGCCAACCAGATCATCGTGGCGCTGAACATTGCGGCGGTCAGCGAAGCCCTGCTGTTTGCCAGCAAGGCCGGTGCTGACCCGGCCAAGGTGCGGCAGGCGCTGATGGGCGGCTTTGCCTCATCGCGCATTCTCGAGGTGCATGGCGAGCGCATGATCAAGCGCACCTTTGCGCCGGGTTTTCGCATCGGCCTGCACCAGAAAGACCTGAACCTGGCGCTGTCAGGCGCCCGGACCCTGGGCGTGGCCCTGCCGCAAACCGCCAGCGCCGCCCAGCTGATGCAGGTCTGCGCCGCCAACGGCATGCAGGACCTGGACCATTCCGCGCTGGTGCGTGCGCTGGAGTTGATGGCCCACCACGAGGTCGCCTGAAACGGCGCGCACCGTGCAGTTGCTGGATCCAGCGCGCTTTCGGGGTGAACTGGACGGCCAGCCGGTCGCCCTCTATGTGCTGCGCAATTCCCAGGGCATGGTGGCTGCCATCACCAACTATGGCGCCAAAATCGAGCAGCTCCTCGTCCCCGATAGCCAGGGGCGGCTTGCCGATGTGGTGCTGGGCTATGACTGCCTTGACTCGGCAATCGCAGGCGCGCCTTCCATGGGAGCGTTTATCGGGCGTTACGCGGGCCGCATTGGCCATGCCCGTTTCACGCTGGACGGGGAGCAGTTTTTGCTGAACGCCAACGCGGGCAAGCACTGCCTGCACGGTGGCGTCCGGGGCTCGCGTTTTCGCGTTTTCGATGCTGTGCAGCGCGATGCGGCCAGCGTCGAGATGCGCTATGTCTTTGCCGATGGCGAGCAGGGCTTTCCGGGCACCCTGGCGCTGCGACTGAGCTACAGCCTGACCGACGCCAATGAGCTGAGGCTCGACTACGAAGCCGTGGCGCTGGACAAAGCCAGCGTGGCCAGCTTCACCACCCATGCGTTTTTTAACCTCAATGGTGAAGCCAGCGGCAATGCAATGGGGCATGAGGTCACGATTCATGCCGACCAGCGCCTGGCCACCGATGTCGACCTGATTGCCACCGGCGAGCTGCTGCCCGTGGCTGGCACGGTGTTTGATTTTCGTGAAGCGGCGCTGCTGCGAGAGCGGGTGGGCGCATCGCCTGAAAATGGAAAAGTCGAAGGCTACGACTGCTGTTACGTGATCAAACCTGGCGACGCGGGCCAACTGGCTTTGTGCGCCACGGTGCGGGCGCCGGAAAGCGGCCGGGTGATGCAGGTCTGGTCCACCGAGCCGTCGCTGCAGTTCTATACCGGCCTGCTGCCGCAGCAGGCGCTGGCGGGCGGCGCGGGCAAGAGTGGCCAGACCTATTTTCAGCAGCAGGGCCTGTGCCTGGAGCCGCAGGGCTACCCCAATGCACCCAACTGCCCGGCCTTTCCGTCGGCGGTTTACGCACCGGGTAAAAGCCGGTCTGCCACCACCATTTACCGTTTTGGCACGCACCCGGTTCGTGAATATTCTGGCGGCGTCGGCGAGTAGTCCGTCGAGGCGCCAGCAGGCTGCAGTAGCTGCCCTGGATATGTGCATTTGTTCTGACTGCTAGTGGGCCGGGGCGGCACTCCTTGACAAGTGGCCCTGCGCGGCCTAGCCTGATTGCTTGCCGCTCCTGTTCGTCGCCATGGCGCGCCATGCCACAACACCAGCGAGAAAGCCGAGATCTTTCCATGGACACGGTGATTCAAATGGGAGTTCGGGCTTTATGGCCTGCCACGACTGTTTCGCGACCGAACCGGGCCTCTGTTGCCGCGTGAAGACGGGGTGACGTGGGTGTGAGAGGGTAATCTTGAAAGGAGCTGAGCCATGATGATTGCACGCTGGAGCATTGATACGAAGTTCGGCTACAAGCAGAACGCGCTGGACCTGATGCAGCGCTGGCTGCGCGAAATCGCGCCCCAGGCCGGTTTCAGCGCCGACAAGACGCGCCTGCTGACCGGCTCGATAGGCGCGCTGGAAGCCACGATCCAGTCGGAACACCTGATTGGGGACCTCGCCGAATTGAACCGGGCTTGGGACAAGATGGCATCGATTCCCGAGCACAAGCAGTGGAGCAAGGACCTCGAACCCTTCGTGGTGTCCGGAACCAGCCACTGGGAAATCTATCGGGTGCTGTGACTGCATGGCCCGACGCGCGGCTTGTGCCTCATGCTGGCCTGCACATCCGCCTGACCTGAACCCGCCGTCAGCGTCCTCGCATGCAAGCCCTCGAACTCAAAATTCCACCGCCGGCGGTGGCGGCCTTGACCGCGGGGGCGATGTGGGGCCTCTCGGTGCTGGCGCCGCTGGTAGCACTAGCCCCGGCCCTGCGGGTGACCGCGGCGCTGCTGATTGCGCTGGTGGGCGCCGGCTTCGATCTGGCCGGCATCATCGCCTTCTGGCGCGCCAAAACCACCGTCAACCCGATGAAGCCCGACACCAGTGTGGCCCTGGTGTGCACCGGCGTTTACCGGTTTACGCGCAATCCGATGTACGTCGGGCTGGCCTTGATTTTGCTGGCCTGGGCTGTGTACCTGTCGTCCGGCTGGGCGCTGCTGGGGCCGGTGGCTTTTGGGCTATACATCACCCGCTTTCAGATCCGGCCCGAAGAACGCGTGCTGGCGGCGCGCTTTGGCAGCCGCTACGCGGCCTACCAGGCAGGCGTGCCGCGCTGGCTGTAGCCGCATGCGCAGGCCGCCAGCAGCGCGGGGACCGGTGCCAACCCCAATTTCATGCCTAAAAATGCCTCTAGCCCAGGTAGAACATGCATGGTGTGCTATTAAAAACAGAGCGTGCACAGGGCTGGCCCCTGTGCGGTTGCGGGCCCAATTGCGGCATTTTTTCGCGGCTTTCGGTTAAATCGCGCGGCGTGGCTTGCGGCCCCAATAGCTAAAAGGTACTCTTGCCGCATTACCTTTGTGGGCAGGAGGAACCCAGATGTTCAAACAGCTATTCAAGTCAAAAGCCGGTCCGGCCGCCGCGGCCCGTTCGGCCGCTTCGGTCGATTCGGTGCTGGGCGCCGAGTCGCTCAATTACCTGAGTACCGGCTATTCGGCCCTGCCGCAGCTTCCGCCCCTGCAGGTGAGCGACATCTGGCAAAACTACCGGCGCGGCGCCCTGACCGAGCAGGACCTGTTGATGGCCTTGTCCAAGCGGGTGGCCGAGTTTCAGGTGCCGTACCAGGTGCTGCCCAGCAAGTTCGACATGGCCACCTTGCTGGCCCAGTCGCGCTGCGACACCCAGCTCGATGCCGCTGACGCGATCGACGCGCTGCTGGACTGGGCCGACGAGCACGCCATCGACGTGGTCGATGGTGCCGGCGCGTAACTGAATTCAGCTTGTCGGTGGGCCTTTCAGCTCCACCGTGTTGCCCTCAGGGTCGCTGAGGTAGATCGATGGCCCCAGTCCCCCGGCGCCGTAGCGCAGCTCAAGCGGCCCGGCCGCCACCCCCGCAGCCAGCAGATGGCGGCGAATGCCCGCTTCGTCAAACGGCTGCACCCGCAGGCAAAAGTGGTCCAGATTGCGCCCCTCGCGGCCCGGGCCCGCGCCGCCGGCCCGCCCCAGCGCGCCGCTCACGGTCACCAGGTCAATCAATGATCGCCCGGCCCGCAACTGCACCAGCCCCAGTGCGTCCTGGCGCCGCTCCAGCGTGCAGCCCAGCACGCCGATATAAAAGTGCAGCATCGCGTCCAGGTCGGTGACGCGCAGCACCAGATGGTCGATGTCGGCAATCTGAATCATGAGGCCCCTTTCGGCGGGCGTTAGCGGTAGTTCGCCGCATGCTGCGTGTAGGCCACATCGGCGTCCAGGGTCTTGAGCTTGCCATTCTCCCGCTGCAGGGGCGGCACGCGGCCCTGGTAGCGCAGCACATGCCTGCTCGTGGTGTCGAACTCTACCCGCAGCGGATCCACCGCCAGGCGAACCAGCAGGCTGGCCGGCGTGATTGAAAACGCCGTGCGGCCCGGGCCGGCCTCGGCGCGCCGGATGGTAAAGGCATAACTCTCTTTTTTCGCCAGCACGATCATGCGCACCCGAATCGTCTGTCCGGCCGCCAGCGCCTCCCAGTGCGTCAGGATGAAGCCGTGCAGCGAAGGCCCCGCCACCACCGGGTCGCTGACGTCTTCGGTGGCGCTGGAGACCTCGCCGCCGCGGTTCAGGGTGTACCGCAGGTGGCGCCCGCCCGTGACCACCACCGAGCCGCTGTAGCCGCCATGTTTGTGCGCGGCCTCAAAGCGCTGCAGCTGGTAGTCAGGGGTGAAGCGCGCCGCTTCCGACACCACCACCTCGCCGCTGGCCTCGCGCGTCAGGTGCGTGGCCAAAAGGGTATCGGCGGCGGCCTGGATGCGCCGTTCGTAGTGAAACAGCGGCGCCCCGCCGTGCGGCGGCAGGGCAAACACGGCGCCCTGGTAAATCAGCGCACCGGCCGACTCGGCCGCCTGCTGCAGCCGGGCCAGCGTGGCCGCGCCCGCGCTGTCCAGTGCCGGGTTGGCGGGCGTGCCGCAGGCCGCCAGCAGGCCGGCCAGCGGCATTGACACAGAGGAAGGCAAGAGATGGGACATGAGGTTTGGCATGAGATGACTCCTGGGTTCAAGAAGGTTCAAGAAAGTTTCAGGGGGAAACGGTGACGAGGGAATGGAGTCTATTGATTCCATAAGCGTCTTCATAGATGGAAAATGGAACAATATTGATTCTGAAATGGAAGAAATATGCCCCAACCCAGCCTTCATGCCATGCAGGCGTTTCGACGCGTGGTCGAACTGCATTCGTTTCACGCCGCCGCGCGCAGCCTGGAGCTGTCCGGCGGCGCGGTCAGCAAGCTGGTGGCGCAACTGGAGCAGGACGTCGGCGTGCGCCTGCTCAATCGCAGCACCCGCAGCCTCAGCATCAGCGAAGAGGGCGCCGCTTTCTACGAGGCGGCGGTGCGCATCCTGGACGAAGTGGCGATGGCGACCGAGCAGGCGCGCTCACTGTCGGCGGGCGTGCAGGGGCGGCTCAAGGTCTCGGTGCCCAGCTCGTTTGCCCTGATGTGGCTGTCCGCGCGCGTGCCGGCGTTTCTGGCGCGGCACTCGCAGCTCACGCTGGAGTTGTCGCTCGATGACCGCTTTGTCGACCTGGTACAGGAGGGCTTTGACTGCGCCCTGCGCATCTCGACCCGTCTGCCCGACTCGCAACTGGTGACGCGGGCGCTGGGCGCTATTGAGCGCGTGGCGGTGGCCGCGCCCGCCTACCTGGCCCAAGCCGCGCCGCTGCAGACACCGCAAGACCTCGCGGCCCATGAATGCCTGGTGTACACCCAGTCGGCCACGCCCCATGAATGGCCGCTGACGGGCACCGGCCAGGGGCGGCCGGTGCCCGTCAGCGGGCGCTACCGCGTCAACAACAGCGTCATGCTGCGGGCGGCGCTGCTGGCCGGGCAGGGCGTGGCGCTGACGCCGCGTTTCGTGGTCGACGACCTGCTGGCCAGCGGCCTGCTGACCGAGGTGCTGGCCGCCTGGCGGCCGCAGCAGCACACCCTGTTCGGCGTCATCGCGCACCGGCGCTACGTCGCCCGCAAGGTGCGCGTGTTTCTCGATTTTGTCGAGGAAAACATGGCCGATGTGGATCCGGCCCAAGTCGCAAGGGCATAGTATGCTATCAAAAACAGAGCATAAAGAACGCTGGGCAAGCACGCCCGACCTTGATCAGCGTCAACATCCGCAACCCGAATCGTGCCACCATGGGTGCACCAGCTTTTGGAGCAGCGCGCATGACCTCCCGGCGAATCGTGTTGATCGACGGCCACCCCGACCCGGCCAGCAGCCATCTGGTGCATGCGCTGGCCGACGCCTATGCGCAGGGCGCCAGCCAGGCCGGCCACAAGGTGCGGCGGGTGCGCGTGGCGCAGCTTGATTTTCCCTTGCTGCGCAGCCAGCAGCAGTGGGAACACGGCCAGTTGCCCGAGGCGCTGGAGCAGGCGCAGATGGACATCGCCTGGGCGCAGCACCTGGTGCTGTTTTTCCCGCTCTGGCTGGGCGACATGCCGGCGCTGCTCAAGGGCTTTCTGGAACAGGTGGCCCGGCCCGGCTTTGCCTTCAGGGCCGAGGGCCTCAACCCGATGGGCCGCAAGGCGCTGACCGGGCGTTCGGCGCGGGTGGTGGTCACCATGGGCATGCCCGCGCTGGTGTACCGCTGGTACTTTCGCGCGCACAGCGTCAAGTCGCTGGAGCGCAACATCCTGGGCTTTGTCGGCATTGCCCCGGTCGACGAAACCCTGATCGGCATGGTGGACCGCCTCGGCCCCGATGGCGTGCGCGACTGGACTGTCAAGCTCGGCAAGCTGGGTGCCTTGGCCCGCTAGCCAACGAACCGCCGCATGAGACCAAGGACGCGCGGCACAAGCCGTGGCCGCTTTTGCAGCCTGCAGCGCAGCCGGCCATCAACGCAGGTTTGACTGCACCCAGCGCACGATGTCGGCCGCCGCCATCGCGCCGGGCTGGCGCGCCACTTCGCGGCCATTCACAAACAGCGCCAGCGTCGGAATGCTGCGGATATTGAAACGCGCGCCCAGGCTGGGCACGGCCTCGGTATCGACCTTGGCCAGCCGCACCCGCGGCTCCAGCTGCGCGGCCGCCTGCTCGTAGGCCGGCGCCATGGCGCGGCAGGGGCCGCACCAGGGCGCCCAAAAATCGACCAGCACCGGGATCTGGTTGCGGCCAATGTGGCGCTCAAACCCAGCTTCGTCAAGGGCGGCCGGGTGGCCCGTGAAAAGCGCTTTCTTGCAGCTGCCGCAGGTGGGCGCGCTGGCCAATTGGTCGCTGCGGACCCGGTTGGTGGTGTGGCAGTGCGGGCAGACGATGTGCAGGGAGTCGGTCATGAGCCTCAACTGGGGGCGGCCGCCGGCTTGTCAAGCGGCAGCGGCCATCGGCGCTGCGCCACCGAAGGTAAACTTTATTGCGCCATCTGTCGAATTCACGGAGGCTCGTTCGTCGTACTGCCTGAGCGGGTATTTGAACCTGGCCGAATCCGGCCGAATCTGGGTACAAAAGCCGCTCCCTGTCTGAAACCCAACGGAGATACCGCCATGCGATTCATAGTTTTCGTCAAAGCCGACCAGGATACCGAAGCGGGCGTGATGCCCAGCGAACAATTGCTTGCCGACATGGGCAAGTACAACGAAGAGCTGGTGAAGGCCGGTGTGATGCTCGGGGGCGAGGGCCTGCACCCCACCAGCAAGGGCGCGCGCGTCAAGTTTTCGGGCGCGCAGCGCACGGTGATTGACGGTCCCTTTGCCGAAACCAAGGAACTGGTCGCCGGATTCTGGCTGTGGCAGTGCCGCTCCATGCAGGAGGCGATTGAGTGGGCCAAGCGCTGCCCCAACCCCACGGGTGCGGAGTCGGTGCTGGAGATTCGTCCCTTGTTCGAGGCGGACGACTTTGGCGCCGAGTTCACGCCCGAGCTGCGCGCGCAGGAAGACGAACTGCGCAAGCAACTGGCCAAACGCTAAACCCAATCACCCTGCACCGGAGACCGGACATGATTAAAACCATCGCTTTCGTCATCGTGCTGGCCGTCGCGGGCTTGCTGGCTTTTGCCGCCACACGGCCCGACAGCTTTCGCATCGAGCGCAGCACGCTCATCAAGGCCAGCGCCGACAAGATATTCCCGCACCTCAACGACTTTCGCCAGTGGGAACCGTGGTCGCCGTGGGAGAAGGCAGACCCCGCGCTCAAGCGCATCTACAGCGGCGCGCCCAGCGGCGTGGGGGCCGCCTACGAGTGGCAAAGCGACAAGGGCGCGGGCCACGGGCGCATGGAAATCACCGAATCGCTGCCGCCGTCCAGACTGGTGCTCAAGCTGCATTTCACCAAACCGTTTGAAGCCCGCAACATGGTGGAATTCACCCTCACACCCGAGGGTGGCGCCACCCGGGTAACGCAAGCCATGTTCGGCCCCAGCCCTTTCATGTCCAAACTCATGGGCGTGTTTTTCAACAGCGACAAAATGGTGGGCGACAAATACGAAGAGGGCTTTGCCAGCCTCAAACAACTGGCAGAAAAGTAGGCAGAAAAATAGCAGCGTTGGAACCCGCATCCAGAACGAAGCCATTGACCGTGGCCACAGCCGACATCCAGCGCACCATTGACGCGGTCTGGCGGATGGAGTCCGCCCGGATCATCGCCAAGCTCGCGCGCATGACGCGCGAGCTGGGTAGCGCCGAAGAGCTGGCACAAGACGCGCTGGTGGCTGCGCTGGAGCATTGGCCGAAAGACGGCATCCCCGACAACCCCGGCGCCTGGCTCATGGCCACCGCGAAAAACCGCGCTCTGGACGCGCTGCGCCAGCGCAAACTGCACGACGCCAGGCACCAGGAGCTGGGGCAGGATATGCAACCCCTGGGCGCCCTGGTAACGCCTGATTTTGTCGATAGCCTGGACGACGACATTGGCGATGATCTGCTGCGCCTGATTTTTACCGCCTGCCACCCCGTGTTGCCCGCTGCGGCGCGCACCGCCCTGACCTTGCGCGTGCTGGGCGGCCTGGGCACCGACGAAATCGCCCGCGCCTTTCTGCTGCCCGAGCCTACCGTGGCGCAGCGCATTGTGCGTGCCAAGCGCGCCCTGGCCGAGGCGCGTGTACCGTTTGAGGTGCCGCGCGCAGACCAGTTGCCAGCGCGGCTGGCCTCGGTGCTGGAAGTGATTTACCTGATCTTCAATGAAGGCTACGCCGCCACCGCGGGCGAGCAGTGGACGCGCCCCGCGCTGTGCGAAGAGGCGCTGCGCCTGGGGCGCATTCTTGCCGGGCTGGCACCGCTGGAGCCCGAGGTGCACGGCCTGGCTGCCTTGATGGAGATACAAGCCTCGCGCTTGCGCGCACGCGTGGGCCCTCAGGGGCAAGCCGTCTTGCTGGCAGACCAAAACCGGGGGCGCTGGGACCAGTTGCTGATCGGCCGCGGACTGGCGGCGCTGGAGCGCGCCCAGGCATTGGCGGCAACACGCGATGGACTCGGCCCCTACGCGCTGCAGGCCGCCATTGCCGCCTGCCACGCACGCGCGCGCAGCGCAGGGGAAACCGACTGGGCGCGGATCGCCGCGCTGTACGACGCACTCAGCGCGCTCATGCCTTCTCCCGTGGTTGAGCTCAACCGCGCCGTCGCGCTAGCCATGGCCTTTGGGCCAGCGGCGGGCCTGGACCTGGTGGACACGCTGAGCGCCGAGCCCGCGCTGAAAAACTACCACCTGCTGCCCGGCGTGCGCGGCGACTTGCTGGCCAAACTCGGGCGCTTCACCGAGGCCGGTGCCGAGTTCACACGCGCCGCAACACTCACACGCAACCTGCGTGAGCGCGAACTGCTGCTGGAGCGGGCTGCGGCGTGCACGCGGCAATCGACAAAAACCCTGCTGGCCGCTTGAGGGCGACAGGGGTGAGGCGCCTTTGGCCTTGCCCCTGTGATGCAAGAGTGTCTCGCGGGGGTACGGATCGCAGAGAAACACCCGCCCACTGCAGCAACGGGTGTTTTGAAGCGTGGTGGAGAGGAGGAGGATCGAACTCCCGACCTTCGCATTGCGAACGCGACGCTCTCCCAACTGAGCTACCCCCCCGCTGGGCCAATTTTATCGAAAGGCGCCAGGGCTGTGGACCTTATTTTTGGGTGACGAGTGAAACCGGCGTTGGACTACAGCGCATTGCCCAATGCCGGAGAACAATGAAGCGGTATCAAGGAGTATTTTTCATGAAAAGACGTGTTCTTTTATCTGCCCTGACCGCTCTCGGCGTTGCCTCGCTGGCCTTCAGCGGCATCGCCCTGGCCGATGACGACCGGGGCCGCGGCCGTGGCCGCAATGACCGGGATGGCCGGCGTGGCCGGAATGATCAGGATGGCCGCGATGACCGGCGTGGCGAGCGGGACGACCGGCGCGACGAAGACAGGGGGCCGCAGAGTCGCGGCGCCGGCCCCAACCACAGCTTTCGCAGGGGCAGCCGCCTGCCGCCCGAATACCGCGACCGCTACTACGTGGTTGAAGACTGGCGTGGCCACCGCCTGAGCGCGCCGCCGCGCGGTTACCACTGGGTCCAGACCGGCGGCGACTATGTGCTGGTGTCCATCCCGACCGGCCTCATCATCCAGATCAATCTGGGCCCCTGAGCCGGCCACGCGCTGGCCGCAAACCGAGAACCGCCCGCGAGGCGGTTTTTTTCTTGAATAATCAGGTCTTCCCCCTTCAAAAAACCAACAAAGCTGTCGATGGAAATGTTGCCCCTGGTCATCCTGCTGGCTGTCGCCTTTTACCTGCTCAAGAAAGGCGACCAGCGCCAGCGCATTGCGCTGCTGGGCAGCCAGCTGGGCCACTACCAGATTGAAAAGCTGATGGAAAGCCTGACCGCCGGTTACCTGCGCGCGCTGGACGAGGCCGACCCCGGGCGCCGCGACCAGATCTGGCAGCACCTTGGCACCGCGGAAACCCAGTTGTGCCAGCAGTTCAACCAGTTCAGCGCCGAGTTTTCAAAGCTGGACGGCGCCGGCACGCGGGTCAGCACCTTGCCGCTGGCCATTCCCTATGCCGCCCGGCTGTTTCCCCGCGCCACGTTTGACCTGCGCAAGGCGCTGGCGATTCATGCCAACGGGCTCACCGAGGCCGCCGGCAACCCGCAGCAGCGCACCGCCAAAAGCAGGGCCTTCACGCTGTCTGCCGAGCTGTTTTTGATGCAGCACAGCTGCCACTGGTTTTGCAACTCCAGAACCGTGGCGTCGGCGCGGCTGATGGCGCGCCACCAGACCACGCATGCGCAGGTGCTGGCCGCCGTGACCCCCGCGACGCGGGCGGCCTACCTGGCCCTGACGGGAATCTGACGGGATCTGACGGGATCTGACGGGATCTGGGCAGGCGCGGCGTGCCAGCCGCTCCGGTCCAGGCGATACACTGGTTTCGGCGTGCGTGGCAAATGCATGCCCGAACGCACGGCGGGCGCGCAGGGCGCCTGGCGCCGCGCGCCGCCGGCGACCCCCGTCAACCCGCTGTCTTGTGAAGGCCATTGAATGAACGCGATCAGCCCCGGAAATTCCTTGACCGGCTTGCGCTCCAGTCCCGCAGCGGCCGACGCGGCAAGCCAGGCGGCAGCGCCCTCCTTCACCGGCATTGATGAGCTGAAGCGGGCCAACGAGCTGCTGGAGAAGAATCTGGCCATGACCCGGATTGCCGGCCGCGTCGCGCACCTGGGCGGCTGGACGATAGAGCTGCCGGAGCGCACGCTCACCTGGTCCGATGAAAACTGCCTGATTCACGATGTGCCGCCCGGCTACACGCCGACGCTGCAAGAGGGCATTGGCTACTTTTTTCCGGAAGACCGGCCGACCGTGATCCGCCATGTCGAGGACTGCGTGCAGCATGGAACGCCCTACGAGTTTGTGCTGCGCAAGCGCACCGCCAAGGGCCGGCTGATCTGGGTGCGCTCGATTGGTGAGGCGGTGCGCGACGCCGCCGGAAACATCATCCGCATTCAGGGGGCGTTTCAGGACATCTCGGAGCAAAAGGCGGCGGAGCAGCGCACCCTCGCGCTGGAGGCACGGCTCGTCACCACGCTGGAGAGCATCACCGACGGTTTTTATCTGCTCGACAAGGACTGGAAGTTCACCTACCTGAACGGCCCGGCGGAGCGCATGCTCAGACGCCGGCGGCAGGACCTGCTGGGCAAGACACCCTGGCAGGAGTTCCCCGAGGCCGAAGGCACCCGCATCGAAACCGAACACCGTCTGACGCTGCAGCAGCAGCGCACCACCCGTTTCGAGGCCTTCTACGCGCCGCTGGGCACCTGGTTCGATTTCCACGTTTATCCGACCGAGGCCGGGCTGGCGGTGTACTTTCAGGACATCACCCAGCGGCGCGCCGAACAGGCGCAGCTGCGGCTGCTTGAAACGGCGGTAGCCCGCCTGAACGACATTGTCATCATCACCGAGGCCGAGCCGCGGGACGAAACCGGCCGGCGGATTGTCTTTGTCAACGACGCCTTCGAGCGCCAGACCGGTTACCGCCGCGAGGACGTCATCGGCCAGGCCGCCAGTCTGCTGTGGGGGCCCAAGACCCACGGCGCCGAGCTGGAGCGGATCCGGTCGGCCATGCAAAACTGGCAGGCCCTGCGTACGGAACTGGCCATTTACACCAAAGCCGGCGAGCCGCTGTGGGTAGAGGTCGATGTCGCGCCGCTGGCCGACGAGGCCGGCCATTACACCCATTGGGTGGCGGTCGAGCGTGACATTACCGAGCGCAGGCAGCAGCGCGAAGAAATCTTGCGCCTCAACAGCGACCTTGAAGAACGGGTGCTGCAGCGCACCGCCCAGCTCGCCTCGCTCAATAAAGAGCTGGAGTCGTTTGCCTATTCGGTGTCGCATGACCTGCGTTCGCCGCTGAACAGCATTGATGGATTCAGCCAGTTGCTGATGAAGGCCGAGGTTGGCAAGGTCAGCGACAAAGGCCGGCACTACCTTGAGCGCATCCGCGCCGGCGTCAAGCAGATGGGCGATTTGATCGAAGGCCTGCTGACCCTGGCTCACCTGTCGCGTGAGCAGCTCAAGCAAGAGCCTGTTGATCTGTCGGCCATCGCCCGCCGCATTGCCCACGGCTGCCGCGAAAAAGAACCCGCGCGCCAGGTTCAACTGCAGGTGCAGGAGCACCTGAGCGCGCACGGCGACCCGCGGCTGCTGGCCGCCGCGCTGCAAAACCTGCTGGGCAACGCCTGGAAGTTCACCGCCCGGCAGCCGCTGGCGCAGATCGAGGTCGGCAGCGAGCCGGGCGCCGATGGCGAGACCGTCTATTTCGTCCGCGACAACGGCGCCGGCTTTGACATGGCTTTTGCGCCCAAACTGTTTGGCACCTTCGAGCGCCTGCATACGCCAGGGGACTTCCCCGGCACCGGCATCGGACTGGCCACCGTCAAGCGCGTCATTGAACGCCACGGCGGCCGC
>NZ_JANOAL010000091.1:0-14603 GCF_031411155.1 Polaromonas sp. | reverse complement strand
CAAAAAGACCCGCTGCAGCACGCCGCGCTGACGCAGGCCGCCGGCAAGTCTTGCGTCACCCATGTCAAGGCCATGCTGGCTTTTCACGAAATGGGCATTCCCACGGTGGACTACGGCAACAACCTGCGCCAGGTCGCCAAGGACTTTGGCCTGGCCAATGCGTTTGACTACCCCGGCTTTGTGCCGGCCTATATCCGGCCGCTGTTTTGCCGCGGCGTCGGCCCGTTCCGCTGGGTGGCCTTGTCGGGCGACCCGGAAGACATCCGCAAGACCGACGCGAAGATGAAGGAGCTGTTCCCCGACAACAAGCCCCTGCACCGCTGGCTCGACATGGCCGAGCAGCGCATCAGCTTTCAGGGCCTGCCGGCGCGCATCTGCTGGATCGGCCTGGGCGAGCGGCATCTGGCCGGCCTGGCCTTCAACGAGATGGTGAAAAACGGCGAACTGAAGGCGCCGATTGTGATTGGCCGCGACCACCTCGACAGCGGCTCGGTCGCCTCGCCGAACCGCGAGACCGAAGCCATGCTGGACGGCAGCGATGCGGTCAGCGACTGGCCGCTGCTCAACGCCCTGCTCAACACCGCCAGCGGCGCGACCTGGGTCAGCCTGCACCATGGCGGCGGCGTCGGCATGGGCTACTCGCAGCATTCGGGCGTGGTCATCGTCTGCGACGGCACGCCCGAAGCAGCAGACCGCGTCGGGCGCGTGCTGTTCAACGACCCGGCCACCGGCGTCATGCGCCATGCCGATGCCGGTTACGACATCGCCAAGCAAAGCGCCAAGGACAACGGCCTGAATTTGCCGATGCTGGGCTGAAGCCGGCTGTCCAATTCCTTTCCTGACATTTTCTGATAACGACTGAGCACCTTATGAACATCCAACCCGGCCACATCACGCTGGCGCAATTGCGCGAACTTCATGCGGGCAGCGCCCAGCTGTCCATAGCCCCTTCGGCCACCGAAGGCATACGCGCCAGCGCCGCGCTGGTGCAGCAGGCCGCGCAGGGCGGCGCCGCCGTCTATGGCGTGAACACCGGCTTTGGCAAGCTGGCCAACCAGCGCATCGCGCAAACCGACCTGGAGACCCTGCAGCTGAACCTGCTGCGCTCGCACGCCGTCGGCGTGGGCGAGCCGATGCCCGAGCGCGTGGTGCGGCTGGTGCTGCTGCTAAAAGCCGCCAGCCTGGCGCGCGGCTTTTCGGGCGTGCGCGAAAGCGTCATCGACATGCTGCTGGCCCTGTACAACCAGGGCCTGACGCCGGTGATTCCGTGCCAGGGCTCGGTCGGTGCCTCGGGCGACCTGGCGCCGCTGGCCCATCTGTGCCTGCCGCTGATCGGCGAGGGCGAGGTGTTTTTCCGGGGCGAGCGCATGGGCGCCGCCGCCGCGCTGAAGCAGGCCGGGCTGGCGCCGATACGCCTGTCGGCCAAGGAAGGGCTGGCGCTGATCAATGGCACCCAGGTCTCGACCGCGCTGGCGATTGACGCCCTGCTGGCGACCGAGCGCCTGTTTGAAGCGGCCGTGATCTCCGGCGCCGTCACGCTCGATGCCGCGCGCGGCAGCGATGGCCCGTTCGATCCGCGCATTCACGCGGTGCGCGGCCAGCCCGGGCAGATTGACTGCGCCGCCGCCTACCGCGCGCTGATGGTGGGCAGCGAGATACGCCGCTCGCACCTGGAAGGCGACGACCGGGTGCAAGACCCCTATTGCCTGCGCTGCCAGCCGCAGGTGATGGGCGCCTGCCTGGACCAGATGCGCTACGCAACGCAGGTGCTGGTGCGCGAGGCCAATGCCGTCACCGACAACCCGCTGGTGTTTGCCGAAAGCGGCACGCTGCTGTCGGGCGGCAATTTTCACGCCGAGCCGGTGGCGCTGGCGGCCGATGCGCTGGCCGTGGTCATCGCCGAAATTGGCGCCATCACCGAACGCCGCATCGCCATGCTGGTCGATACCGTGGCGTCGCGCCTGCCGGCCTTTCTGACGCCCGAGCCCGGCCTCAATTCGGGTTTCATGATCGTGCATGTGACCGCCGCCGCGCTGGCCTCTGAAAACAAGTCGCTGGCGCATCCGGCCAGCGTCGACAGCCTGCCGACCTCGGCCAATCAGGAAGACCATGTGAGCATGGCGACGTTTGCCGCGCGCCGCCTGCAGCCGATGCTGCGCAACACCGAGTACATCGTGGCGATCGAGCTGCTGGCCGCGGCCCAGGGCATCGAGTTTTTGCGGCCGCTCAAGAGCTCTGCCGCGGTGGAGGGCCTATTGCAACTGGTGCGCTCGGTATCGCCGGCCATGATGCTGGACCGCAGCCTGGCGCCCGACATGGAACGGGTGCACCAGCTGGTGGTGCAGGGCCGCATCGGCGTGGCCGGTGAAGCGCAGATCGCCGAGCTCAGCGCGCTGCGCCTGGCCTGAACTGCCTGACTGCCCTCGTTTGGAGGTAGAAACAGGCTACAGCCCTTACATTAATTGCGTTTTACGCTATTAATTTGATAGCATTTCTTGCGTAAAAAAACCCGGCACTGCAAACGCAGCGCCGGGTTTTTTAATGAGGTCCAGCCGCTTCAGTCCCGCGCCCTGAAGGCCGGAACTCCAGGCTGGCTTACTTCATGCCAAATTTGGCCTTGGCGTCGTTCTGGCAGGTGTCCTTGGCGGCACCGGCCAGGCTGTCGCAACGCTCCTTGGCCACCTTGTAGTCGGCTTCGCGTTTTTCGGCGTTGGCATCTTTCTTGGCGTCCATTTTTTCGGTTTTTGTTTTGCCGGGATCAGCGGCGACCATGGCCATCTTGGCATCTTCCTTGGCCTTCACATGCATCGCCTTGGCTTCCTTGACACAGACATCCTTGGTGTTGCCTTTCATGTCGTCGCATTTTTCCTTGGCGGTGTCGTAGGCTGCGTCACCCTTGGCCAGAGCAATTTTTTCGGTATTTTTCGGGCTCGGCTTGTACTGGGCTTCGAGCTCGGCCTTGGCGACCTTTTCAGCGCCCTTGGCTTCAGACACGCAAATATCCTTGGCATTGGCTTTCAGGGTGCCGCATTTGTCGCGGTTGGCCTTGTAATCGGCGGAAACCGTGGCCTTCTGCGCCTTGTATTCGTCCTTGGTCATCGCCATGGCGTTGCCGGCAAAGGCGCAAGACACGGCGGCGGTCAGCATGAGGAGTTTGATGTTCATAATGAGTCCTTGGGTGAGCGTTGATGTGAGGTAATTTGAAGAAACCGGAAACGGGCTTTCGTTCCCCGGCGCCAGTCAGTAGCGTTCAAAGAAGTTGGTGGGGTTGCGTCCGTGCCAATCATCAAGCTGCTTCTCGGCCTCGTCCTTGGTGATGCCGTGGCGCTCCTGAATCTTGCCCAGCAACTGGTCACGCTTGCCGGCAATCACATCCAGGTCATCATCGGTCAGCTTGCCCCACTGCTCCTTGACCTTGCCCTTGAACTGCATCCAGTTACCTTCTACACGATCATTGTTCATGCTGCTCTCCTGAAAATGTTGATGAATCCGCCCTGGGCCTGTTGGGGGGCCGGAACGGCTGTCGCAAGTCTTCTGGGTGCGACATGGTTACACGATACTTTTGATCGGGCGCGTGCGCGGTAGTCCCGCGCATTCGCTGCACGTAGGCTCATGCTTACAAATCGGCGCGCGCCCTGCGGCCGGGGGAAAGGAAGGGACTACCGGGCGCGCAGCGTGCGGCTCAGCAGCAGCACCGGCAGCAGGCCCACCAGCACCAGCGCCAGTGCCGGCAGCGCCGCCTCGCCGAGCCGTTCATCGCGCGCCAGCTGGTAGGTGACGACGGCCAGCGTGTCGCTGTTGAACGGGCGCAGCACCAGCGTGGCCGGCAGCTCCTTCATGACATCGACAAACACCAGCAGCCCGGCCGCCGCGACCGAGCGCTTGAGCAGCGGCCAGTGCACCCGCGCCAGCAGGCCGGCGCCGGTGCTGCCCAGCATGCGCGCGCTGTCGTCAAAGCTGACCGGAATGCGCGAATAGGCGCTGTGCAGGGTTTGCAAGGCGACGGCGCTAAAGCGCACCAGATAGGCCCAGACAATGCCCAGCACCGTGGCCGTGACCCAGTAGCCAGCGCTGGTCTGCGGCGCCGCCGCCTGCAGCCAGCCCACGGGCAGCAGCAGGCCGACCACGATGACGGCGCCGGGCACCGCATAACCCAGACCGACCAGCTGCACCGCGGCGCGGGTCAGCAGATGCGGCTGGCGCCGCAGCGCAAAAGCCAGCCCCAGCGCCAGCGCCGTCGCCAGCGCGGCGCTCAGGCTGGCCAGCCACACGCTGTTGAGCGTCCAGCCCAGAAACTTGTCCCACAGCAGGTTGTCCCAGCCCAGCACCAGCGGACGCAGCATGAACAGCACCGGCAACACAAAGCCCAGCGCAATCGGCGCGGCGCAGACCAGCCACGCCAGCAGCGCGCGTCCGCCCCGCAACTGCACCGGCGCTGCATCGGCCGCGCCGGCCCGCCCACCACGGCTGGCGGAAAAGCGCATGCGCTTTTGCGCGCTGTGCTCGATCTTGACCAGCACCGCCACCACGATCAGCAGCACGGTCGCCAATTGCGCGGCGGCAATGCGGTTGTCCATGGACAGCCAGGCCTTGTAAATCCCGGCGGTAAAGGTCTGGATGCCGAAATAGCTGGCCACGCCAAAGTCGGCCAGGGTTTCCATCAGGGCCAGCGCCACACCGGCGGCCACGGCCGGACGCGCCAGCGGCAGGGCCACACCGCGAATCCGGCGCGACAGCGGCGCGCCCAGCAGGCGGGCCGCTTCCATCAGGTGCACGGCCCGCTCCGACAGCGCGGTGCGCGCCAGCAGATACACATAGGGATAGAGCGCCACGGTGAACACCAGCACGGCACCGCCCAGGCTGCGCACCTCGGGCAACAGCCGGCCTTGCCAGCCATAGGCCGCCCGCAAGCCGGTTTGCAGCGGCCCGGCGTACTGCAAAAAATCGGTGTAGGCGTAGGCCAGCACATAGGCCGGCATGGCCAGCGGCAACAGCAAGGCCCATTCAAACAGGCGCCGCCCCGGAAACTCGAACAGGGTGACGGCGCTGGCCGTGGCCATGCCCACCAGCGCCACCCCCAGGCCGACGCAGACACACAGCAGCAGCGAGGTCCAGGCGTAGTCGGGCAACACGGTTTGCAGCATCTGCCTCAGGATGGACCAGGCCTCGTCATTGAACTGCAGCCAGGACAGCGCCACGGCGAGCACCGGCAGCGTCAGCAGACCGACCAGCACGACCAGAAAAGCAGCAGGAAGAAAACGAGGGCGCATGGAAACCTGAAGAAAGGCCCCGATGGACAGGAGCATTGCCCCCACCCGCGTGCGCCATGGTTTTGCAGACAGTCACTGCAAATGAGAATTGTAAGCATCTACAATCGATTTCATGTTTCTGCAAGTCTCCCAGCTTGGCGTGCACTATGCGGGCCGCTCCAGACCGGCCGTTGACGGCGTTTCGTTCAGCCTGCAGGCAGGTGAAATCGGGGTGTTTATCGGCCCGTCGGGTTGCGGCAAGACCACCTTGTTGCGCGCCGTCGCCGGGCTGGAGCGCGCGCAGTCGGGCAGCATCCGGCTGGCGCAGCAAATCGTCAGCAGCAGCGGCATCCATGTGCCGGCCGAATCGCGCCGCATCGGCATGGTGTTTCAGGACTACGCGCTGTTTCCGCACCTCAATGCGGCGCACAACGTCGGTTTCGGGCTGATGCACCTCACACCGGCCCAGCGCGCGCAGCGGGTCGGCGAAGTGCTGGAACTGGTCGGTCTGGGCCAGGTGCACAAGCGGTTTCCGCACGAACTTTCGGGCGGGCAGCAGCAGCGGGTGGCGCTGGCGCGCGCGCTGGCGCCGCAGCCGCGCCTGCTGTTGCTGGACGAGCCTTTTTCGAATCTGGACGTCGACCTGCGGGAGCGCCTGGCGCACGAGGTGCGCGGCATCCTGAAAGCCGCCGGCGCCACCGCCCTGTTCGTGACGCATGACCAGCTCGAAGCCTTTGCCATTGGCGACCGCATTGGGGTGATGCACGAGGGGCATCTGCACCAGTGGGAAGACGCCTATGCGCTGTACCACCGCCCCGCCACCCGCTTTGTCGCCGACTTCATCGGCCACGGCGTGTTTGCGCAGGCACACATTGAGCAGCTGGGCGCTGAAGTGGTGGTGCACACCGCACTCGGCGACCTGACCGACATGCAGGAATGCCCCCTGCCCGATGCCTATGCCGGCGGCTTATGCGATGTGCTGCTGCGCGCCGACGACATCGTCCATGATGACAATGCGCCGGTCAAGGCGCAGATTCTGCGCAAGGCGTTTCGCGGCTCCGAATTTTTGTACACGCTGCGGCTCAAGACCGGGGAAACCGTCATGGCGCATGTACCGTCGCACCACGACCATGCCCTGGGCGAATGGGTGGGCATACGCGCCGAGGTCGACCATGTGGTGACTTTCCCGCGTGAACCCGAAGACTCATTGCCGGGCATTGCCCTGCAATGACCGCCGTGCGTCAAGGGCTCTGACGCAGGCGCTCGATTTCTCCCCGCAGGGCCTGCGCCCATGAACGCCGGGTATGGCCCTGTGCGGCCTGGGCCTCGCCAAAAGTCACCACGGCTTTCAGGCCGGTCGCGGTCAGGGTGCGCCAGATCGATCCGATCAGGGTTTCGTCGCCCACATAGCTGGGCGCAAAACTGACCTGCCCGCTGGCGGTGTCGATGAACCTGAGCGCCACCGGTTGCACCGGCACGGATGCCTCGATCGCGGCCTGGATCAGGTTGGCATGAAAGGGCAGGAGCGTGATGCCGTCCCCCGTCGTTCCCTCGGGAAACACCGCCAGAATGTCACCGCTACGCAAGCGCTCGGCCATTTGCCGCACCAGCCGATGCGCATCGCGGCGCGACTCGCGCTCGATGTACAAGGTTCCGGCGCCATTGGCCAGGGTGCTGACAAACGGCCAGGCCTTGACATCCGACTTGGAGACAAAGCGGCAATGGCGCGACGCATGCATGACCAGAATATCCAGCCACGAAATATGGTTGGCCACCAGCAACACCGGACCCTGGGCGGGCGCCGAGCCCTTCACTTGCAGCTCAATGCCGACAATGCGCAGCATTTCAGCCGCCCAGGCCTGAACGCGGCCCTCTTGCTCAACCTGCTCCAGCCTGGGGAAAATGGTTTTGATGATCCAGAAACCGTGCACGGCATGCACCATGGCCCGCAGCAACTTCCAGCTCACGCCCAGTAGCTTCATGCCTTGCCCGATGCGGAACAAGGCCGCTTAAAGCGCCGATTCAAGGCGCCGCTTCGTAAGCGACCTGGCCACCCACCAGCGTCCAGCGCACCCGCGCGCCCAGCTGGTGACCCGAAAACGGCGTGTGCTTGCCCTGGCTGCGCAGGCTGGCCGGCTCGATCATCCAGTCGGCTGCCGCGTCAAACACGCAGATATCGGCCACCCCGCCCCTGACCAGGCGGCCGGCACTGGCCTGCAGCGTTCCCAGCGCAGGGCCCAGCACGCGCGCCGGTTCGCTGGTCAGCACCGCCAGCGAGCGCAGCATGCCGGCCTGGCTGTCGGCACCCCATTTGCAGGCCAGGCCCAGCAGTAACTCAATCCCGGTAGCTCCCGGTTCGGCCTCGGCAAACGGCAGGGTCTTAGCGTCCTCATCGACCGGCGTGTGGTCTGACACCAGCGCGTCAATCGTGCCATCGGCCAGGCCGCGCCGAATCGCATCCCGGTCGCGTTGCTGGCGCAGCGGCGGGTTCAGCCGCATGCGGCTGTCGAAGTAGCCAATGTCCACATCCGTCAGGTGCAGGCTGTTGATGCTGACATCGCAAGTTACGTTCAAACCCTGGGCCTTGGCCTGTGCCACCAGCGCCACGCCGGCGGCACTGCTGATGCGGCACAGATGAACCCGCGCGCCGGTGGCGCGCATCAGCTCGAAAATCGTGTGCAGCGCAATGGTTTCCGCCGCCACCGGCACGCCGCTCAGGCCCAGGCGCGTGGCCAGCGCGCCACTGGCGGCGACACCCTGGCCCAGATGCATTTCCTGCGGACGCAGCCAGACGGTATAGCCAAAGGTGGCCGCGTACTGCAGGGCGCGTGACAGCACCTGGGTGTTGGCCAGCGGCACTTCGGCCTGGCTAAAACCGACACAACCCGACTCGGTCAGTTGCACCATCTCGGTCAGCGCTTCACCCTTGAGGCCGCGGGTCAGTGCGCCCAGCGGAAAGACGCGCGACTGGTGCAGCTTTTCCGCGCGGAACTTGAGCATCTCGACCAGGCCGGGCTCGTCCAGCACCGGATCGGTATCGGGCGGGCAGACCAGGCTGGTGACGCCGCCGGCCACCGCCGCGGCCAGTTCGCTTTCCAGCATGCCCTCGTGTTCATAACCGGGCTCGCGCAGCCGGGCCGACAAATCGATCAGGCCGGGCGCCACGATACAGCCGCTGGCGTCGAGTGTTTTGTTGGGAGCGAAATCGGCGGCGGTATTTTTCAGCGACACGATGCGCCCGGCGGCAATGGCCACATCACCGACTTCGTCCAGTCCGCTGGCCGGGTCGATCACCCGGCCGTTTTTGATGAGAAGTTTCATGTTACTTTTCGGAAAAATTCATTCAGCCAAGAGAGAAAACCACACGCAACGGGCGAAATTACCCCGTCCCTTTCAACAGGGGCCGCGGAACCGGCTTAGCCGGGCCGCAGGCGCAGCGCCCCCTCGGGGGGCAGTGAACCACACGCAGTGGGTAGCGTGGGGGCCACACTCATGCTTCATTCCCCGCCACGATGCCCATGACCGCCATGCGGACCGCGATGCCGAAGGTGACCTGCGGCAGGATGACGCTTTGCGTACCATCGACCACCGCCGAATCAATTTCCACACCCCGGTTGATCGGACCGGGGTGCATGACGATGGCGTCGGGTTTGGCCAGTTGCAGCTTCTCGTTGGTCAAGCCAAAGCTCTTGAAAAACTCCTGGCTGCTGGGCAGCAGCGCGCCCGACATGCGCTCGTTCTGCAGCCTGAGCATGATGATCACGTCGGCGCCCCTGATGCCTTCTTCCAGCGTGTTGCAGACGCGCACCCCCATCTGCGCCATGTCGGCCGGCACCAAGGTTTTGGGCCCGACCACCCGTACCTCGGGGCAGCCCAGCGTGGTCAGGGCGTGGATGTCGGAGCGCGCCACGCGCGAGTGCAGCACATCGCCGACGATGGCGACCGTCAAATTGCTGAAATCTTTTTTGTAATGCCGGATGGTGTACATGTCGAGCAGGCCCTGCGTCGGGTGTGCATGGCGGCCATCGCCGGCATTGATCACATGCACATGCGGCGCCACATGCTGGGCGATCAGGTAGGGCGCGCCGGATTCGCTGTGGCGCACCACAAACAGGTCGGCCGCCATGGCGCTCAGGTTGGCGATGGTGTCCAGCAGCGACTCGCCCTTGGAGGCCGAGGAACGCGCGATGTCCAGGTTGATGACGTCGGCCGACAGCCGCGTCGCGGCGATCTCAAAGGTGGTGCGGGTGCGGGTGGAGTTCTCGAAAAACAGGTTGAAAACGCTCTTGCCGCGCAGCAGCGGCACTTTCTTGACCTCGCGGTTGTTCACCGACACAAAGTTGGCGGCAGTGTCCAGAATCTGCGTCAGCGTGGCCTTGGGCAGGCCTTCAATCGACAGCAGGTGAATCAGCTCACCGTTTTTATTGAGTTGTGGGTTTCGTCGGTACAACACGCGCTGGACTCCTCTTTGTCTTTTTATCTCTTGCTTACCGGTCCTGGACCTGAAAGCTGAAGCGGCCATGTTCATCGCGCGCCAGCTCCAGGCTTTGCGACGCCGGCAGCGTGACGCGTGCCACGGCCAGGTCGGGCTGCACCGGCAACTCGCGCCCGCCCCGGTCCACCAGCACCACCAGCTTGACGCTGGCCGGCCGGCCGTAGTCAAACAGTTCATTGAGCACCGCGCGCAGGGTGCGGCCGGTGTAGAGCACGTCGTCCACCACAATCAGATGGGCGCCGTTGACATCAAAAGGCAGCAGCGTCTGCCCGCTGGAGGCCAGGCCGCGCTGCGAAAAATCGTCGCGGTGCATCGATGACGACAGCACGCCGGCATCCTGCGCCAGGCCCAGGTCCTTTTGCAGGCGCTGCGCCAGCCAGGCGCCGCCAGAGGCCACGCCGACCAGCAGCGGCGGCTGCTGATAGGCGGCCAGTTGCAGCCGCATGCTGCGCAGCAACTCGCTGTACAGCGCCTCGGCGTCCAGGGTCAGACTGCTCACGGAAGGCTCCTTAAAAATTGCTCAAGAATGATGCAGGCGGAGGCCGCATCGGCGTCTGTCGCCCCGCCGGCCAGCGCTTCGGTCGTGCTGTAGCGTTCGTCGACCTCAAATACCTTGAGGCCAAAACGTCCGCGCAGCTGCCGGGCAAATTTTTGCGCACGCAGGGTATTGTCGTGGCTGGCGCCGTCGGGATGAAACGGAATGCCGACCACCAGCGCATCGGGCTGCCATTCCCTGATGCGCTGCTCGACCGCCTTGAAGCGGGCATCGCCCGCGGCGGCAATGGTGGCTTGCGGCGTGGCGGTGCGGGTCAGCGCGTTGCCGCTCGCCACGCCGGTGCGTTTGAGTCCGAAATCGAAAGCCAGAAATGTCTGAAGACCCGCCACCGAAGTGGGCGCCGTCGCCAGGCTCATGCGTGCCCCGCCTCGGGCGACAGCATCCAGCTTTGCAGGCCCAGCAGCATCAGCGCCTTGTCGTAACGCTCGGCCACCGGTGTGTCGAAAATCACCGCAATGTCGGCAGCCACGGTCAGCCAGCTGTTGTCCGAGATCTCCGATTCCAGCTGGCCTTCACCCCAGGCCGAGTAACCGAGCGAGACAAACACCTTGCGCGGCCCGGCCCCGGTGGACAGTGCTTCCAGCACATCCTTGGAGGTCGTCATCTCCAGCCCGCCCGGAATCGTCATGGTGGAGGCGTAGACCGATTCATTGCCGGGCATCATCGATTCGTGCAGCACAAAGCCCCGCTCGGTCTGCACCGGCCCCCCCTGGAACACCGGGGTGTCGCTCAGGTCGTCGCGGTGCAGCGGCAGTTCAACCTTGTCAAACAGGCGCTTGAGGTTGATGTCACTGGGTTTGTTGATGATCAGACCCAGGGCGCCCCGGTCGCTGTGCTCGCACATGTAGATGACGCTCCTGGCAAAAGCCTCATCATTGAGCCCCGGCATGGCAATCAGGAAGTGGTGTGTCAGGTTGATCTGTTCGAAATCCTTGGCCATGCGGGGATTTTACGCGTACTGCCAGGCCAGGGCGGTATCTGAGGATCTGCCAACCACTTCGCTACCATCAACCCATGCCAAAAAAATACCAGACCGGCCTGATGTGGTTCCGGCGCGATTTGCGGGCGCAAGACAACGCCGCGCTTTTCCACGCGCTGAAAGCCTGCCATCGGGTGTTTTGCGTCTTCGTCTTCGACCGGGACATTCTGGATGCCCTGCCCCGAGCCGACCGGCGCGTCGAGTTCATCCGGGAGTCGCTGCTGGACCTGGACGGCCAGTTGCGCGGCCTGGGGCATGAAAACGGCGTCACCGATGCCGGTTTGCTGGTGCTGCATGACCGGGCCAGCGCTGCCCTGCCGGCACTGGCGGCCAGGCTGGCGGTGGATGCGGTGTTTGCCAACCATGATGACGAGCCGCAGTCGCTGGCCCGCGACGCCAGCGTGCAGGCCCGGCTGGAGGCCCAGGGCGTGGCCTTTCACAGTTTCAAGGACCACGTCATTTTTGAGCGCAGTGAAGTGCTGACGCTGGCCGGCAAACCCTACAGCGTGTTCACCCCCTACAAAAATGCCTGGCTGAAAAAAATCGACCGCTTTTACCTCACGCCTTATCCGGTTGAAAAGTACGCGGCGGCGCTGGCCAGCGCGGCCGCCGAGGCAGACCGGGGCATACCGACGCTGCAGGCGCTGGGATTTGAAAAGACCAACCTTTCGGCGCTGAAAATCCCCATCGGCAGCCGGGGCGGTGCCACGCTGTTGGAGGATTTTCTGGGTCGCATCGCACATTACGACGAAAAGCGCAATTTTCCGGCGGTCAAGGGCCCCAGCTATCTGGGCGTGCACCTGCGCTTTGGCACCGTGTCGATACGCGCACTGGCGGCGGCCGCCCTGTCGCAGCAACAGGCCGGCAACGCGGGCGCCGCCAGCTGGCTCAGCGAACTGGTCTGGCGCGATTTTTATGCGCAGATTCTGAGCAATTTTCCGCATGCCGCCAGCCAGGCCTTCAAGCCCGACTACGACGCGATTGCGTGGGAACAGGGTGACAAGGCCGATACGCTGTTCCAGGCCTGGTGCGACGGCCAGACCGGCTATCCGCTGGTCGATGCGGCGATGGCGCAAATCAACCAGACCGGCTATATGCACAACCGGCTGCGCATGGTCAGCGCCAGCTTTCTGGTCAAGGACCTGGGAATAGATTGGCGCCGGGGCGAGCGTTACTTTGCCGAAAAGCTCAATGATTTTGACCTGTCGGCCAACAACGGCGGCTGGCAATGGGCGGCCAGCACCGGTTGCGATGCCCAGCCCTATTTCCGCATCTTCAACCCGGTCAGCCAGAGCGAAAAATTTGATGCCGACGGCAGCTTCATCCGCAAATACCTGCCGGTTCTGGCCGGGCTGCCGGCATCAGCGCTGCACAGCCCCTGGTTGGCCAGACCGCTCGATCTGGCCGCCGCAGGGGTGGTGCTGGGGGAAAACTACCCGGCGCCCATCGTGCAGCATGACGAGGCGCGGGCGCTGACGCTGCAGCGCTACGCGGTGGTCAGGAAGCGTGACCGCTGAACGCCGCCCTGTTGCTATTGTTTTTATAGCTAAATATACGCGTCATTCTTGGGCTAGAGGCACTTTTCATGCCGAAACAGCGGTTTCGGCGGCGCAGTAGTGTCGCACCAGGCTGATCAACTCGTCTTCCGAATACGGTTTGCCGAGGTAGTGGTCAACGCCGAGCTCTTTGGCGTGCTCGCGGTGCTTTTCGGCAATCCGTGAGGTGATCATGATGATGGGCAGCTTGCTCAGGGCGGCATCGGCCCGGATGTTGCGCGCCAGGTCAAAGCCATCCATGCGCGGCATTTCAATATCGGACAGCACCACCGCCGGGCGCTCTTCCTGCAAGCGCTCCAGCGCCTGCAGCCCATCGGCCGCCATGGCAACGCGGTAACCTTCGCGCTGCAGCAGGCGCTGGGTCACGCGCCGCACCGTGATCGAATCGTCCACCACCAGAATCAGCGGGATTTGCGGCGCCACCGTCACCAGTGCGGGCGCATTGGCCGCATCGCCACTGAGGGCTTCGAGCATGTGCGGCTCGGCCCGGTCAGAACTCCAGGCGCGGGCTTGCTGGCCGTACACCGAGGCCAGCGCCACCGGGTTGTAGATCAGCACCACCGCACCCGACGGCAGCACCGACATGCCGGCCAGACCCGGCAGGCGCGACAGCTGCGGCCCCAGGTTTTTCACCACCACCTCGCGGTTGCCCAGCACTTCATCGACGTGCAGGGCGATGCGCTGGGCGGCGCTTCTGAAAACCACCAACGGCGTGGTTTTGGACTGCGCTTCGCTGCTGTGCTGGGAAGACTGCAGCAGCGCGCCCGACCAGAAGAAGGGCACCGCCTCGCCCGCCACATCCAGCGTGCCGCCGTTGTAAGCCTGCTGCAGTTCCTTGGCGGAAGCGCGTCGCACGGTTTCCACCAAATTCGAGGGCACGCCCAGCGTCAGCTCGCCCGAGCGAATCATCACCACCTGCGTCACCGCCGTGGTCAGCGGCAGCACCAGCTTGAAGTGGGTGCCCTGACCGGACACGGTCGAGGTTTCAATCCGTCCGCCCAGTGAATTGACTTCGGACCGCACCACATCCATGCCGATGCCGCGGCCGGCGAGTTCGGTCACTTGCGCGGCCGTGGTAAAGCCCGGCATGAAAATCAGGTTGGCCGCCGCCTGGTCATCGAGCGGCTGCTCGGCCGTCACCAGGCCCTGGCTGACGGCCTTTTCGCGAATGCGGTGCAAATCCAGGCCGGCGCCGTCATCGCTGAAGTCCACCGACACGTCGTTGCCTTCGTGGCGAAGATGCACGGTGATCAGCCCGACCGGGTCCTTGCCGGTCGCGGCGCGGCCCTGCTGGCTTTCAATGCCGTGCACCACGCAGTTGCGCAGCAAGTGCTCGAAGGCCGGCATCATGCGGTCCAGCATGCCGCGGTCCATCTCGATGGTGCCGCCCAGCAAATCGAGCCGCACCTGCTTGCCGGTTTCCTTGGAGGTTTGCCGCACCACGCGGTACAGCCGGTCGGAAATCGCTTCGAACTCCACCATGCGGGTGCGCAGCAGGTCGCGCTGCAGCTCGCGGGTCTGGCGCGCCTGGGCGATCAGGTCATCCTCGGTCGCTTCCACCGTACGCTGCAGCGTGCGCTGCACCGTCGCCACGTCGTTGACCGACTCGGCCATCATGCGGGTCAGCTCCTGCACGCGGGTAAAGCGGTCGAATTCCAGCGGGTCGAACCCGGCCTGGGCTTCCTTGGTCTGGGCCAGGCGCGACTGCATCTGGGTTTCTGCCTGCAGTTCAATGTCACGCAGTTGCTGGCGCAGGCGGTTCAAGTTG
>NZ_JANOAL010000090.1:0-22424 GCF_031411155.1 Polaromonas sp. | reverse complement strand
GGCGCTGGCTTTTGAGCTGCTGTCGCCCGACGATGGCTCGGTCGATGACGCCACCCAGGCCCGGCTGTGCCGCATGCTGGCCAGGGCCGCCGGCTTTCAGGGCATGGCGGGCGGCCAGGCGATTGACCTGGCCAGCGTCGGCCTGCCGCTGACATCGGCCCAACTGCACGAGATGCATCGCCTGAAAACCGGCGCACTGCTGCAGGCCAGCGTCATGATGGGCGCCGCCTGCGCCGCGGTGCAGCCGGCCGTGCTGGGCGCGTTGCGCGACTACGGCGCGGCGGTGGGGCTGGCGTTTCAGGTGGTGGACGACATGCTGGACGTTACCGCCGACTCCGCCACGCTGGGAAAAACCGCCGGCAAGGACGCCGCCCAGGACAAGCCCACCTTTGTCTCGCTGATGGGGCTGCAGGGCTCCCGCGACTACGCGCAGCAACTGCTGGCGCAGGCGCTGGCCAGCCTGGACACGCTTGAGTCCAGCGGGCTTGGCAACAGCGCGGCCCTGCGCGCGCTGGCCGACATGCTGGTCAATCGCCATCACTAAAACACAGCGCGGAGCCCGGCTCCGACAGAACAACACACGATGCACCCCTTGCTAGAAACCATCAACAGCCCCGCCGACCTGCGCCTGCTGTCGCGCGCCCAGATCCGGACGCTGGCCGACGAGCTGCGCGCCTTTTTGCTCGACTCGGTTTCAAAAACCGGCGGGCATCTGAGCTCCAACCTCGGCACCGTCGAGCTGACGGTGGCCCTGCACTATGTCTTCAACACGCCCGAAGACCGGCTGGTGTGGGATGTGGGCCACCAGACCTACCCGCACAAGATTCTGACCGGGCGGCGCGATCGCATGGGCAGCCTGCGCCAGTTCGGCGGGCTGTCGGGCTTTCCGCGCCGCGACGAGAGCGAGTACGACACTTTCGGCACCGCGCATTCCTCGACCTCGATTTCGGCGGCGCTGGGCATGGCACTGGCGGCCCGGCAAAAAGGCGAAGACCGCCACGCGGTCGCCATCATTGGCGACGGCGCCATGAGCGCCGGCATGGCCTTTGAGGCCCTGAACAATGCCGGTGTGCATGACGACTGCCGGCTGCTGGTGGTGCTCAATGACAACGACATGAGCATCAGCCCGCCCGTGGGCGCGCTGAACCGCTATCTGGCGCAACTGATGAGCGGGCGCTTTTACGCCTCGGCCAAAAACGTCGGCAAGCATGTGCTCAGCGTGGCGCCGCCCCTGCTCGAGCTGGCCAAGCGCCTGGAGTCGCATGCCAAGGGCATGGTGGTGCCGGCCACGCTGTTTGAAAATTTTGGCTTCAACTACATCGGCCCGATTGACGGCCATGACCTTGAGTCGCTGGTGCCGACGCTGGAAAACATCCGCCAGCTGATGTCGCGCGGCGCGGGGCCGCAGTTCTTGCATGTGGTGACCAAGAAGGGCCAGGGCTACAAGCTGGCCGAGGCCGACCCGATTGCCTACCATGGCCCCGGCAAGTTCGACCCGAGCATGGGGCTGCAGAAATCGGCCACGCCCGCCAAGCAGACCTTCACCCAGGTGTTTGGCCGCTGGCTGTGCGACATGGCCGAGCAGGACAGCCGGCTGGTCGGCATCACGCCGGCCATGCGCGAAGGCTCGGGCATGGTCGAGTTCCACCAGCGCTTTCCGGAACGCTATCACGACGTCGGCATTGCCGAGCAGCATGCGGTCACGTTTGCGGCGGGCATGGCCTGCGAAGGCCTCAAACCCGTGGTGGCGATTTACTCGACGTTTTTGCAGCGCGGCTACGACCAGCTGATTCACGATGTGGCGCTGCAAAACCTGCCGGTGGTGTTTGCGCTGGACCGCGCCGGCCTGGTCGGTGCCGACGGCGCGACCCACGCCGGAGCCTATGACATCCCCTATTTGCGCTGCATCCCCAACATGAGCATTGCCTGCCCGGCCGATGAGGCCGAATGCCGCAAGCTGCTGAGCTCGGCCTTCGAGCAAAGCCACCCGGTGGCGGTGCGTTACCCGCGCGGCGCCGGTGCCGGCGCCCTGCCCGAGGCCGGGTTGCAGGCCCTGCCCTTTGGCAAGGGCGAGCTGCGGCGTGAGGGCGCGGGCATTGCCATCCTGGTCTTTGGCACGCTGCTGTACCCGGCGCTGCAGGCAGCCGAAAAACTCAATGCCACCGTGGTCAACATGCGCTGGGCCAAGCCGCTGGACACCGAATTGCTGTTCATGGTCGCGGCCAGCCACCAGGCCCTGGTCACCGTGGAAGAGGGCGCCATCATGGGCGGCGCAGGCAGCGCGGTGAGCGAGGCGCTGCAGGCGGCGGGACAGCTTTTGCCGATGCTGCAACTGGGCCTTGCCGACGAGTTCATAGAGCATGGCGACCCGGCCAAACTGCTGGCGCTGCAAGGCCTGGACGCTGCCGGCATCGAAGCCTCGGTGCGCGCGCGGCTGGCGCATTTTCTGGCGGCTTGACGGAGTTCGCCCGTCTCAAAATTTCAACCTGACCATCACTCGTTCAAGTGATGTTTCAACACGCCCGCTGGCACAGTTCCGCAGGGAAAACCCGCGCCGGCCTGCTCTGGGCCAGCCCTAAAATCGTGTAGGCTTGACAAGTCGCAACGCGGTCACAAGCCGCGTTTTTTTCAATGTACCCGGAGTGAATTCAATGGATCGTCGTTCCCTTATCAAAAACGCTGGTATTGCCGGTGTCCTGGCCGCGGGCATCGCGCCTGCCGTTCATGCGCAGGCCGCTGTTCGCTGGCGCCTGGCTTCCAGCTTCCCGAAATCGCTTGACACGATTTATGGCGGCGCTGAAGTGTTTGCCAAGGCGGTCAAGGCCATGTCGGGCGGCAAGTTCGAGATTTCCGTGCACGCCGGTGGCGAGCTCATGCCTCCGTTTGGCGTGGTCGATGGCGTGCAGGCCGGCACGGTCGAGATGGCGCACACCGTGCCTTATTATTTTTACGGCAAAAACCCCGCCTTTGCGCTGGGCTCGGCCGTGCCGTTTGGCCTCAATGCCCGCCAGATGAATGCCTGGATGATGCATGGCAATGGCCGCAAGCTGATGAACGAGCTCTACGCCGCCTACAACATCGTCAGCTTTGCCGGCGGCAACACCGGCACCCAGATGGGTGGCTGGTTCCGCAAGGAGATCAAGGGCGTCGCCGACTTCAAGGGCCTGAAGATGCGCCTGGGCGGCGGCCTGGTGGGCGAGGTCATGCAAAAGCTCGGCGCCGTGCCGCAAAGCATTCCTGGCGGCGAGGTCTACCAGGCGCTTGAAAAAGGCACGATTGACGCGGCCGAGTGGGTCGGTCCTTACGATGACCAGAAACTGGGCTTTAACAAGGTGGCGCCGTTTTACTACTACCCCGGCTGGTGGGAAGGCGGTCCGGAAGTGGACTTCTTCATTAACCAGAAGGCCCTGGCCGCGCTCTCCCCCGAGAACCGCGCCATCGTCGAAGCCGCCGCTGCCGTCGCCAGCTCCGACATGCTGGCCAAGTACGACGCGCTGAACCCGGTCGCGCTCAAGCAACTGGTGGCAGCCAAGACCAAGGTGCTGCCGTTCTCGCAGGCCGTGCTCGAAGCCTCCTTCAAGGCCTCGATGGAAGTGTTTGCCGCCAACGATGCCAAGAGCCCGGAATGGAAAAAGATCTACGCCGACATGCGGGCCTTCCAGCGCGACCAGGTGCTGTGGTTCCGCTTTGCCGAAAACCGTTTCGACAACTTCATGGCGACGCAAAAGCTGTAAGCGCCCATGCCGGTTGCTGACCGGCACGGTCAGCTTTCGCCGGCTCCAGCCGGTTCACAAAAAAACCCCGCATCGCGGGGTTTTTTTTATGGTCGCCCGCTTTGCGGCGGCTATTTCTTGGCTTTGTCGATGGACTCCTGCATGGCCTTCATCGGGTCATCATCGGCCAGCGGCGCCGCGGCAGGAAGCGCCGCATCGGCCCCGGAGGCGGCCGCTGCGCCGGGGGCCGCCGCCGGATCAAGCGTCGGCTGCTCCGGCGGCATGCTGTTTTCCATCTCGATGCGCACCTTTTCGAGGTCGTAGACCTGCTTTTTGTCCAGGCCGCTGGAGACAATGCCCGGGAAGGCAATGATCAGCCCGACCATGATGACCTGGATCAGCACGAACGGAACCGCGCCCCAGTAAATCTGCATGGTGGTCACCGGCTCGATGATTTTTTTGGTCAACCGGTCGGTATAGGCCTTGATGGGCGCCACACTGCGCAGGTAAAACAGCGCAAAGCCGAACGGCGGGTGCATGAACGAGGTCTGCATGTTGACCGCCAGCAGCACGCCAAACCAGATCAGGTCGATGCCGAGTTTTTCGGCCACCGGCGCCAGCAGCGGCACCACGATGAACGAGAGTTCAAAGAAGTCCAGGAAGAAGGCCAGGAAAAAGATCAGGATGTTGACCACGATCAGGAAACCGGTCTGGCCACCGGGCAGGCCGCTGAGCAGGTGCTCGACCCATTTGGGGCCATCCACGCCCTGGAAGACCAGGCTGAAGATGGTGGAGCCGATCAGGATGAACACCACAAAGCACGACAGTTTGGTGGTGGTGCTGAGCGCCTGCTTGAGCAGTGAAAAACTCAGGCGCCGGCGCACCATGGCCATGGTGAAGGCGCCCAGCGCGCCCATGGCCCCGCCTTCGGTCGGGGTGGCGATGCCCAGAAAGATGGTGCCCAGCACCAGAAAGATCAGCAGCAGCGGGGGAATCAGCACAAAGGTGACGCGCTCTGCCATGCGTGACAGCAGGCCCAGGCGGCTGACCTTGTTGAGCACGGCCAGAACGAAGGCCAGCATGACCCCGGCGCACATCGACACCACAATGGTCTCGTCCGTGGGCACCGTGGTCACGGTGGTGCCGGTCAGCCAGCTTTGCACGGCGGCGTAGTGCTCGCCAAAGTACAAGGCGGCGGCGGTTGCGGCAATCGTCAGCAGCAACAGCGACAGCAGGCCGCTTTTGCCGCTGTCTTCCCGAATCGTGCGGGCTGCCGCCGGCAGGGCGGGCACCCAGTCGGGCTTGAACACCGCCAGACCCACCACGTACAGCACATACATGCCGGTCAGCGCAAAGCCCGGAATGAAAGCGCCCTTGTACATCTCGCCCACGCTGCGTCCCAGCTGGTCGGCCAGAATGATCAGCACCAGCGACGGTGGAATAATTTGCGCCAGCGTGCCGGAGGCGGCAATCACGCCGGCCGCAACGCGCCGGTCATAGCCATAGCGCAGCATGATGGGCAGTGAGATCAGGCCCATCGAGATCACCGATGCGGCGACCACGCCGGTGGTGGCGGCCAGCAGCGCGCCGACCAGAATGACGGCCAGTGCAAGGCCGCCGCGAATCGGGCCAAACAGCTGGCCAATCGTGTCCAGCAAATCCTCCGCCATGCCGCTTCGCTCAAGAATCAGGCCCATCAGGGTGAAAAATGGAATGGCCAGCAGGGTGTCGTTCTGCATGATGCCGAACAGGCGCAATGGCAGGGCCTGAAGCAGCGCTTCGGGCAAGACGCCCAGCTGCACGCCAATAAAGCCGAAGAACAGGCCGCAGGCGCCCAGGCTGAACGCCACCGGAAAACCCATCAGCAAAAAGACGATGAGCCCCAAAAACATGATGGGGGCGAGGTTTTGAATGAAAAATGCCATGAATGTTTCCCCGCTCAGCCGACGTTGGTGTTGGTTTTTGTTTCGGCGAGCCGGCGTATGGCTTCGGCCAGCTCCTCTTCGGCGGTTTTTTCAACCTTCTTGACGGTCGGGTCTTCAATCAGGCCCTGCAGAAACGCAATGCGCTTGATCAGCTCGGACCAGCCCTGCAGCAGCAGCAAGGTAAAGCCCAGCGGGATCATGGCGTACACCGGCCAGCGAATCAGGCCCCCGGCGTTGCCGGACATCTCTCCGGAGCGAAAGCCCTGCATGAAAAACGGAATGCCGTAGTACAGGATGGCCAGGCATACCGGCGTCAGGAAGAAGGCAAAACCGATGATGTCGACCCAGATCTGGCCGCGCTTGGAGAGGCGGCTGGACAGCACATCAATCTTGACGTGCTCGTTTTGCAGCAGGGTGTAACCCGCCGCAATCAGGAAGGACGCGGCAAACAGGTACCACTGGACCTCCAGGTAGGCATTGGAGCTGACGTTAAACACCTTGCGGACGATGGCGTTGACGCCGCTGATGACGGTGGAGGCCAGAATCAGCCAGATGACATGCTTGCCGATCTGGGTGTTGAGCCAGTCCACCGCGTTTGAAAATTTGAGCAGGGCGCGCATTTTTTTGATCTCCAGGGTAAAGAGGGCCGCCCTGGCACTCATCCGCACACCGCGGTGAACGGCTGCTGCAAAGGAATGGGGACGAAAGGAAAATTTTATAGAGAAGCAGGGAAATTCAGCCCATCGGCGGTTGAAGTTTTTTCACGAACTGGCGCCCCGCAGCACTTGCAGGCCGCTGCCCTCCAGCATGCGGCCAATCGTGCGGGCCGCCGCAAAACCATGGCGCGCAAAGCAGGCCAGCACCTCGGCCTCGGTCTCGGGCGCGCATGACACCAGCAGGCCGCCGCTGGTTTGCGGGTCGCACAGCAGGGCTTGCTGCGCGGCCGAAATGCCGGCGGGCAACTCGACTTCACTGCCGTAGCTGGCCCAGTTGCGCCCTGATGCGCCGGTCACCACGCCGGCTTCCGCCAGCGCCAGCACACCGGGCAGCAGCGGAATCTGATCGAGCCGAAGCTGCATCTTGAGTTTGGCGCCGCGCGCCAGTTCCAGGCCGTGGCCGGCCAGGCCAAAGCCGGTGATGTCGGTCAGTGCATGCACGCCGTCCAGCTGGGCCAGTTCAATGCCGGGCTTGTTGAGCTGGGTCGTGACCGCAATCATTTGCGCATAGCCTTCGGGCGGCAAAATTTCCTTTTTCAGCGCAGCCGACAGGATGCCCACCCCCAGCGGCTTGCCCAGAACCAGCACATCGCCGGCCCTGGCGCCCGAGTTTTTCTTGACGCGCGAAGGATGCACCAGACCAAGCACCACCAGGCCGTAAATCGGCTCGACCGAATCAATGGTGTGGCCGCCCGCAATCGGAATGCCGGCATCGCGGCAGACATCCTGGCCGCCGCGCAAAATCGCGCCAATCGTCTCCAGCGGCAGCACATTGATCGGCATGCCGACCAGCCCCAGCGCCATGATGGGCGTGCCGCCCATGGCGTAGACGTCGCTGATGGCGTTGGTGGCGGCGATGCGGCCAAAGTCATACGGGTCATCGACGATGGGCATGAAAAAGTCGGTGGTGGCGATCAGGGCCTGTTCCTCGTTGAGCTGGTAGACCGCCGCGTCGTCGGCGGTTTCAATGCCCACCAGCAATTCTTTGGGGATCGGCAGGTTGCTGGAGTTTTTGAGGATTTCGCTCAACACGCCGGGGGCGATCTTGCAGCCACAGCCACCGCCATGCGACAGGCTGGTGAGGCGGGGCGCCGCAGGTGTTTTCAGGGTTTCGGGGGCGGTCATGGTGCGTCTTTCAGAAAGGGGCCGGCGTGGGGTTCAGGGCGGAACGCACCAAGTTTATGACAAGGCGCTTTTCTTTCGCCGGATCGAACAACGCGGCGCGCTGCCGGCATTGCCTTTGCAGCAGGGCCAGAAAGTCCGGCTCGGCGGCGCAGCGACGCACCAGTGCGGCCAGCCCGGCCGCATCACCGAGCGCAAAGTAGCCGCCGTAGTCGACTCCCAGCATGCCCAGGTTGCCGCTGATGCGCGAGGCCAGCACCGGCGTGCCGGCCTGGATGGCTTCGAGAATGACCTGGGCGCCGCCCTCCATCTGCGAGCAGTTGACCAGCAGATGCGCCCGCTTCATGTGCTGGCGCGTGGCGGCGCGGGGCAGGCCGCCCAGCCAGCGAAAGCGTGGCGCGCGCTGCGCGGTCATCCGGGCCGCTTCGGCGAAGCGCGGCGCCAGTGCTTCGCCAATCTGGTCAAAATAAATGTGGGGGGCAAAGTCCAGCGCTGCCGCCTTCATGAAGGTCAGCGGGTCTTTCTCGTCGCGCAAATGGCCGACCATCAGCGCCCGAAAGTTGCGCTGCGATTTTGTGGCCGGCTTGAGCGCCGGGGCCGACTGGTAAATCACCTGCGCCTTGGCGCGCCAGCGCTCGGGCAGGGCGGCCAGCCCGGCCTGCTGCAGTACCACCAGATGCGTGGCCAGCGCCAGCGACTGCTGCGCGCTGGCATCGGTGTCAATGTCGCGGTAGAGGTCGGTGCCGGTCAGCACCACGATCAGCGGCTTGCCGGGCCAGGCCTCGGCCCAGGCGCGAATCGAGTCGGCCGAGCGGCGCGCGTGCAGGGCAATCAGGGCTTGCGGCGCGTCAGCCGGTGCAACGCTGCCCGGTGGCGCGGGCCACTGCCGTTGCAGCGCAATGTCACAATAACCCGACAGAAATCGTGCCCAGCGCTGCGCGGTGTGCCAGTTGCCGTTGTTGGCTTCCTGCATCGCCGGGCTTACCAGGACTAGTGTTTTGGCTTCAGATTCCATACCTTCTTCGTCACCGGGTTCGCGGGCCAATGCCGTCCCGGGCATGATCGATTCGCCACTGATGCGCAGCGCGGACCGCGAACTGCTGTCGCTGGCGCTGATGGATGCGCGCAATCATACGCTGCAGCTGTTTGGCCAGTTCCAGAATGCGCTGGAAGGCGTGAACTTTGTAGTGCCGCAGCTTGCCAGCCTCAATCCGCCGCTGTGGGAGCTGGGCCATGTGGGCTGGTTTCAGGAGTGGTGGATTGGCCGCAACATGCAGCGCGCCCTGGGCACCCGCTGCGAGCCCGCGCACACCCGGCTGGCCTCGATAGAGCCCGATGCCGACAGCTGGTGGGACTCGTCCAGCGTGCCGCACGACACGCGCTGGACGCTGCCCCTGCCCGACGTGGCAAGCTGCCGCGCCTATCTGCTGGGCACGCTCGAAAGCACGCTGGACCTGCTCGAAAAAGCCGGTGACGACGACGACGCGCTGTACTTTTACCGCCTCTGCCTGTTTCATGAAGACATGCATGGCGAGGCTTTTGTCATCACCGCCCAGACCCTGGGCCTGCCGCTGGACAAGGCGCTGCGCGCGGTGTTTACGCCGGCACCCATGGCCCAGCGCGAGCCGCTGCTGGTGCCGGCCACGGTCTGGCAGATGGGCAGCCCGGCCGGCAGGGGCTTTGCGTTTGACAATGAAAAAGCACCGTACGCGATCAGCGTGCCGGAGTTTGAAATTGACGCCCAGCCCGTCAGCTGGGCGCAGTTTGTGGAGTTTGTGGACGACGGCGGCTATGACCGCCGCGAGCTTTGGCAGCCCGAGGGCTGGCAGTGGCTGGAGCGCCTGGCCGCTGGCGAGGGCCGGCGCGGCCCGCGCTATGTGGACCAGATCGGCGTGGCCAGCGGCGCCGTCATGCAGACCTGCTTCGGCCAGCCCATGCGTATGCTGGCGAACCAGCCCGCGATGCACATGAGCTGGTGGGAGGCCGACGCCTGGTGCCGCTGGGCCGGGCGCCGCCTGCCGGCCGAGGTGGAATGGGAGGTGGCCGCGCACACCGCCGCGCGGCGCGGTTTTTACTGGGGCGATGTCTGGGAGTGGATGGGCACCACCTTTCGGCCCTATCCGGGCTTCGCAGCCGACCCCTACCTGGACTATTCGCAGCCCTGGTTTGGCAGCCACAAGGTGTTGCGCGGCGCCTCGTTTGCCACCCGGGCGCGCCTCAAAAACCCGAAATACCGCAACTTTTACCTGCCCGAGCGCGACGATATCTTTTGCGGCTTCAGGTCTTGCGCGCTTTAATAACGCTATAAAAATAATAGCTGCTCGTGCTTATTCTTATTGGGCTGTAGCCTGTTTTTGTTCGATATTTCGGGTTTTCGGGCGACGGTAGTTCCACCACGGCAAGGTGGCCCGCAAGGACAGCACCAGGCCGCTTTGCGCCAGCTCGCCACTGTAGCCCGGCAGCTGCTCCAGCGCGGTTTGCCAGTCGCGGCTTTGCAGCGCTTGCCGCAGGGCCTGCACCGGGAGCGTGAGCAGTTCGGACTTCAGGCACACCAGGTGGTAGCGCTCCCGCGCCAGCGGCACAAAGCCCAGTCCTTTGTCGCGCGCCGCCGCTTCAATCCCCAGGCCCGCATCGGCCGCGCCGCTGGCCACCGCCTGGGCCACGGCCGTGTGCGAGGGTTCCTGCGTGGCGTAGCCGTTCACATCGGACGGCGTCATGCCGGCCCGGCCCAGCAGCTCGTCCAGCAGCACCCGGGTGCCGGCGCCGGCTGCCCGGTTGACATAGCGCAGGCCGGGCCGCTTCAGGTCGACCAGGCTGGCAATGCCCAGCGGATTGCCGCTGGCCACCATCAGTCCCTGGCTGCGGTGGGCAAACCCGATCAGCTTGTGCAGGCCGGGCCGCAACAGGCTGCGGTAGGTCTGCGCCGCCACCGACTGGCTGGCGGGCTGGTCCAGGGTGTGAAAGCCGGCCATCATGCAGCGCCCGGCGTTCAGCGCCGCAATCGCATCGACGCTGCCCATGAAGCGGATGTCCAGGTGCAGGCCGCGCGGGCTGGTCTGCTCGCGCAGGGCCGACAGCGCCGCGTCGTGGCTGGCGTACAGCGTGAGCACATGGGCGCTGTCGTCAAAGGCGGTGGAAAACGCGCGTTCGATGTCGCCTCGCAGGGCTTCGATCTGCGGTGCCAGCCGGGCTTGCGCCTGGCGTTCTGCCCACAGCAGCTTTTCGCCAAACTCGGTCAGTCGCGCGCGCTGGCCCTTATCCCAGACGATGAGGGGGCGCCCCAGCGTCTGCTCCCAATCTTTCAGCGCGCCCCAGACATGGCGGTAGGACAGGCCCAGCACCCTGGAAGCTTTGGAGATGGAACCCTGTTCGCGCACCGCGTGCAGCAGGTCCATCAGCGGGTTGCGTATCAGCGCATCCTTGCCGCGCTGGGGGGTGAGCAGGTAAGAGAGTTCGACTTTGTGCATGGCGGGCGGGTGCTGCGCTGATTATGGGTGCAATGCGGCGCCTTGCCGGGCCTATGCAAGGGTCTTCATAGCTGGTGTTTACCGATGCGCGTGCAAGGGCCTGTGGCCTACGATAAGCCCTGCAAACCCTTAGCCATGAACACCTTCTCCGACAGCGCCGTTACGGCTTTCTCGCTCATCACTTCGCTCGATCCCGTGCTGGCCAGCATCGCCTTGCGCTCGCTGGCGGTCAGCGCCTGCGCCTGCCTGATCGCTTGCGGCGCCGGCCTGCTGCTGGGCGGCTGGCTCGGGGTGGCGCGCTTTCAGGGCCGCGCCGTCGTGCTGGCGCTTCTGAACACCGCGCTGGCCCTGCCGTCGGTGGTGGTCGGTCTAGTGGTGTATTTGCTGCTGTCGCGTAGCGGGCCGCTGGGTTTTCTGGGCTGGCTGTTTTCGTTCAAGGCCATGGTGCTGGCGCAAAGCGTGCTGGTGCTGCCGGTGGTCACCGCACTGGTGCGCCAGACCATTGAAGATGCCGACCGCAGCCACGGCGAGCAGTTTCAGTCGCTCGGTGCGGGGCGCTTTGTGCGCAGCCTGATTTTGCTGTGGGATGAGCGCTACGCCTTGCTGACGGTGCTGATTGCCGCCTTTGGCCGCGCCATTTCCGAGGTGGGGGCGGTAATGGTGGTGGGCGGCAATATTGACGGCTTCACCCGGGTGATGACGACCGCGATTGCGCTGGAAACCAGCAAGGGCGACCTGCCGCTGGCGCTGGCGCTGGGCATTATTTTGCTGGGGGTGGTGCTGCTGCTCAATGTGCTGATTGCGCTGCTACGGCACTGGCGCGAGCGGCTCGATGACCAGTTGCCCGAGGTCAGCACCGGCCTGGCCGCGCAACTCAGCGCCAGGGGGGCGCAACCATGACGGCGCAGCTGTTCGACTTGCAGGCGGTCAGTGTGCAGTTCGGGCCGGTCAGGGTGCTCAGCGCCTGCACGCTGCGCGTCCAGGCCGGTGAAAGGCTGGCGCTGGTGGGCTCCAATGGCAGCGGCAAGAGCACCCTGCTGCGCACGCTGCACGGGCTGGTGCAGCCCGCGTCGGGCCGTCTTGCGCACGATGCGCAGGCGCGCCAGGCCATGCTGTTTCAGCGGCCCTACCTGCTGCGCGCCAGCGTGTTGAACAACGTGGCGCTGGGCCTGTGGCTGGGCGGCGCGTGCTGGAAGCAGGCCAGGGCGCAGGCCCAGCAGGCGCTGGAGCGCGTCGGCCTGGCCGACCTGGCGCGGCGCAATGCGCGGGCGCTGTCAGGTGGGCAGCAGCAGCGCGTGGCGCTGGCGCGGGCCTGGGCCAGCAAACCGCAGGTCTTGCTGCTCGACGAACCGACCGCCAGCCTGGACCCGACGGCCAAGCGCGAGGTCGAGCGCCTGATGGCCGAATTCTCGGAGGCCGGCATGACCCTGGTCTTTAGCAGCCACAACCTCGGTCAGGTCAAGCGCCTGGCCAGCCGCGTGATTTATCTGGAGCGCGGCCAGGTGGTGGCCGATCTGCCGACGCAGGCGTTTTTTAACGGGCCGCTGCCGGCGGCGGCCGAATTGTTCTTAAAAGGAGAGCTGGCATGAAGGGGAGGCCATGAACGCACGCATTTACCAAGGTTTCAGGGCGCTAGCCCATATGTTGTGGGCGTTGACAGCTACAGTTTCAATAGCACAAGACAACGCGGTCGTGATGGCGTCAACGACTTCGACCGAGCAGTCGGGGCTGTTTGGCCACCTGCTGCCCGAGTTCAAAAAAGCCACCGGCATAGCCGTGAAAGTGGTGGCGCTGGGCACCGGCCAGGCCCTTGACATGGGGCGCCGGGGCGACGCCGACGTGCTGTTTGTGCATGACCAGGCGGCCGAGGAAAAGCTGGTGGCCGACGGCTTTGCCGTCAAGCGCTACCGGGTGATGTACAACGACTTTGTGCTGATCGGCCCGGCCGCCGACCCGGCCCGGGTGAGGGGCAAGGACATTGTGGCGGCGCTGAAAAAGCTGGGCGACGCCAACGCCGGTTTCATCTCGCGTGGCGACAAGAGCGGAACCCACGCGGCCGAGCTGCGCTACTGGAAGGCGGCCGGCATGGAGGCCCCCAGCTTTGCCAGCTACAAGGCCTGCGGCTGCGGCATGGGCCCGGCGCTCAACATCGCGGCCAGCAGCAATGTCTATGTGCTGGCCGACCGCGGCACCTGGCTGTCCTTTAAAAACCGCGCCGACCTGACGGTGCTGGTCGAGGGCGACACGCGTTTGTTCAACCAGTACGGCGTGATGGTGGTCAACCCCACCAAACACCCGCAGACCCGGGTGGTCGAGGCGCAGAAATTTGTGGACTGGGTGCTGTCGCCGGCCGGCCAGGCCGTGATCGCCAGCTACAAGATAGGCGGCGAGCAGCTGTTTTTCCCGAACGCGGTGAAGTAAGCGCTTTTCCGCGCGGCGCCGGCTTGCGCAATATTGGGCTTCCCGAACACGCTACGGCTACCTATAATTTGCTCGTGACTTGCCACCGCCCCTCCGCCGCCCGACTGCCCTTGACCGTGTGGGCGCGCCTGGCCGCCTGGCTCGGCTTTCTGGCCGTGCTATCCGCGCTTGCGGCGCCCGTATCCATGCTGGCCGAAGAGGTGCGCACCGGCCAGCTCGGCGGGCTGTGCAGCGCCGGCAAGGCTTTAGCCGCCAAAGCCGACGCCGGTGAAGGCGCTGCCCTGCAGGCGGGCGGGCATTGCGACTGGTGCGGCTCGATGGGGCAGGCCCTGCCGCCATTGCCGCTGGCTGCGGTTTTCTGTGCTTCGGCTGATTCGCGGCTTGCGCTGCAGGCTTTTGCGCCAAGAGCCGCCTTCGACACCGGCCGGCCTTTCAGCCGCGGGCCTCCCGCACTTTGAACTGAAGTTTTGCGGCGTGCAGACCTTTGGGTCGGCACGTCATTGACCATTCATTTCAAGCTGAGGGAAAAATCATGACACATTCTTATGCTACAAAAATCATAGCTGCTGGTGCAATCTGCATGTTGGCCGCGCCGGCTTTTTCGCATATTGTTCTGGAAACCAGAAGCGCCCCGGCGGGCGCCACCTACAAAGCAGTGTTCCAGATTGGCCATGGCTGTGAAGGCTCTGCCACCACCGGCGTGACGGTGCAGATTCCGCCCGGTTTTCAGGGCGCCAAGCCGTTTGCCAAGGCCGGCTGGACCGCCAGCACCAAGCTCGGCAAGCTGGCCAAACCCTATGCCAGCCAGGGCAAGCCGGTGACCGAAGACGTGGCGGTCGTGCGCTGGGTGGCGGCGGGCAAGGCAGCGGCGCTGCAGGACGGGCAGATCGACGAGTTCGCGCTGCGCGGCAAACTGCCCGAGGTGGCCGGGCCGCTCTGGTTCAAGGTGCTGCAGACCTGCGAAAGCGGCAGCCTGGACTGGAGCGATATTCCCGCATCGGGCGTGTCGGTGAAAGGGCTGAAATCTCCGGCGGTCCTGCTGGAAGTGACCGGCCCTGGTGCAGTCGCCGCGCTGGCGCCATCGGGCCAACCGGTTCAGGTCAGCGATGCCTGGGTGCGCGCCACGGTGCCGGGCCAGCGCGGCAGCGGCGCTTTCATGAAGATCACCGCGAAAGAGGGGCTTCGCCTGGTGGGTGTTTCCTCGCCGCTGGCAGGCGTGGCCGAGGTGCATGAGATGAAGATGGAAGACGACATCATGAAGATGCGCGCCATGCCGGTGCTGGAGTTGCCGGCCGGTAAAACGGTGGAACTCAAGTCCGGCGGCAACCATGTGATGCTGATGGACCTGAAGCAGCCCTTGATCAAAGGCAGCACATTGCCGCTGACCCTGCGCTTTAAAAACGCCCAGGGGGTTGAAAGCAAGCTGGAACTGCTGCTGCCCGTGAGCATGGTGGCGCCGGGCCCTGCCAGCACGGTGGCTGCGGGCAAGCCGGCCGACACGGCCGATGAACACAGCCTGCACAAGCGTTGAATCCGCGGCCCGGAAACTTCAGGCTCTTGGGGTGTTACGGCGCTAGCCGCGCCTGCCCGGTCCGAGCCGGCGGTACACCGTGGCGCGGCTCACGCCCAGCGCCCTGGCGGCCTGCACCACATTGCCGCGGGCATCGTCCACCGCCTGCCGGATCAGCGCGGTTTCGATGTCCTTGAGCGGCCTGGGTGCGGCGGCGCGGCCTTCCACGGCGCGCGCGGCCTGCGCGCGGCGGCCCTGGCCGGGCAGCAGCGGCAGCGCGTGCAGCCGCAGGCCGGTCCACAGCGGCACCTCGAGCGCGCTGGCCTGTAGCGCATCCTGGCGGCGCGCGCCGTCAAACAGGGTTTCAAAAGGCAGGGCAAACAGGTCGCTGCAGTGCAGTGTCGAATAAGCTGCCATGCTGAGCTGCGGCACCATCTGCCGGGCGGTCTGGTTGGCGGCGCTGACGCAGCCATCGACATCCAGGCAGACCAGGCCGTCGCTGTCGTCGCCCAGCGCGCGGCCCGGCCAGTTCAGGCGGATCAGCAGGCCATGCGGGTGGCTCAGGGTCAGCGCGTTTTCAATGCTGCGCGCCGACTGGCTCACCAGGTGCTTGAGTTCGGGGCGCTCTATGCTGTCCACCCCGGTCAGGTCCAGCATGCCGACGCACTGGCCGTGCGGGCCGAACAGCGGCGCACCGGCGCAGCTGTAGTCCGAAGTGGCCTTGAAAAAATGCTCGCCCCGATGCAGCCAGACCGGCTGCAGCTCGGTCAGCGCCGCGCCTATGGCGGTGGTACCCACGCTGTGCTCCGACAAATCCACCCCGACGCGTGTGATCAGGTCGACGCGGCGATCATGCCGGTCTATCGGGCCGCTGACATCGACGACCACGCCCTGCGCATTGGTCAAGATCGCAAAATAATGGGTGTTGGCAATGGCGCGCCCAAGCTGCTCCAACACCGGGCGCGCCGCCTGCACCAGCTGGTGGTTGGCTTCCTCGGTGCGGCGCAGGGCGTGCGGCCCCAGCACATTGAAGCTGACATCCCCGTCGGGTTTGAGCCCGCCGGCCAGGCAGCGCCGCCATGAGCGTTCTATCCACGGGTCGGCCAGCGCGCCGGGCAGGCTCTTGCCCTCCTGCATCACCGCCTGGCGGGCCCGCATGATCTGCTGGCGGCGTTGTTCGGCGCTGGGTGCGAGGGCGGGCTGCATGGTGGGAAACCTTTGGGATGCGCCAGGGGTTTGGCACCGATTGTTTCATTTTGAGAATTTCGCAAGGCTTTGGCAAGCGGCCTAGGGTTTAACCTAGGAATGCGGCGACAGGCCGGTGCGAACAATGCTTGAGTTCCCCCCTCGTTACAAGCTCAATCAAAGCTGCAAGCCAACAGGAGACAAGTCCATGCAAGTCCAATTCACCGTCAACGGCAAATCATCGAGTGTTGAAACCCCGCCCCACACGCTGCTGGTGCAGGTGCTGCGCGAGCAGCTCAGCCTGACCGGCACCCATGTCGGCTGCGACACCGCCCAGTGCGGCGCCTGCACCGTGATGATGAACGGGCGCGCCGTCAAGTCCTGCAACATCCTGGCCGCCCAGGCCGAGGGCAGCGAGATCACCACCCTCGAGGGCCTGGCCCAGGCTGACGGCACCATGCACCCGATGCAGGCCGCCTTCAAGGAATGCCACGGCCTGCAATGCGGCTTTTGCACCACCGGCATGGTGATGAGCGCGCTCGACCTGTGCCAGCACCACCCCAAGGCCAGCGAGGCAGAAATCCGCGAACTGCTCGAAGGCAACATCTGCCGCTGCACCGGCTACCAGAACATCGTCAAGGCGGTGCAGCAGGGCGCTGCCGCCATGGCGGGCTGAAGCGCCAGCGACCCTCATCAATCCGTTCAATTTTTCTGGAGTACACAAATGGGTGCATCCGACTTTGCCAATCTGCCCAACATTGGCGCTTCCATCCGCCGCAAGGAAGACTACCGTTTCCTGACCGGTGGCGGGCAATATACCGACGACATCACGCTGGCGCACCAGAGCTACGCGGTGTTTGTGCGTTCGCCGCATGCGCACGCCAACATCACCAGCATCAATACCGCCGCCGCCAAGGCCGCGCCGGGCGTGCTGGGCGTGTTTGTCGGTGAAGATGTCGCGGCCGACAAGATCAACGGCCTGCCCTGCGGCTGGGGCATTACCAGCACCGACGGCACGCCGATGAAGGAGCCGCCGCACCCGATTCTGGCGCAGGGCAAGGTGCGTTACGTCGGTGACCATGTGGCCATGGTGGTGGCCGAGACGCTGGAACAGGCCAAGAATGCGGCCGAGCTGGTCGAGGTCGACTACGACGTGCTGAGTGCCGTCGTCAAGGTGGCCGACGCCGGCAAGGCCGCGGCGCTGCACGATGCCGCGCCCGACAACCATTGCTACAAATGGGCGATTGGCGACAAGGCGCAGGTCGATGCCGTTTTTACCGGGGCTGCGCATGTCACCAAGCTGGATCTGATCAACAACCGGCTGATTCCCAACGCCATGGAGCCGCGCGCCGTGATTGGCTCCTACAACCGTGCCAACGATGAATACGTGCTGTATGTGTCGAATCAGAATCCGCACGTCGAGCGCCTGCTGCTCACCGCCTTTGTGATGGGCCTGCCCGAGCACAAGGTGCGGGTGATTGCGCCCGATGTGGGCGGCGGCTTTGGCTCCAAGATTTACCTCTACGCCGAGGACGTGTGCCTGACCTGGGCCTCCAAGAAGCTCAACCGCAACGTCAAGTGGACGGCCGAGCGCAGCGAAGCGTTTCTCTGCGACGCCCATGGCCGCGACCATTCCAGCCATGCCGAATTGGCCATGGACAAGGACGGCAAGTTTCTGGCGCTGCGGGTGCACACCGACGCCAACATGGGCGCCTACCTGTCCACCTTTGCGCCGGCCATCCCGACCATTTTGTACGCCACCCTGCTGGCCGGCCAGTACTCCACGCCGCAGATTTATGTCGAGGTGGATGCCTGGTTTACCAACACCGCGCCGGTCGATGCCTACCGCGGCGCCGGCCGCCCCGAGGCGACCTATCTGCTGGAGCGGTTGGTGACGCGCGCCGGCTGGGAACTGGGCCTGGCGCAAGACGAAATCCGCCGCCGCAACTTCGTCAAGGATTTTCCTTACCAGACGCCGGTGGCGCTGCAGTACGACGTGGGCGACTTCCATGCACTGCTGAATCGCGGCAACGAGCTGGCCGACGTGGCCGGTTTTGGCCAGCGCAAGGCGGCCTCCGAGGCCAAGGGCTTGCTGCGCGGCATGGGCTACTCCTGCTACATCGAGGCCTGCGGCCTGGCGCCCAGCAATATCGCTGGCGCCCTCGGCGCACGGGCCGGCCTGTTTGAATGCGGCGAGGTGCGGGTGCACCCGACCGGCAGCGTGACGGTGTTCACCGGCTCGCACAGCCACGGCCAGGGGCACGAAACCACGTTTGCGCAGGTGGTGGCGGCGCGGCTCGGTATTTCGGTCGATGCGGTGGACATTGTTCACGGCGACACCGGGCGCGTGCCCTTTGGCATGGGCACCTACGGTTCGCGCTCCATGTCGGTGGGCGGCACCGCCATCATGAAGGCGCTCGACAAGATCGAGGCCAAGGCCAAGAAGATTGCCGCGCACCTGATGGAGGCCAGCGACGCCGATGTGGAGTTTGCCAACGGCGAATTCACCATCAAGGGCACCGACAAGAAGGTGACCTTCGGCCAGGTCGCGCTGACGGCCTACGTGCCGCACAACTACCCGCTCGACAAGCTCGAGCCCGGCCTCAACGAGACCGCGTTTTACGACCCGACCAACTTCACCTTTCCGGCCGGCACCTACATTTGCGAAGTCGAAGTCGACCCGGCCACCGGCACGGTGCGGGTAGACCGCTTCACCGCGGTGGATGACTTCGGCAACATCGTCAACCCGATGATTGTGGAGGGCCAGGTGCATGGCGGGCTGGTGCAGGGCATTGGCCAGGCGCTGATGGAAAACTGTGTCTACGACCCCGAATCGGGCCAGTTGCTGACGGGCTCGATGATGGACTACGCCATGCCGCGCGCCGACGACATGCCCCACTTCACGCTGGACACGCTGTGCACCCCCTGCAGCCACAACCCGCTGGGCGCCAAGGGCTGCGGCGAGGCCGGCGCCATTGGCTCGCCGCCGGCGGTCATCAATGCCGTGCTCGATGCGCTCAAGCCGCTGGGCGTGGTCGACTTCGACATGCCGGCCTCGCCCGGCCGTGTCTGGGAAGCCATCCAGTCTGCAAAACACTGAACCCGGTTGAAGGAGACAACACCATGTATGCATTCACTCTTGAACGGCCCACCAACGTAGCGGACGCCGCCAAGCTGGCCGCCGCCGGCGCCAAACCGCTGGCCGGTGGCCAGACCCTGCTGGCGTCGATGAAGCTGCGCCTGTCCAGCCCCGAACAGCTGGCCGATTTGAGCGGCATCAAGGAACTCGCGGGCATCAAGCGCGAGGGTGATGCCTTTGTGATTGGCGCCATGACGCGCCACGCCGATGTGGCCGAGAACGCCGAACTGAAGGCGGCCTTGCCCGCGCTGGCCGACCTGGCCGCCAATATTGGCGACCGCCAGGTGCGCGCCATGGGAACGCTGGGCGGCTCGGTCGCCAACAACGACCCTTCGGCCTGCTACCCCAGCGCGGTGCTGGCGCTGGGCGCGACGATTCACACCACCGCGCGCAAAATCGCCGCCGATGACTTTTTCCTCGGCATGTTTGCCACCGCGCTGAATGACGGTGAGCTGATCACCGCCATCAGTTTTCCCATCCCGAAGCGCGCCGCCTACATGAAGTTCAAGCAGCCGGCCTCGCGCTTTGCGCTGGTGGGCGTGTTTGTGGCGCAGTTCGATGCCGGTGTGCGGGTCGCCGTCACCGGCGCGGCCAGCGGCGTGTTTCGGCACGCCGGGCTCGAAGAGGCGCTGAGCAAAAGCTTCACGCCGCAGGCGGCGGCGGCCGTCAAGATTGATGCGTCCGACCTCAATAGCGACATTCATGGTACGGCGGCTTACCGCGCCAACCTGATCAGCGTGCAAACCCAGCGCGGCGTGGCCAATGCACTGGCCTGAGCGCGGTGGCAGGTTTTTGGCAACCCGCTGCTCCCGTGCATCGGGATTTTAGTGTTTTTTTAAGCGAGTTAAGGCTCTAGCCCAATAAAAACGGGCACAGGCAGCTATTAAAAATATAGCACATGGCGGATCGATTGCATGACACCTTTCACGGACATTGATGCGCTGACCCGGGCGCTACAGGACGCCGGCTACTTTGCCGACCGCCGCCTGGCCACCGCCGTCTTTCTGGCGCTCAAGCTGCAGCGTCCGCTGCTGCTCGAAGGCGAGCCCGGCGTCGGCAAAACCGAGCTGGCCAAGGCGCTGGCGCTGGCGCTGCAGCGGCAGTTGCTGCGTCTGCAGTGTTACGACGGGCTGGAGCAGCGCGAAGCCCTGTACGAGTGGAACTATGCCGCCCAGCTGTTGCACATGCGCGCGGTGGAAGGCCACAGCCAGGCCGCCGATGTCGAGCGCGAGGTCTATCAAGACCGTTATCTGATTCGCCGCCCGCTGCTGCAGGCGCTGCAGGCGCCCGCGCCCGGCGCCGTGCTGCTGATCGACGAGGTCGACCGGGCCGATGAACCGTTCGAGGCTTTCTTGCTGGAGTACCTGGGCGAATACCAGGTCAGCATTCCTGAAATCGGCACCGTGCGTGCCGAAATCACGCCGGTGACCATACTCACCAGCAACCGCACGCGTGAACTCAACGACGCGGTCAAGCGGCGCTGCCTTTACCACTGGCTTGACTACCCCGACCGCGAGCGCGAGCTGGCCATTGTGCGCAGCCAGGTGCCCGAGGCCGGCGAGCAGCTGTCGGCCCAGGTGGCGGCTTTTGTCGACAAGCTGCGCCGCTCGCCGTTTGGCAACGCCTTTCAGCGCGCGCCCGGCATTGCCGAAAGCGTGGAATGGGCCAAGGCGCTGATCGCGCTCGACACCCTGGTGCTGGACCCCGAGGTGGTGGCCGACACGGCCGGCATTTTGTTCAAGCAGCGCGAGGACGTGGCGGCGCTGACGCACGAGCTGGCGGTTCAGTTGCTCAAGCCCGAGGAAGAAGCGTCAGTTGGATAAGGTGGCTAACCATGCAGCTGGGTGATTCGCGCAGCGGCAAGCTGGCCGACAACATCGCCGGTTTTGGCCGCGCGCTGCGCCGCGCCGGCGTCAAGGTCGACAGCCAGCGCATTGCCCTGGCCAAGGAAGCCGCGCTGGCGGTGGGTGTGGCTGAAAAGCAGGACCTGAGTGCCGCCTTTGAAGCCGTGATGGTCAGCCGCGAGCAGGACCGGCTGGTGTTTCGCGAACTGTTCGATGTCTACTTTCAGGACCCGAAAGTCGCCAACAAGCTGCTGGCGCAACTGCTGCCCAGCGCCGAGGGCAAGGCCGAGGCCAGCAAGCGCCGCCCGCGCGTGCGCGAGGCGCTGGCACCGCAAAAAACCTTTGGCCAGCAGGCCAGGCCGAATGCCGAGGACCAAAAGGTCGAGTTTGACGCCGCCATGACGGCCAGCGACATCGAGCGCCTCAAGCATGCCGACTTCGCCTCGCTGTCTGCCACCGAATACCGGCTGGTCGAGCGGCTGGCGCGCGACATCAAGCTGCCCTTGCCAAAGTTTGCGTCGCGCCGCAGCCGGCCCGCCAGTTCGGGCGCGCGCATTCACTGGCCGGGCGTGATGCACCAGGCCGCGCGCACGGGGGGCGAGCTGATGCAGCTGCCGCGCCTGCAGCGGCGCGAGCAGACGCTGCCCTTGCTGATGCTGGTCGATGTGTCGGGCTCGATGGAACGCTATGCCCGCTTGCTGCTGGCCTTTTTGCATGCGGCCACGCGGCGCCACCCGCACCGCGACGTGTTTGCCTTTGGCATGCACCTGACTGATCTGACGCCGGCGTTTCGCCAGGCCGACACCGACGAGATGCTGGCCCATGCCAGCTTGGCGATTGAGGACTTTGCCGGCGGCACGCAGCTGGGCGCCTCGCTGGCCAGCCTGCGCCAGCACCATGCGCGCCGCCTGGTGGGGCGCCGCACCATCGTGCTGGTCATCACCGACGGACTTGACACCGGCGAGCCCGCCGATCTGGCGCAGGAGCTGGCCTGGCTGCGGCGCCGCAGCCGCCGCCTTCTGTGGCTCAACCCGCTGCTGCGCTTTGACGGCTATGCGCCGCTGGCGCGCGGCGCGGCGGTGCTGCATGCGCACGCCCATGGCATGCTGGCGGTGCACAATCTGGCCAAACTCGAAGAACTGGCTGCCAGCCTGGCAGCCCTGATGAAAAAATAAGGAGCACACCCCATGGACATGCAAGGCAGCCGGCAACTCGCCATCACCCAGCAACAGGCCTGGGATGCACTGAACGACCCCGCCGTGCTCAAAACCTGCATACCGGGCTGTGACAAGGTCGAGCCCAGTGGCGAGAACCAGTACGCCATCGGCATGGCACTCAAAATCGGACCGGTTTCGGCCAAATTCACCGGCAAGATCACGCTC
>NZ_JANOAL010000089.1:0-33989 GCF_031411155.1 Polaromonas sp. | reverse complement strand
TGCTGGCGGGTTTACTGGCCGGGAATGAAGGTCGGCACGGCGGGCGCGGCAGGCGACACCGGCGGCTGGAGGCTTGTCAGCGGCGCCAGGCCAGGCCGCAGCGGCGGCATCACGGGCGCCTCGTTGACCGGCACCATCACGCTGGAGGCGGGCTGGGCGTCCTTCTGTGCGTTGCGCATCAGGTCATAGCGGTCCATCGACAGGCTTTCAGTGGCCGAGGCGTCACGCACCACCACCGGCCGCAGGAACACCATCAGGTTGGTCTTCTTGCGCGAACGGGTCTCGGCCTTGAACAGGTTGCCGAAGAACGGAATATCGCCCAGGCCCGGCACTTTTTCCTGGTTGCCCGAGTATTCATCCTGCAGCAAGCCGCCCAGCACCACGATGGCGCCGTCTTCGACCAGCACATTGGACTCGATGGAGCGCTTGTTGGTGATCAGGCCGGTGCTGGAATTGATGGACGAGGCCTGCACGCTGCTGACCTCCTGGAAAATCTGCAGCTTGACGGTGCCGTTCTCGCTGATCTGCGGCTTGACGCGCAAGGTCAGGCCGACGTCCTTGCGCTCAATCGTCTGGAACGGGTTGACCGAGCCGTTGTTGCCACTGCCGGCATTGGTGAAGGAGCCGGTCAGAAACGGCACGTTCTGGCCGACGACGATGCGCGCCTCCTCGTTGTCCAGCGTCAGCAGGTTAGGGGTCGACAGAATATTGCCGTCGCCGTTGGCCTCCAGGAAGCGCGCCAGAAAACCCAGCACATAGACGCCGTTGGTGCGGTTGGCGACGCCAAAATTGACACCGGTCGAGGGCAGCACATTGCCGGTCGCCCCCTGCGTGGCCAGGCTGATGAGGTTGGCACCGCCTATGCTGAAGTTGGTGCCCAGCAGGCCGATGCTGCCATCGCCCTTTTTGCCGATAGGCCCCTGAAACTGGATGCCAAACTCGGCCGCCTTGTCGGCATTGACCTCGGCAATCAGGCTTTCCACGAACACCTGGGCGCGGCGCGCATCGAGTTTGTCGATGACGGCGCGCAGCTGGCGGTATTGCGGCTCCGACGCGGTGATGATCAGCGAGTTGGTCGAGGGGTCGGCCTGGATCTGCCCGCCGGTGGACGGTTGCGCGCTGGCCAGGCTGGTGGTCAGGCTGCTGCTGGCGGCCGCGGCGCCGCCGCTGACGCTGGCCGGTGCCGAAAAGGTCGCCGCCGGGCTGGCCGCGCCCAGCGCGGTGAGGCCGCCGGTGCTGCTGGCGCCGCCCGCATTGGCCGCCATCGCGGCCCGCAGGGTGGAGGCCAGCTTGGTGGCATCGGCGTTTTTCAGGTAGACCACATAGATGTTGCCCGCCGCGCCATTGGCGCCCGCATCGCCAATGGCGGCCTGATCCAGCTTTTCCACCAGCGTCCGGACCAGCGCCAGGCGCGCCGGGTTGGCGGCGCGCAGAATCAGCGAGTTGCTGCGCGGCTCGGCCAGCAGCGTGGTCTTGAACGAGGTGTCGCCCTGGCCGGCGCCGCCGGGGCTGCCGGAGTCGATCAGGCGCGTCACCAGCGGCGCCAGGTCGGTCGCGATGGCATGCTGCAGCCGGATGATTTCCACGCCGGTGGCATTGGCCACATCGAGTGCGGCAATGATGGTGCCGATGCGCTGCAGGTTGTCGGCGTAGTCGGTGATCACCAGCGAGTTGTTGCCGGGGTTCACATTGATGGTGTTGTTCGGGCTGATCAGCGGCCGCAGCACCGGCACCAGGTTGTTGGCGGTCTCATGGTTGAGCCGGAAAATCTGCGTCAGGATCTGCCCGCTGGCCGACGGCACGGCGCGCGTGGACACGGTGCCGCTTTGCAGCTTGGCATCGGCCTCGGGCACCACCAGGTACAGGCCGGCCGACTCGACCAGCGCAAAGCCCTGGGTGCGCAGCTGGGTGGAAAACAGGCGCAGCGCCTGCGCCGGCGACACCGGCGAGGTGGTCACCAGCGTCATCGTGCCCTTGACGCGCGGGTCCACCACCACATTGCGCCCGGTGATGACGGCCATGGTGCGCGCCACCGCGTCGATTTCGGCATTGGCAAAATTGAGCGTGACCGGCCCGCCGCCGCGCGCCGCGCCGCTGCCCTCGGCCGGCGCCTGGCGCGCATTCTGGGCATTCAATAGCGGTGTAGCCCCCGCAAACACTGCGCAAGCAGCTATCGAAATAATAGCAAATCGAAACCTGGGCAGCGCCACCCGATGCGGCGCCGTGGGAGTTGGTGTCTGAGGGGTGGTCATGCTGTTTAGCCCAGGGTAATGATGGAGCGCGCGCCGTTGCGGCGCCCGATGATGTTGAGCAGATTGGCCAGCGCGGCTTCGTGTTCGGCGCTGGCACTGGCCACGCCTTCAAAACGCAGGCGCGAGCCGACCCAGCGGCCGCTGCCGCTGAGCTGAAGGCTGCCTTCGAGCGTGGCCAGTTCCAGTGCCGGGGCGCTGCCGCCGGTGAGCGCCAGCCGGTAGCTGCCCATCGGTTTGAGGGTCGACAGGCGCGACGACAGGGCCAGGGCCGTGAGCTCGGCACGCCCGGCCAGCGCCAGCCGCCCGTCAAACCAGTCCAGCGACAGGCCCTGCGTCACCAGGCGCAGGCTGCCCTCGGCCTGCACCGTGTTCCAGGGCGTGCCCAGCCCGGCCAGCATGCCGGCCGGCCATTGCGAAGCGCCGTCAGCCACCCGCAGCACCGCCCCACCCCAGCGCGGCGCCAGTTGCCCGCGCAGCGGCGCTGTCATGCAGCAGCCGGCGCTGACCTGCAGGTTGAGCGCCCGCCAGCCGGGCCGCAGTTGCCAGTCCAGATGCCCCGGCAGCAGCGCGCTGTCGCGGCTGCCCGCGCCACCGGTGAACAGCAGGCGCGCCGAACCGGTCCAGACCGTGCCGCGTGCCTCGATCAGTTGCACCTGCCCCGAACTGGCCCGGTGCAGCGCGGCAGCCAGCCAGCTGGCAGGCGCATACAGCAGCAGCGCCAGCCCCAGCCCGAGCAGCGCCCCCAGCAAGGCCCAGCGCCAGGCCGACGCTGCGGTGGGGCGGTGCGAGAGAGCGTGAGGGCGGGCCATGGTGAATGGAGGGGCTTGGGATGGCGTGGGCGGTTTTGAGAGGGCTTACTGGGGCGGCAGGCTGAGCACCAGCGTGCCATCCCACGCGGCCGGGTCGGCCTGGCTTCGCACCAGGCGGGCCTCGCCGGGAATGGCGCGGGCGTTGACCCGAGCCTGCGCCAGCCATTGCGCCAGCGCGTCGGCGGGCGTGTTGCGCAGCGTGACGGTGGCGCGGTCACCCACCACATTGAGCTGCGCGCCGGCGCCCAGCCCCTGCTTGACCGAGGCCTGCAGCGCGCGCAGGGAATCGTCATGGCCCATTTTGGGCTGCGATTGCATGGCCTGCGCCTGGGCCTGCAGGCTTTGCACCCGCTGCCATTGCGCATCCAGGCCGCGCTGCTGCGCCTCGGCCTGGCGCAGTATGCCCAGCGCCGGCGCGATCAACACCCACCACAGCAGGGCCAGCCCCACCAGCAGGGCGGCAGCGCGAACCAGCGTTTGCTCACGCGGGCCCAGGCTGCGCCAGTGGGCCTGCAACGGTGCCAGGGCGGCAGCGATTTTCATGGCGCCCCCTCGGGTTGCGGCAGATCCTGCTTGAGCAGCAGGGTCTCGCCGTCCAGCCGCGCGCTGTAGCCCAGGCTTTTGAGCTGGCCAGCGACGCCGGCGGCGTCCTGCGCTGCCAGTTGAAGGCCTTTGATGCGGGCCTCGCCGCCGGTAAATTCAATGCTGCCCGCGGCCATTTCGGCCGGCAGGGCGGTGCCCAGCGCCGCCAGCATGGCTTCCAGGTCCCGGCCCGAGGCGGCCCCGGTGGCCTGCCGCAGCAGCGCGACCTCGCGCTCCATCTGCAGCGGCGCGTCCACCACCAGCTTGATCTGCGGAAACGTCTGCGTCAGCGCGCCCTGCACCGCGGCCCGCCGCGTCTGCAGCGCCGATTGCACCTTCCAGGCCCAGGCATTGAGGCCCGCCAGGTTGGCCAGCAGCAGCAGCACCGCACCCCAGCGCGCGGGCCGCCAGCCGGGCGCCTGCAGCAACTCACGCGCCGCGACTGAGAGCCGCTTGAAGGTGCGGGTGCGGCCCGAACTGGCCAGGTCAAACTGCGCCAGATCCCAGGGCGAGCGGGCCACATCGAGCCAGCGCTGGGGGCGGGTTTGCAGGCTGACCTTGCGCTGCAGCAGCTCTTCGGCCAGCGCTGCCACACCGGGTTCGGCCTGCACCAGCAGCTCTTCATCGGTGCTGAGCGGCGGCAACAGCGTCAGGGTGGCAGCGGCCAGCGGCATCCGCAGCACGCCGCCCACGCCCTCACCGGTCACCACCAGCTGCGCGGAATCGGCCTCGCCCACGGCGTGCAGCTGCAAGGGGCCGGTGCCGGGCGCAAATTCCGGCACGATGCGGGCAACCGGGCGTTGCGCGGCCTCCAGCGCCTGCAGATGCCCACGCAGCCAGGCCTTGTCACAGGCCGCCACCCAGGCGCGGCCACCGGCGGCGGCGCCCGGCGCCAGCGCCAGATGAAGCTGCGCCGACTCATCGAGCAGCCGGTCTTCCAGCAGGCCGTCCAGAATGGGCCGCAGGCGCGGTGAGCCGGTGCCCACGCCCCTGGGCAGTTCAACGCTGTGCCAGGACAGCAAGGCGGCCGGCACCACGGCCACCACCTCGCCGCCCCTGGGCGCGGCGGGCAGCAAGGCCAGCGGCGCACTGGCATGGTCGCTCAGCGTGCGGCCATCGGGCGTGAGCGCATAGGGATAGCCCGGCGTGGCGCCAGGCGGCGTGGTGGGAAAAAAAATGATTAATGTGCTCATGAACGGGCGCTCGATTCATTGTAGGGTAGCGTTTTGACACAACCTTGCCATCAAGCCTTACCCCAAGCGGATGGACGCGAGCGGCCGCTCAGGGTTTGGCGCTGGTGGCCGGCCAGTCGGTGACCACGCCACGGTCGCGCCAGAGCGTGCGCACCGCCAGGCCTTCGCGCTGCAGCACGGACCGCTCCTGCACCACGGTCTGGTCCAGCCGCAAACGGCCCCGCACCTCAAAAAACCTGGAGGTCACCGAAAACGGCCCGTCGGCAAAGCGCTCGGCCGTGGCGCCGATTTGCCGGCTTGCCTCCGACAGGTTGCGAAAGTGGCTGCGCTCGCGGGCGGCCACCAGTTTTTGCGCATCGGCCATCTCCAGCCCGGGCGTGCTGGCGTAAATCACTTCGGCGCTGGCGGTGTTGAGGTTGACCGGGGTGCGCAGCGGCAGCAGCGTGATGTAGGGTTCCAGCACGGCCAATGCCTGGGGGCTCAGACCCAGCCAGACCAGCTGCTCGACGCGCTGCGGCATCAGCGGCGTGGACGGCGTGGCGGCGGGCCCGGCATTCTGCGAGGCCTCCAGCAAGCTGCCGGCCAGTGCCTTGACGGGCGGCACCGGCAGCCCCAGGCGCAGGAACAAGCGTTCAAAACTGGCCAGCGCCGGCTCCGAGATCGCGTTGCCGTCAATCAGGTTGAGGACATTGAGCCGCGCCTGCAAGTCGCTGATCTGGCCCGACAAGAACGCTTCGGTGCCGCCTTCGGTGTCCGGCGCGCCGGCACTCTTGTCAGCAGCCAGAAAGCTCGACAGCCGCGCCTCGTTCAGCGGCACGGCCCAAGGCTCTGCCAGGTAGTCGGCGCCGCCGGCACGGGCATCCTCGCGCAGAATCAGCCGCGACCAGTCGAGCGCGCCGGTCAGCATCCAGGCCGACTGGACCCGGCCGCGTTCGGCCGCCTCGACTTCCACGCTGCGCCACTGCTGCCACAGCGCCGCCGCGGCAAAGGTGGCGACCAGCGTCACGGTCAGCATCGCCGCCAGCAGCGCCGCGCCCGATTGCCGGGCCGTGCGACGGGCCGCGCGCGCGCGCAACGACAGAGAGGACGGGCGTGAAATTTTCCGCCGGGCCGCCCCAAGGAAAATCAGCCACCCCGGGGGGCAGCGAGCCACACGCAGTGGGGGAGCGTGGGGGCCGTTATCTTTGCGCCGGGCCGCCCCAGGGAAAATCAGCCCCTTCTTCTTGTGCATGGGGCAGCGCAGCGCCGCAGGCACGCGAAGCGACAAGCGTGGGGGCCACCTCATGACCGGTCCCCGCCCAGCGTGGGCCGCACCCAGTCCAGGGTCAGCTTGCCGCTGATCGCCTGCCCCGGCGGCAGGGTCAGCATCAGGCGAATGCCGTCGGGGACGGGCGAACTGCCGACCGCCGCCGCTGCCGCCACGGCCGCCGCCTCGGGGCCGCCGTTGCTGCTCGACAGCGGGTTGGTCCAGGCATTGCTTCTGAAATAGAAAATCTGCCATTCGGCCAGCGGCGTGATCGCCACCTCGCGCCGTTTCTCTGCATCGCCGGCGTTTTGCGCCCACATCGAAGCGCGGTTCCAGGCATCGTTCCAGTCCGCCACCGTGCGCAGCACCGGCGACTGCCAGCGCAGCCACTGGCCTGGCCCATCGGCGCGACGCGTCCAGGCCACCACCAGCAAACCCTCCCCCAGGGCGGCGCTGCGCCGCGTCAGGCGCAGCACGCGGCCATCCCAGTCCAGGCTGTTGATGTGAGACGTCTGGGTCAGGGCATCCAGATCGACCTTCCATTGCGACAGCCCGGCCTGCAGGGTCAGCACTTCGTCGGCACGCTGGCTGGTCTGGGCCTGCGCCCTGGCCATGCCGTCCAGGCCGCGCCAGCTCAGCACGGCCAGCAACGCCATGATGGTGATGGCGACCAGCAGTTCGATCAGCGTGAAGCCGCGCTGACGGGAAGTGAGTGATCTGAGCGGGTGCGCAATGGACATGACGGACATGCCAGCCATCAAAATTGAGTGACCACGGTAGACAGCTGCAGCACCGGCTTGTCGCCGTCGCTGACCCGGGCATCGACGCGCCGGAATTGCGGATTGGGTGTGGGCCGCACCACCAGCGTGACCAGCAGGCTGCGCCCGGCCTGTTCGCAGCCGGCCGTGCTGTCGCCAACGCCAGGCATTTGCCGTGACAGGCGCACCTTGATCAGCTCGTTTTCCGCGCACAGTTGCGCCAGCAGCAGGTCGGACTGGCGCAAGGCGTTGTTGGTCAGGGCCGTGGTGGCCTGCAAGCCGGCCACCAGGGCAATGGCGACGATGCCCAGCGCCACCAGCACCTCGATCAGCGTGAAGCCCGACACCCGGCGCAGCACGGGTTTCATGGCGGCTCCAGCGCCTGCACCGCAAAGGGCCGCAGGCCATCGGTGGCAACGCGCATGACGCGTAGCGGCTGACCGGCCGCCGCTGTGCTGCTGACGAGATCCACCGACTGCGGGCCAATGATGGGCTCCGGCCCGAGTTGCACGGCCGCGTTGCCGCGCACCGTGGTGCCCTCGGCCAGCCAGCGGTCGGGCAAGGCCTGGGCCGGCAGCCCCTCAAAACGGAAACCACCGGCAGTGGTGTGCCAGTAGACGGGCGCGCCACTGGCGCGTGACTGCGCGCGCGCCGACTCGAACAGCACCGCCAGCCGCTGGGCCTCGCGCTCCAGGGAGGTCTGGCCGGTGTCCCGCATCGCCAGGCTGACCCCGGCCGTCGCCATCGCCATGATGGCGATCACCACCAGCAGCTCCAGCAGCGTAAAGCCGCTGTTACGCGGGGAAAAAGAGTGGACAGACGGCATTTTTTGCGGGGTGGCCCCTGGAACAATGCAGCATCTTCCGGGAGCACCAAGTTACACGACGTGAAAAGCGTGGGGGCCACATCACTGCCAGCTGCCAATATCCGCGTCCTTGCCCTCGCCCCCGGCCTGGCCGTCGGCGCCCAGCGACATCACATCGACCTCGCCTTTGACGCCGGGATTGAGGTACTGGTAGGGACGGCCCCAGGGGTCGTTGGGCAGCTTTTCCAGGTAAGGCTTCCAGTTGGCCGGAATCGGGCCGCTGGTGGGTTTGGCGATCAAGGCCTGCAGGCCCTGCTCGGCGGTGGGCAGGCGCTGGTTGTCCAGCTTGTAAAGCTTCAGGGCCTGCACCAGGTTGTTGACATCGGTACGCGCGGCCATCACGCGCGCGTCGTCGGCGCGGTCCAGCACATTGGGCACGATCAGCGCGGCCAGCACCCCAATGATGACCAGCACCACCATGAGCTCGATCAGGGTGAAGCCGGCTTGCCGGCTACGGCGGGCGAAAACTTTGAAAAAGGTCATGTCGGGCATCGGGTTGGGCAGTGTGGCTTCCATCATAATCTGCGCATGGCGACAGTTTCACAAAGCAGATGGGCCTTGCCGGTCATCACCCTGGCGGTGTGGACGCTGGCGGCGGGCAGCATGACCTACTGGGGCCTGAAACTGGTTTCTGGCGGCAACCTGGTTGCCGCCCCGCCTGCCCCCGCTGCAGCGCCTGCGGTTGACCCGTTGATCGTGGCGCGCGTGCTGGGCGCCAGGGCCCAGGCGGCGGCACCGCAAGCCAGCCTGGCCAGCCGCTTTGCGCTTCAGGGCGTAGTGGCGGGCTCGCCCGGTGGCGGGGCGGCACTGATTGCGGTGGACGGCAAGCCCGCCAGGCCTTTCCGGGTGGGCAGCAGCGTCGAAGAGGGCCTGATCCTGCAGTCGGCCACAGCGCGCCAGGCCACTTTGGCCGCCACGCGTGACGGCCCCGCGCTCGTCAGGCTGGAAATGCCGCAGCTCAATAAGTAGGGGCATGGGACACGGTGACCGACAACTGCGCGGCGCCACGGGTAGCACCGCACTTTCCGGAGACTGGCCATGACCCCCCTGTCCACCGAGCGTCCCCTGTCAGGCGCCGCAGCCGATGTTGAGGTTGCCATTGTCGGCAGCGGCTTTTCGGGCTTGTGCCTGGGCATCCGGCTCAAGCAGGCCGGCATCGACAATTTCGTGATTCTTGAAAAGGACCCGGTGTTCGGCGGCACCTGGCGCGTCAACACCTATCCCGGCGCAGCCTGCGATGTGCCCAGCCACCTCTATTCTTTTTCCTTCGCGCAAAACGCCAACTGGAGCCGCACTTTCCCGACCCAGCCGGAGCTGCTGGCCTACACCGAGCAACTGGTGGCTGACCACGGCCTGCTGCCGCACATCCGCCTGAACGCCGGCATGCTGGGCGCCGAGTTTGAAGAAAGCCAGGGCCTGTGGCGGGTACGCACCGGCCAGGGCGAATTCACGGCCAAGGTGCTGGTGTCGGCGACCGGGGCGCTGTCGCGACCGGCCCTTCCTGCGGTGAACGGGCTGGCGCAGTTTGAGGGCAAGCTGTTTCACTCGGCGCAATGGGACCACGGCTACGACCTCGCCGGCAGGCGGGTGGCGGTGATTGGCACCGGCGCCAGTGCGATCCAGTTCATCCCCGAGATTGTGAAAAAGGTGGCCCAGCTCGATGTCTACCAGCGCACCGCGCCCTGGATCCTGCCGCGGCCGGACCGGCCCGTCAGCGCTGCCGAGCGCTGGCTGCTGGGCAAGCTCAAGCCGCTGCAATGGCTGTACCGGGGCATCAACTACCTGCAGTATGAGATGCGCCTGATCGCCTTCGCCAAGGCGCCGTCGCTGATGAAACTGATCCAGCGCCAGGCGCTGCGTCACATCGCGGCGCAGATTCCGGACAACGCCGAACTGCGCCGCAAGCTGACCCCCGACTACACCATGGGCTGCAAGCGCATCCTGATCATGAACAGCTACTACCCGGCGCTGACCCGGCCCAACGTGGCGCTGTACACCGACGGCATTGCGCAGGTGCGAACCCACAGCATCCTGACGCGCGGCGGCGAGGAGCGCGCGGTGGATGCCATCATTCTGGGCACCGGCTTTGATGTGGAGCACAGCCTGGGCAGCATTGAGGTGCGTGGCCGCAATGGCCGCCTGCTCAGCCAGTCGGCAGAAGGCGGGCTTGAAGCCTACAAGGGCACGGCGCTGCCGGGTTTTCCCAACTTTTTCATGATCGCCGGGCCCAACACCGGCCTCGGTCACAACTCGATGATTTACATGATCGAGTCCAACGTCAACTACCTGATGGCGGCGATTCGCGCCATCCGCGAGCAGGGCCTGCACTCGGTGGAGGTCAGGCCCGAAGTGACGCGCGACTACAACCTGGGCATCCAGCAACGCCTGGCCGGCACGGTCTGGAATTCGGGCTGCAAGAGCTGGTACCTGGCCGCCAGCGGAAAAAACAACACGCTGTGGCCAGGCTTTACCTTTGAGTACCGGCGGATCACCCGCCGCTTCGACCCGCAGTCCTACCGGGTGCAGGGGCAGGCCCCGGCTGCCACCGCCGCCTGATGGGGCCGGATCAGATCAGCAGGGCGTTCACCCGCTTCACATAGGCCGCCGGATCGGCCGGCAGACCGCCCTCGGCCAGCAGGGCCTGGTCAAACAGGATGTGCGCCAGATCCTCAAAATGGTCGGAGCCATCGAGCTTTTTGACCAGCGGATGCTCGGCGTTGACCTCCAGCACCGGCTTGACTTCGGGCACGGCCTGCCCGGCCTGTTTCAGCATGCGCGCCAGTTGCGTGCTCATGCCATCGTCCTGCACCACCAGGCAGGCCGGGCTGTCGACCAGCCGGGTGGTGACCCGCACGTCTTCGGCCTTGTCCTTGAGCGCCTCCTTCAGCCGGGCCAGCAGCGGCTTGAAGGCTTCAGCGGCTTCCTGCGCTGCCTGCTTCTCGTCCTCGTCCTGCAGCTTGCCCAGGTCCACCGCCCCCTTGGCGACCGACTGCAGCGGGGTGCCGTCAAAGTCGTGCAGGTAATTCAGCGCCCACTCATCGACCCGGTCGGCCATCAGCAGCACTTCAATGCCTTTTTTGCGGAAGATTTCCAGTTGCGGGCTGCTCTTGGCCGCAGCCAGCGTGTCGGCCGTGATGTAGTAAATCGCGTCCTGGCCGTCCTTCATGCGGGCCTTGTAGTCGGCCAGGCTCACGCTGGTGGCGTCGGTGGTCGAACTGGCAAAGCGCAGCAGCTTGGCCAGACGCTCGCGGCTGGCAAAGTCCTCGCCCAGGCCTTCCTTGAGCACGGCGCCGAACTCGCGGTAAAAGGTTTTGAACTTTTCGGCGTCATGGGCGGCCAGGTCTTCAATCATGGACAGCACGCGGCGGGTATTGCCTTCGCGAATCGCTTTCACGGCGCGGCTTTCCTGCAGCAGCTCGCGCGACACATTGAGCGGAAGGTCGGAAGAGTCCACCACACCTTTGACAAACCGCAAATAAGTGGGCAACAACGCCTGTGCATCATCCATGATGAAAACGCGCTTGACGTAGAGCTTCACGCCCGCCGCCTTGTCGCGGTTGAACAGGTCCATCGGCGCCTTGCCAGGGATGAACAGCAGCTGGGTGTATTCGGTGGCACCCTCCACGCGGTTGTGCGTGGTCGCCAGCGGCGCCTCGCTGTCGTAGCTGATCTGCTTGTAAAACTCGTCGTAGTGCTCTTGCGAGATGTCTTTTTTCGGCCGGGTCCACAGGGCTGCGGCCTGGTTGACGGTTTCCCAGTCGCCGGTAACCACCATCTCGCCGGGCTGGTCGTTCTCGCCTTCCTTCCACTCTTCCTTGGGCATCAGGATCGGCAGCGAGATGTGGTCGGAGTATTTGTTGATGATGCCCTTGAGCTTCCAGGCGTTCAGGTAGTCAAGCGCGTCGTCCTTCAGGTGCAGGATGATGGCGGTGCCGCGTTCGGCACGCTCGATGTCGCTGACCTCGAACTCGCCGGTGCCGGAGCTGACCCAGCGCACGCCCTGGGCCGCCGGCAAACCGGCGCGGCGGCTTTCCACGGTGATCTTGTCGGCGACGATAAAGCCCGAATAAAAGCCGACACCGAACTGGCCAATCAGCTGCGCATCGTTTTTCTGGTCGCCCGACAGTTTGGCCATGAAGTCGCGCGTGCCGCTCTTGGCAATCGTGCCGAGGTGCTCAATCGCCTCCTGCTGCGACATGCCGATGCCGTTGTCGGCAATGGTCAGGGTTCGGGCCGCCTTGTCAAAGCTCACCCGCACCTTCAGATCGGCGTCGTTTTCGTACCGGGCTGCATCGTTCAGCGCCTCAAAGCGCAGCTTGTCGCAGGCATCCGAGGCGTTGGAGATCAGCTCACGCAGGAAAATTTCAGGGTTGGAGTAGAGCGAGTGGGTGACCAGCATGAGCAACTGTGCAACTTCGGCTTGAAAGGAGAGGGTTTGTTTTTGCATGCGTCAGCTTTTAACTTGTATCTTGATTGTTACGTTTGGCCGGTTGAGCGTCCTAAAACGGCGGCGGTTTTATGGCCCACACAGGCCATCACCTCACTATCAACAGTTCGTATCTGGGGGAAAAGTCAATAATTTCAACGGACTTGCGTGAACAATTACCAGTTCTGGGCCTCTTCACGACTTGTAGTCCTTGGATTCATCGAAAGGTTTGGTTACAGTCCACTCAACTCCTTTGCTTCATCAACTTTCTTTTGTTACCCAGGATATTTTATGAAACATCTCTCAGCATCTCTGAAGGCCATCGTCATTGCCACGCTGACTTGTGCCGCAGGCCTCGCCGCCGCAGCCGACAGCCAGACCCTTGCGGTCACCGCCAATGTAAGCGGACTCTGCAAATTCTCCACCACCAGCACGCCGCTGGCCTTCGGCACTGTGGATCCGTCACTGACCGCCGACAAGGTCGTGCCGGTGAACGTGAATTACAAGTGCACCAAAAATACCTCATCGCTTGGCGTGACCGCCGCGGGTGGCACGACCCGCACCATGGCCGGCCCAACCCTTGCCGACACCATGGGCTACACCCTGGCCTTCAGCGGCGGCACCCAGGCCGGTAAAGGCTTTGGTCCAGGGCAAGACCTTATTCTCGTCGTCACCGGCACTATCACCGCAGCGCAGTACCAGAACGCAGCCGCCGGTGCCTACAGCGAAAACGTGACACTGAATATCACCCCCTGAATTTGGCCGAACGCTGCGCCCGATGTGAAGCCCGGCCATCAAGTTGAATGATGGCGACGCTGCAAACAGCACCTTGAACTACCCCGTGAAGAAATTTCGACTTCTTTTGAACGGCATCGTGGCTAGCCTTGCCCTGTGGGGGGCGGCCCTGCCTGTTTACGCGGTGGGCAACAACTGTTCCTTTCGCACAAAGGGTTTGATCATGAGCTTCGGCAACTTGAATCCGAGCAGCGGCAGCGACGTGCTGGTGGCGGTCCTGGGTGCAAGCACGGCCGGGGACTGCGCCAACGGTCAGACCATGATGATTTCTGGCGACAACGGGCTCAATTTCAACGGCAACCGGAACCTGAGGAGCGGGACTGGCAACCTGATTGCCTACAGCCTGGTGGGTCTGCCACAAAGCAGTGGCGCTCCCGGCAATGGCAACTATGTGCCGTTCACCTTCAATGGCTCGATTTTATGGAGCGACTACGCAAACGCTCCTGCGGGAATTTACGCGGATACCGTTATTATCTCGGTCAGCCCATAGACCCCTCCGTCGCCGCCTGGCATGCGGTCACTCCCATTGACTCATGACAAAATCCTTCAGAATCGACGCCCTTGTGGCCCTGTGCTGGGCGCTGTTCGCCTCTGGCCCGGTCCTGGCAGGCGAGTTCTCGGTTAACCCGATACGGCTCGAATTGGGTGCCAGTGTGAGAAGCAGCGTCATCGGCGTGAAGAATGAGGACAAACAAAAACTCAGCTTTCAACTCCAGGCGATGGAGTGGACGCAGGACGCAGCCGGCAAAGATCAGTATGCCGAGACGCAAGACCTGGTGTTTTTCCCGAAAATCCTGTCGATAGAGCCTGGCGAAGAGGGATTGATTCGTGTCGGCGCCAAGACCGCGGTTGTGGCTGCGGAAAAAACCTACCGGCTTTTCATAGAGGAGTTGCCGGGCACCACCAGGGCCCCGCAAGGAAGCGGCGCCCAGATCAATGTGCTGATCCGCTTCGGCGCCCCGATCTTTGTGACGCCACCCAAGCCCCGGGATAGCCTGGACATCGAAAGCTTTATTCTGACCAAGGGGGTTGTCACGATTGCCGCCAGGAACACCGGCAACCGGCACCAACTGGTGCAGGGCATCAACCTGAAGGGCACTGACAGCGCTGGCAACGAGGTCTACGCACTGACGCTTGCCGATCGCTACCTGCTGGCCGGCAGCGCAAGGTCGTACACCACGCCCATCAGCGCGGCGCAGTGCGCAAAAGTAAGTTCGCTGGCGCTTGAATTCCAGACCGACAAGCTCAGCGCGACCCGAAAGCTGGACGTCACCCGCACGATGTGCCCCTGATCGTGCGCGCGTCCAGGTGTTGGTGGCTGAACCGGCCATTCAGTCTGCAACTGCATCCCGTCCCGGTTGTTGGCGCCTTGCTGTGCTGCCTCGGCGCCGCCCCCACGCAGTCCTGGCCCGCCGAGCCGGTGAGCAGTACCGCAACGGCCAGCAAGGCCGAGTCCGTCGTTCTTCGTGTGACCGTCAATACCGAAGACAAAGGCGACTTTTTTGTCGGCATGACCCCCGACTTCGACTACTGGATCAAGACGCAAGACCTGAAGGCCATGGGTTTTAAAGAGCCCGCAGGGACCACGGTACTGCTGGACGGCGAATCCCACATCTCCCTCAAATCCATGCAGGGCGTGACTTTTATGTTTGACGGCAAGAAGTTGACGCTCAACATCAGCGCCGATCCCGGGCTTTTTCCCGGCCAGGCGTTGAAGCTCAAGCGGGAGGATCGTCTCAGGGTTGCCATTCCCCGCGACAACAGCGCCTTTTTCAATTACGCACTGAGCTCGGCCCAGAACAGCCTGGCCGGCGGCAACCAATTGGGCTTTGCCGGCGAGTTCGGCTGGCGGCTGGGCGACTATTTGCTGCTGAGTAACGGCAGCACGACACAGAACCTCAGCGGCCCGCGTAAATTTGTCCGGCTCATGACGAGCGTGACGCACGATGACCGGGAGAATCTGCAACGAACCGTGATCGGTGATTTTTTTACCCCGTCCCGGGAGTTCAGCAACGGGGTCAACCTGGGTGGCATCAGCATCTCCAAGCTGTACGGGCTTAACCCTTATTTCACCCGCTTTCCGACGCAAAGCATCAACGGCAGCGTGGCCACGCCGAGCGATATCGAGGTCTATCTCGACGGCCAGAGAATTCGCAGTGAAAAGATCAAGCCCGGTGAGTTTGAACTGCGCGACCTTATTGCCTATGGCGGGGCGCGCAATGTACAGGTAGTGCTGCGCGACGCCTTCGGACGCGTACAGGAATTCAGCTATTCCTTTTATTTCAGCGACCAACCGCTGCAACAGGGTCTGCAGGAATACAGCTACAACCTGGGGGCCCTGCGGCGTGACTTCGGCCTGGAAAGCAACCATTACGGCCCGGCCGCGTTTTCAGCGTTTCACCGCTACGGCCTGAGTGACGCCGTGACACTCGGACTGCGGGCCGAGGGTACAAAAAACTTTTATAGCGCAGGGCCCACGGCCTCGGTGGTGCTCGGCAGCGCGGGCATACTGAACGCGGCGCTGGCGGCCAGTTCCATCGCCGGACACAAAGGCGCAGCCGGCCTGGCAAGCTACAACTACCAGGCGCGGATGTGGAGCCTGGGGATGTCGCTCAGGCGGGACTGGGGCGATTACGCGTCGCTGGGCGACCCGCCGACCCTCAGCAACCGGGTCTATGAAGCCAGCCTGGTTGGCAGCTATTACCTGCAGCGCTATGGCTCGATTTCCCTCAGCCATTCCGTGCTGAGCACGCGCCCGGCACAGCCGGCAACGACCTCATCCCCCACGCAGCAATTCAACACATCGCCACTCGGAAACCGCCGCGTCACGTCATTGAGCTACATCGTCCCGCTGGTGTCGGGCAGGGCCTCACTGCAGGCCAGCCTGAGCCACATCGACGACGGCCAGTCCCGCAACGAAGCGTTTCTGGGCCTGATTTATTTTCTGGACAAGGACTACTCGGCTGCGGCCAATTTCCGCGGTGACAAAACCAACCCCACGGAGTTGCTGCAACTCACCAAGAATCAGCCCATCGGCGAAGGCCTGGGCTATGTCCTTTCGGCCGATCACGCTGGCAATGTCGGCGGCGGCAGTACCCAGCTCAATTCCAGGCTGCAGTACAACGCGCCGGCCGCCATCTTGCAGGGCGAATTTGGCCGGCGTCAGGACTCTGTCCAAACCAGCAGCAACTACCGGGTGTCCGTGGCAGGTGGGGTGGCCTATGTCGGCGACCAGTTCGCCGTGGGCCGCCCCGTGACCGAAAGTTTCGGGATTGTGAAGGTGGGCGAGCTTGCCGGTGTGGCGGTAGCCGTCAATGGCCAGCCGATAGGCAAGACCAACGCACGCGGTCAGGTTTTCGTTCCCACGCTGACACCTTATTTTGACAATGACGTGTCGATCGCGCCGGAGAGCGTACCGATTGAGTATTCCATCCCGGCCACGGTCAAAAAAGTGTCGCCGTCCCTGCGAAGCGGGGCCGTGATCGACTTTGGCGTGACGAAAATCCAGGCCTTCACCGGAAAACTGAAGTTCCGGCATGACGGGGCCATGAAGGCGCTTGAGTTTCAGGCGCTTGAATTCACCGCCGAAGGCAAGCCGCAGACCCTGCAAACCGGGCGTGGGGGCGAGTTTTACGTCGAGAACCTCAAGCCCGGAACTTTCGCGGTCACGGTTCGGCTTGAAGGCAAGCCCTGCCGGTTTGACCTGACCATTCCCAAGTCGGACGACACCTTTGTGGATCTGGGTGAATTTGTCTGCCAGTAACGTCCTGAACCCTGATCCCTGATCCCAATTCGCCAGCAGGTCACTGGCCGACGCTCACAGCGGCGCGACAGAAAGACGCAGGGGCCAGGCATAAACCCCCTGTCGGGCGGAATCTGAAAGTACAAAGCGAAACCCGAGATCAAGCAGGGTCTTGCTCATGCCGCGACCTGCGGCGCGCTGGCTCACCCCGCCGCCCGACGCCCCCAGTTGCACATCCGGGCCCAAGCCCTTCACCAGCGTGTGGCGCAGAAACTCGCCCTGGCTTTCAAACGTCAGCAGGTAACCGTTCGGGGTATTGCTCTGAACCGCCACTTGCGCAGGGTTGGGAACATCCACATAGCCGCGGGCAATGTCTGCCGCCGTGACATGCACCGACGCCGGTTGAACCAATACCTGCAGGCTGGCATGCTTGAGTACCGTGGCCGAAACCAGCAGCTGACCCTCGCTGGAACCGGCGATTGAGATCAACGGCGTAGCCAGCAAGCTCACGGCGAGAACGCTGGCAAGCGTTTGACGTATAGCGGAAAAAACCGTTTCGCGCAGGTTCTTCAGGACGGGGATAGCCACCGGAAAACTGCCGCACCGGCCCATGACGCCATCGGCACCTGAATGATGCGGCGCATTGATAAAACTGAAGTCGATATTTAAGGCATTCATGGCTCAAACTCCTAAATTCATCAATTTGTCTAAATTATAGTTAATTTGACAAAATTGAAGCAACTATTAGTTTGATTGTTTGCCGTTTATTCAGATTTTTTTACCTTGTGGAATTCAAGCGGCGATTTCGCCGTCATGCAGCCAGCAAACCGCTCAATGCGTTCAGGGTTGAGCCCGCCCGCGCAGCCACTGCACCAGCTGCCGGCCGACCTCGGGCCGTTTCAGCAGGGCCATGTGGTTCACGCCGGTGGCAATCCATTGATGATCCGGGGCAAATGCCAGCGTGCGCCCGGCTTGCTCATGCTGGCCGAGCGCGCTGGGCAAGGGCACCAGGCCGTCGCCCAGCAGTTGCTGGCTCAAGGCTTCACGCGCCGTGGCCCGCGCCCCGCTGGCTGCGGCCAGGGTCGTGCCCGCCAGCGCAAAACACGCCACGCCGGCTGGCAGCGGCAGCGCCTGCCGGACGTCCGGCGCGCGCTCGAAACGGTCCGCGCCTTGCCAGTCGGCGTCCAGCAGATTGCCGTGGCGCAGGTCGGTGATGCCGGCGCTGCGGATCTGGCCGATGCTGGCAAAGGGCCGGGTCACGACGTTGCTGACCAGCAGGGTGTCGAGCCAGTTGCCCAGCCCTTCCAGCGGCGCGCCATGGTACGGCGTGCCGAGGAACACGAGGTTTTTCAGGCCTTTTCGCCAAAGGTGGCCGGCCTGTTCGCCGTGGTGGCAGGCGCTGCGCGAGACCAGCCCGCCCATGCTGTGCGCCAGCAGGCTCAGCTCTTCGATCGGTTGCGGCCAGGCCTGCCAGAGCTGCTCCAGCAGCGCGGCAAACTGCTGGCCGTTGCTGGAGGTGTGCAGCCCGCTGTTGTAGTGCAGGTAGACCGGGGTGTAGCCCAGCTCGCGCGCCAGCAGGTCGCCGTGGTTCAGGTCTGCGCCGCCGCTGCCCCACTGCCCATCGTTCATGCACAGGCCGTGCACCAGCACCAGCAGCTTGGCCGAAGCAGCGGGCAGCCGCGCGGCCAGCGCCTGCTTGTCGAGCGGCAAGGGCTCGCCCCCCTGGCGCAAGCACATGCTGATGGCGAGCGGGTTGCCAGTGGCCAGCAGATGGTCGCCGAGCACGCCGTTGAGCGCGGACAGCATGGCTTCGCGTTCGGGCGACGACGCCTGCCGGCCCGCCCGCGGCGCGGCGGCGGCCAGCAGCGCGTTGACGCTGCCGCCCGCGAGCCGCGTCACGCCCCGGACCCCGGCATAGGCCAGGCCGGTGATGCCGGTTTTTTTGACGCCGCTACTGCCCGGCGCGGAATCCAGAAATTTGGCGCCGAGCGGGCCAAATAGCGCCGCCACGGCCTTGTAGACATTGCCCTGCACCGTCTCGGCCAGCCCGGCCACGCCCAGCGTGCCCTGCGTGGCCAGCTGCGCCAGCCCCTGCAGGTCTGACGGCCGCAGCCAGGTCGGAACTTGGGCCAAGGCGTTTTTTAGCCTGCCGCCGGGGCCGGTGGGCGTAGCGGGCGTGGAGGGCGTGGGGGGAGTTGAACTTGGACGCATGGCCCGATTGTGGGGGTTGGGGGGTTCAAGCCCGCCCGGCCAGACCGGCGGCCCCGGCAGAGCCACCGATTGCTATTCATTTAATAGCTGTCAGCGCACGCAGTATTTGGGCTGGCGGGGTATTTGATGCTTGAAATCCGAAAAACTGCCCGTCCCGGTTGCGGTTTCGGGCCGGGTGGTCGGTTCAGTGGCGCGTCGCGGGCGCGTCACGCAGGATGGCTTGCTGCCGGGCGGCCTGCTGGGCCTTTTGCACCTCGTCTGTTTTGTGGTTGACCGTCTGCTCGATGCAGTAGGCAAACAACTCGTCGAGCTGGCTGGACTTGTCGAACACCGCGTCGGCGCCCAACTCGGCCGAGCGGCGCCGGATTTCAGGGGTGGCGTAGTTGGTCAGCACCACCACCTTCTGGTAGGCCTCCCGGTTGCGGCAGCCGGCCAGCACCCCCAGGCCACTGCCCTCCTTCAAAAACAGGTCGACGATGGCCAGGTGCCACTCGCCGTCATGCAGGGTCAGCCAGCGGCTGGCTTCGGCCTGGGTGGCGCCGAAGCTGGTGACCTTCACATCACAGATCTCCTGCAGCGATTCGATCAGGTTTTCGAGGACGGTCTCGTTGTCTTCCGCCAGGTAGGTAATGAGTGCCATAGATTGTGTTGTGTTGGGTTGATGACGTTTGCCGGTTGGCGCTGCCATGCTGCGGGGATTCATCACCCCGTTTACCCCAGTCTAGGACCCGGCAGAAAAGAAAATGCCATCCGTTGCGGCGCATTGCCGTAGGACAGGGCAGCGCACACAGCAACGGGCTCGGGCGCCTGGGCCCGGTTTATGTGACGCTAAAACTGCTCGTGCGGCGCCAGGTAGCGCCACTGGCCGACCGGCAGGTGGCCCAGGTTGACGCGGCCTATGCGCACGCGCTTGAGGCCGGTCACAAACAGCCCGACCTGCTCGCACATGCGGCGAATCTGGCGTTTCTTGCCTTCTTTCAGCACGAAGCGCAGTTGCTCGGGGTTTTGCCAGCTGACCTGGGCCGGCCGCAGCGCCTGGCCGTCCAGGCTCAGGCCGTGGCACAGCAGGGCCAGCTTTTCAGGCGGGAACACCGCCTGCACGTTGACCGTCTCCGCCGCGTAACTCACCCGCACCAGGTATTCTTTTTCAATGTCGGAGTCCTCGCCAATCAGCTGGCGCGCCACGCGGCCGTCCTGCGTCAGCACCAGCAGGCCGATCGAGTCGATGTCAAGCCGCCCGGCCGGCGCCAGCCCGCGCAGCTGCTCAAAGCCCCAGCGCATGCGGCTGTTGCATTCGCTCCAGCGGTTTTGCGGCTGCACCAGCGCCACGGCGGGCTCGTGGCCGTCTTCGGCCTGACCGCTGACGTAGCCGACCGGCTTGTTGATCAGGATGGTGACCTGCTGGCGCTGCTGCTGCTCGGCTTCGCGCGCCACCTCGATGCGCGCATCCACCGCCACCGGCTGGCCGATCACGGCGGGCGCGCCGTTGACGCGGACCCAGCCGCGGGCAATCCAGTCGTCGGCCTCGCGGCGCGAGCACAGGCCGAGCTCGGCCATGCGTTTGTTCAGCCGCACCGTGGGCACGGGCGCGCCGGGCGCGGGCGCGACGGGTTTGGCAATGCGCACTGCCGCGCCTGTGGCCGGCGTAGCATTTTTGGGTTTCAGGGGGTCTTGCATTTGCTATCTATTTTATAGCTTGCCATGCCCGTTAATCGTGGGCTAGAGGCCTATTCGGCCGAAAAACAAGGCAAATCGGGGGGTTCAGTCAGCCGCCAGCGGCAGGCTGGGGCAGTTTACCGCCCGCGTCAGTGCTCGGCCACCGCCATGCGCCCGGTCCTGGCGTTGATGAGTTCCTCGGGCTCCTGCGCCTCGACCCAGGTTTCGTTGTTCAGGCCGGCCTGCAGGCGGTCCATGTCGAGTTCGTTGGTCCACTTCGCGACCACCAGGGTGGCGACCCCGTTGCCGATCAGGTTGGTCAGGGCACGGGCCTCCGACATGAAGCGGTCTATGCCCAAAATCAGCGCCAGCCCCGCCACCGGCACCGTCCCGACCGCCGACAAGGTGGCCGCCAGCACGATGAAGCCGCTGCCGGTGATGCCGGCCGCGCCCTTGGAGGTCAGCAGCAGCACCCCGAGCAGGGTCAGCTCCTGCGTCAGCGTCATCGGCGTGTTGGTGGCCTGCGCGATGAAGACGGCGGCCATCGTCAGGTAAATCGAGGTGCCGTCGAGGTTGAAGGAGTAGCCGGTCGGGATCACCAGGCCGACGCAGGTCTTTTTGGCGCCCAGGTTCTCCATTTTTTCCATCATGCGCGGCAGCACCGACTCGGACGACGAGGTGCCGAGCACGATCAGCAGTTCTTCCTTGATGTACTTGATGAACTTCCAGATCGAAAAGCCGTGAAAGCGCGCGATCAGCCCAAGCACGACAAAGATGAACAGCAGGCAGGTCAGGTAGAACACCGCCATCAGCTTGCCGAGCGAGAACAGCGTGGCCACGCCGTACTTGCCAATGGTGAAGGCCATCGCGCCAAACGCGCCCAGGGGCGCCAGCTTCATGATGTAGCCAATGATGGTGAACAGCACATGCGAGCCCTTCTCGATCACGTCGAACACCAGCGTGCCGCGCCCGCCGAAGCGGTGCAAGGCAAAGCCGAACAGCACGGCGATCAGCAGGACCTGGAGAATCTCGCCCTTGGCGAACGCATCGACCAGCGTGCTCGGAATGATGTTGGTCAGGAAGTCGACCGTTCCGGTCATCTTGCCCGGGCCGGTGTAGGCCGCGATGGCCTTGGTGTCCAGCGTCGCCGGATCGATGTTCATGCCCGCGCCTGGCTTGAGCAGATTGACCAGCAGCAGCCCGACCACCAGCGCGATGGAACTGACGATTTCGAAGTACAGCAGCGCCAGCCCGCCGGTTTTGCCCACCTTCTTCATGTCCTCCATGCCGGCGATGCCAATCACCACGGTGCAGAAGATGATGGGCGCGATCATCATCTTGATCAGCTTGATGAAGGCGTCGCCCAGCGGCTTCATCGCCTCGCCGAGCGAGGGGTAAAAGTGGCCGAGCAGCACGCCGATGATCACGGCGGTGATGACCTGCACATAGAGCGACCGGTACAGCGCAGGCTTGGCCGTCAGGGTGGTGGTTGCTGTGGACATGAGGCTTCTCCTTGGGAAGGCATCGCGCCCGCCCGCCGGTCGGCGGTGTGCGCGCAGCGGTGTCACTATAGCGCCGTTTGGCCGCGTGAGACAGCACCGCCAGCAAGAGGTGGCGGCTTCCTACAGATCGGCGGTCTCACCAGGCGGAAGATCAGGCCCTCTTGCAGCGCAGCCGCTCGTGCGCCGCGTTTTGTTTTTTACCAAGGAGATGGCTATGCATAAGATCAGAGATGTGATGAGCCGGGATGTGAAGGTGATCAGCCCGGACGAAACGATCCGGGAAGCGGCGCAACAAATGCGCGACGGCAACTTTGGAATGATGCCGGTCGGAGAAAATGACCGCATGATAGGGGCGATATCGGACCGCGACATTGCGATCCGCGTCGTTGCCGACGGCACGGATCCGGGCAGCAGCAGGGTGCGCGACGTCATGTCCGAAGGCATCGTCTGGGCCTACGAGGATGACTCCGTGGACGATGCGGCCAAGCTCATGAGCAAGCACCAGATCCGGCGCCTGCCGATTGTGGATGCCGACAAGCGGCTCGTGGGCATCGTGGCTCTCGGCGATTTCGCCGTTCAGCGCGCCGATATCGAAGCCGCCGGTGAAGCGCTTTCTGAAATTTCGAAACCCGCCTGATTCAGGCCGGATGCCGCCCTCGGAAAAGCGGCATACGCTATTAATTCAATAGCTATACATGCTTATAAATATTGGGCTACCGGTCTTTTTGATAGGCAAACACGGTGAAGCGCAGCGCCGCCAGATCGAGCACGCGCAGGCCGCCGTACTCGACCCGGATGATGCCCTGCGCCTGTAGCGCGGTCAGCGCCTCGTTGACGCGCTGGCGGGACAGGCCGACCAGGTAGGCCAGCTCCTGCTGCGTGATGCGCAGGATTTCCCCGACGCCGGGATACAGCACCGGGTTGAAGAGGGCCGCCAGGCTGCGTGCCACCCGGATATCGGGATTGTTCATGCGGTCAATCTCGCGCGCGGCAATGAACTGGCCCAGCCGCTCATTGAGCTGGTTCATCACAAAGCGGTTAAAGCCGATGGAGTGGTCCAGCAGGCCGTGAAAGGTGTCCACCGGCAGGCCCGCCACCACGCTTTTGCGCAGCGCCTGGATGTTGTAGCGGTAGGGCTCGCGCTTGAGCGCCGTGCCTTCGCCAAACCAGCCACCGGGCGGCACGCCGGTGAAGGTCATGGTCAGGCCCTGGGCGTTGTCGCTGCTCATCTTGAGCAGGCCCGCCACCACGCCAAACCAGTAGGTCACCGGCTTGCCGACCCGGCACACATAGTCGCCCGGCTCGGCATCGCCGACCTGCAGTTCGGCCACCGCATGGGCGCGCTCGTCGGGCCGCAGCAGCCGCAGCCAGGGAATGCCCTGCAGCTCGTCGGCGGTGGGCTTTCGGCGGCGCTGGTGAAGTGTCAGGTCGGTGGCCATGGATCAAATGCGGGAAGCCCTGTTCGATAAAAGCGGCCATACGCGGGCACACCCGATTAGGACTTACCCGCGAATTGTCGTCGCAATGACAACATGACGTCAAACGCAGCCCTAGTATTCATCCATACCAGCCGTTCCTACAAAAAAGAACGGCTGCACGACCACTGGAGACAAGGAAGCAGAATGCAGACCACGTTCCCGCGATTACTGCTGAAACATGCCGCCGAGCGCCCGGGCGATGCTGCCATGCGCGAGAAGGAATACGGCATCTGGCAGGCCCACAGCTGGGCCAGCATGGCCACGCTGGTGCAACACATTGCCTGCGGCCTGCACCAGGCCGGCCTGCAGCGCGGCGAACACATGGTGGTGATTGGCGCCAACCGGCCGCGCCTGTACGCCTGCATGCTGGCGGTGCAGTCGCTGGGCGCGGTGCCGATTCCGCTGTACCAGGATGCCGTGGGCGCCGAATGCGTGTTTCCCATCAACAACGCCGATGTGCGGTTCGCCCTGGTGGAAGACCAGGAGCAGGTGGACAAGCTGCTGGAGATCAGGGATCGCTGCCCGCAGCTGTCGCACATTGTTTTTGACGACCCGCGCGGCCTGCGCAATTACAGCGAACCGGGCCTGGGCCCGCTCGATGCCCTGATTGAAGCCGGCAAGGCGCTGACAGCCAGCCAGCCCGGCTTTTTCCAGGGCGAAATCGACAAAACCAGCCCCGACGACGTCGCCGCGATGTTTTTCACCTCCGGCACCACGGGCAACCCAAAAGGCGTGGTGCACACCCACAACACCCTGCTCGACCGGGCCCAGGCCGGCGCCGAGTTCGACAAGCTGAGCGCCCGCGATGAAGTGCTGGCCTACCTGCCGCCGGCCTGGATTGGCCAGAACATCTTCAGCTACGCCCAGTGGCTGTGCTGCGGCTATGTGGTCAACTGCCCCGAGAGCGCCAGCACGGTGACGATTGACCTCAAGGAAATCGGCCCGACCTACTACTTTGCGCCGCCGCGCGTGTTTGAAGGCCTGCTGACCAGCGTGATGATCCGCATGGAAGACGCGGGCGCGCTCAAGCGCAAGATGTTTCACGCATTCATGGATGTGGCCAGGAAAACCGGCCCGGCCCTGATGAACGGCGAGCCGGTGGGCCTGCTGAGCAAACTGGCCTATGCCGTGGGCAACCTGATGGTGTATGGGCCGCTGCGCAACAACCTGGGTTTTTCGCGGGTGCGCGTGGCCTACACCGCCGGCGAAGCCATCGGACCGGACCTGTTCACCTTCTACCGCTCCATCGGCATCAACCTCAAGCAGCTCTACGGCTCGACCGAAACCGCCGTGTTTGTCTGCCTGCAGCCCGACGACCAGGCGCGTGCCGACACCGTGGGCGTGCCCTGCCGCGGAGTGGAAATCAGGGTCGCCGACAACGGCGAAATTCTCGTCAAGTCCGCCGGCCTGCTCAAGGAATACTACAAAAACCCGGCCGCCACCGCCGAGGTGCTGACCGCCGACGGCTGGTACCACACCAGCGATGCCGGCTTTCTCGACGCGCACGGCCACCTCAAGATCATCGACCGGGTGAAAGACGTGGGCCGCATCAAGGGCGGCGACAACGACGGCGCCATGTTTGCTCCCAAGTATGTGGAAAACAAGCTCAAGTTCTTCCCCTACATCAAGGAAGTCGTGGCCTATGGCGACGGCCGCGCGAAGGTCTGCGTCTTCATCAACATCGATTTTGACGCGGTAGGCAACTGGGCCGAGCGGCGCAACCTGGCCTATGCCGGCTACACCGACCTGGCGCAAAAGCCCGAGGTCTATCAGCTGATCAAGGAATGCGTCGAAAAGGTCAACGCCGACCTCAGCGTGGACGCCTTGCTGGCGGGCTCGCAGGTCAGCCGCTTTCTGGTGCTGCACAAGGAACTCGACGCCGACGATGGCGAACTGACGCGGACCAACAAGGTGCGGCGCGGCTTCATCGCCGACAAATACCTGCCGCTGATTGACGCCCTGTACGGCGGCAAAACCGAGCAGTTCATCGAGACCGTCGTGAAGTTTGAAGACGGCCGCAGCGGTAGCGTCAGCGCCACCCTCAAAATCAGCGACAGCCAGACTTTTGCCCCCGTGAAGGCCGCAGCATGATCAAGAAGATTGGCGACGTCATCCTCGACGTGCAAAACATTTCCCTGTCTTTTGGCGGCGTCAAGGCCCTGCAGGACATTTCCTTCAACGTCAAGGAACACGAGATTCGCGCCATCATTGGCCCCAACGGTGCCGGCAAAAGCTCCATGCTCAACTGCATCAACGGCGTTTACTCGCCGCAGCAGGGCTCCATCACCTTTCGTGGCCAGGCCTTCAAGCACATGAACAGCCACCAGGTGGCGGTGATGGGCGTGGCCCGCACCTTCCAGAACCTGGCGCTGTTCAAGGGCATGAGCGTGCTCGACAACATCATGTCGGGCCGCAACCTGAAGATCAAAAGCAATCTGTTGCTGCAGGCGCTGCGCATTGGCCCGGCCGAAAAAGAAGAGTTCAGGCACCGCGAGGCGGTCGAGAAAATCATCGACTTTCTGGAAATCCAGGCCTTCCGCAAGACGCCGGTGGGCCAGCTGCCCTACGGCCTGCAAAAACGCGTCGATCTGGGCCGGGCCCTGGCGATGGAGCCGCAGGTGCTGCTGCTCGATGAGCCCATGGCCGGCATGAACGTCGAGGAAAAGCAGGACATGTGCCGCTTCGTGCTCGACGTGAATGACGAGTTCGGCACCACCGTCGTGCTGATCGAGCACGACATGGGCGTGGTGATGGACATTTCAGACCGCGTCGTGGTGCTGGACTACGGCAAAAAAATCGGCGACGGCACCCCCGACGAGGTGCGCAACAACCCCGACGTCATCAGCGCCTACCTTGGAACGGAACACTGACCATGGCTTTCTTTCTTGAGACTTTGCTCGGCGGCCTGATGGCCGGCATGCTGTATTCACTGGTGGCGCTGGGCTTTGTGCTGATTTACAAGGCCTCTGGCGTGTTCAACTTTGCGCAAGGCGCAATGGTGCTGTTTGCGGCACTGGCCATGGCCAGGTTCTCCGAATGGATTCCGCGCTGGACCGGCATCGACAATCTGGTGCTGGCGAACCTGGCGGCCTTCGTGATTGCCGGCATCATCATGTTTGCGGTGGCCTGGCTGATTGAGCGGCTGGTGCTGCGCCACCTCGTCAACCAGGAAGGCGCCACCTTGCTGATGGCCACGCTGGGGATTGCCTACTTCCTGGAAGGCCTGGGTCAGACCCTGTTTGGCAGCAACATCTACAAGATCGACATCGGCATGCCGAAGGAGCCGATTTTTGCGCTGGACACTGTTTTCCCCGGCGGCATCCTGCTCAACAAGGAAGACCTGATTGCCGCCGCCATCGCCGCCGCGCTGGTGGCGCTGCTGAGCCTCTTCTTCCAGAAAACCGCGACTGGCCGGGCCCTGCGCGCGGTGGCCGACGACCACCAGGCGGCGCAGTCGATCGGCATTCCACTGAACCGCATCTGGGTCATCGTCTGGTGCGTGGCCGGTGTGGTGGCGCTGGTGGCCGGCATGATCTGGGGCAGCAAGCTGGGCGTGCAGTTCTCGCTCACCACCATTGCGCTGCGCGCCTTGCCGGTGGTGATTCTGGGCGGCCTGACCTCGGTGCCTGGCGCCATTATTGGCGGGCTGATTATTGGCGTCGGCGAAAAACTGTCCGAGGTCTACCTCGGCCCGTTTGTCGGCGGCGGTATCGAAATCTGGTTTGCCTATGTGCTGGCGCTGGGATTTTTGCTGTTTCGGCCGCAAGGCCTGTTCGGCGAAAAAATCATCGATCGTGTATGAAATACGAGATCAACACGCTTGCGGGTTTTTCGCCGGATACGGCGAAGGCTGATTTTTCAGAGAAGACTAATCTTTGCGGCAGCAAAGTTAAGCGAAGCGTGTCGCAGCTAAAAGTCATCGACCGCGTCTAAAGAGAAAAAAATGATCTACAGAGAAAACGGCCAATTCAAGACCAGCTACCGGGCAGACCAGCAGATCTTCCCGATTGCGCAGGACCGGCTGGTGGTGGCCCTGTTTCTGCTATTCGCCTTCATCGCCGTGCCGATGCTGGCCAGCGACTACCTGTTTCGCGCCATCCTGATCCCGTTTCTGATCATTTCGCTGGCGGCCCTGGGCGTCAACATTCTGGTCGGTTACTGCGGGCAGATTTCGCTGGGCTCGGGCGCCTTCATGGCGGTGGGCGCCTACGGGGCCTACAACTTTTTTGTGCGCATTCCGGGCCTGCCGCTGATTCCGGCGCTGATTCTGGGCGGCTTGTGCGCCACCTTTTTTGGCATTCTGTTCGGCCTGCCGAGTTTGCGGGTCAAAGGTTTGTACCTGGCGGTGGCCACGCTGGCCGCGCAGTTCTTCAGCGACTGGATGTTCCTGCGCATCAAGTGGTTCACGCTCGATTCGCCTTCGGGTTCGGTCTCGGTTTCCAACCTGCAGGTGTTCGGCTTCCCGATCGAGACGGCGCACAGCAAATACTGGCTCTGCCTGTCGATTCTGGTGGTGATCGCCTTTCTGGCCAAAAACCTGGTGCGCGGCGCGATTGGCCGCGAGTGGATGGCGATCCGCGACATGGACGTGGCCGCAGCCGTCATCGGCATCCGGCCCATGTACGCCAAGCTCAGCGCCTTTGCCGTCAGCTCCTTCATCGTTGGCATGTCGGGCGCGCTGTGGGGCTTTGTCTACCTGGGCGCCTGGGAGCCCGCCGCCTTCTCGGTGGATCAATCCTTTCGGCTGCTGTTCATGGTGATCATTGGCGGCATGGGCTCCATCTTGGGCGGCTTTCTGGGCGCGGCCTTCATCACGGTGCTGCCGATTGCGCTGAGCCAGTTTTTGCCGGTCATCGCAGGCTGGTTCGGCATCGAGATTTCGACCGCGGGCGTTTCGCACGCCGAGTTGATGATTTTTGGCGGCCTGATTGTCTGGTTCCTGATCGTGGAGCCGCATGGTCTGGCCAAGCTCTGGGCTATTGGCAAACAGAAGTTGCGGCTGTGGCCCTTTCCTCACTAAGCCCCATAAGAAACAGGGGTTGCGCGCAATGACCTGTTCGGTTCCGGTTTTTCATGTGCTTTGCTTTTAACTTTTTCAGGAGACAACAATGAAAGTTCGTCAAATCATGCTGGCCGTTGCGGCCGTGGCCCTGGCCGCATCGTCGCTGGCAAGCAGCAGCGCCTTTGCCCAGGCCAAGGAGCAGTTCATTCCGGTGCTGTCTTACCGCACCGGCCCCTACGCGCCCAACGGCACGCCCTGGGCCAACGGCTATGTCGACTACCTCAAGCTGGTCAATGCGCGCGGCGGCCTTAACGGCGTCAAGCTCAGCTTCGAAGAGTGCGAAACCGGCTACGACACGGCGCGCAGCGTGGAATGCTATGAACGCCTGAAGGGCAAGAACGGCGGCGCATCGTTTGTGCAGCCCCTGTCGACCGGCGCCACCTTCGCCATCACCGAAAAAGCGCCGGCCGACAAGATTTCCGTCGTCACTGTGGGCTATGGCCGCAGCGAGAGCGCCGATGGCTCGGTCTTCAAATGGAACTTCCCGATCGCCGGCACCTACTGGGTGGCCGCCGACGCCATCCTGCAGTCGATTGGCAAAAAGGAAGGCGGCCTGGACAAGCTCAAGGGCAAGAAGATCGCGCTGGTCTACCACGACAGTCCCTATGGCAAGGAGCCGATCGCGCTGCTGCAGGAACGCAGCAAGCAGCTTGGCTTTGAGCTGCAGCTGCTGCCAGTGACGGCGCCCGGCGTCGAGCAAAAAGCCACCTGGCTGCAGATTCGCCAGGCCAAACCTGACTACACCCTGCTGTGGGGCTGGGGCGTGATGAACTCCACCGCCATCAAGGAAGCGCAGGCCACCGGCTACCCGCGCGAGAAAATGTATGGCGTGTGGTGGGCCGGTGCCGAGCCTGACGTGAAAGACGTGGCCGATGGCGCCAAGGGCTACAACGCCGTGACCATGCAGCACGGCGCCGAACCGCAATCGAAACTGGTCAAGGACGTGCTGACCATGGTGCACGACAAGGGCCAGGGCACGGGGCCGAAGGACGAAGTCGGCCAGGTGCTGTACATGCGCGGCGCCATGAGCGCGATGCTGGGCGTGGAAGGCATCCGCTCGGCGCAAGACCGCTTTGGCAAGGGCAAGGTCATGAGCGGCGAGCAGGTTCGCTGGGGCCTGGAGAACCTGAACCTGACGCAGGCCAAGCTGGACGCCCTGGGTTTTGCCGGCGTGATGCGTCCCATCAGCACCTCCTGCTCCGACCACATGGGTTCGGCCTGGGCGCGCATTCACACCTGGGACGGCAAGGCCTGGAAGTTCAGCTCCGACTGGCTGCAGGCCGATGAGCAGATCATCAAGCCGCTGGTCAAGTCCACCGCCGCCCGCTACGCCAGCGAGAAAAAACTGACCGCCCGCACCCCTGCGGACTGCCAGTCCTGAAAGTAGCCCCCTGCCTTGCGCCCGCCGCAAGGCAGGGTTTGGCGGCTCTGCCTCAAGAGCCGCCAACTGAAAGGGCAACCGTGCTGCCTTTTCAGTTGGTTTAAATGGATACATCCCCTATGAGCGACTCAAACATCGTCCCAAGCATCGTCCTGAATGTCAACGGCATTGAGGTCATCTACAACCACGTGATTCTGGTGCTCAAGGGCGTTTCGCTCCAGGTGCCCCAGGGCAAGATTGTGGCCATTCTGGGCGGCAATGGCGCCGGCAAGACCACGACTTTGCGCGCCATCTCCAACCTGCTCAAGGGCGAGCGCGGCGAGGTGACCAAGGGCTCCATCGAGCTGCGTGGCGAACGCATTGAAAACCTGTCGCCGGCCGACCTGGTGCAGCGCGGCGTGGTGCAGGTCATGGAAGGCCGGCACTGCTTTGCCCACCTGACGATTGAGGAAAACCTGCTGACTGGCGCCTACACGCGCAAGAGTAAAGGCGAAGTGGCGGCCAATCTGGAGAAGGTTTACAACTACTTTCCGCGCCTGAAAACCCGGCGCGCCTCGCAGGCCGCCTACACCTCGGGCGGCGAGCAGCAGATGTGCGCGATTGGCCGCGCGCTGATGGCCAGCCCCAGCATGGTCTTGCTGGACGAGCCCAGCATGGGCCTGGCGCCGCAGATTGTGGAAGAGGTGTTCAACATCGTGCAGGACCTGAACCAAAAGGAAAAAGTCACCTTCCTGATCGCCGAGCAAAACACCAACATGGCGCTGAAGTACGCCGACTACGGCTACATCATGGAGAGCGGCCGGGTAGTGATGGACGGCGCCGCCCGCGACCTGGCCAACAACGAGGACGTGAAGGAGTTTTACCTCGGTGTGGGCGGCGGCGAGCGCAAGAGCTTCAAGGACGTGAAAAGCTACAAGCGCCGCAAGCGCTGGCTGGCTTAGGCCCCCACGCTCCGCCGCGGCGCGGGTCGCTGCCCCCCGAGGGGGCGCTGCGCCTGCGGCCCGGCGAAGCCGGTTCCACGGCCCCTGCTGGCTTCAAATTCATCGCCACATGCGCCACCACTGCAATCTGATCGCACCGAGATATCGACAAGATTTGGAAGATCTCAAATGACCACACATTACGACGCACTGGAAGTGCAAAGCCCTTCGCAACGCGAAGCCGCCCTCATGGCTGCGCTGCCGCAGCAGATTGCGCTTGCGCAGTCGCACGCACCGGCTTTCGCCGCCATCCTGCAGGGAGTGGAGGGCTCGGCCATCAACTCGCGCGCTGCCCTGGCCAGCCTGCCGGTCACCCGCAAGCACGAGTTGCTGGCGCGCCAGCAGGCCCAGCGCCAGACCGGCGATGGCAAGGACCCGTTTGGCGGCTTCAGCGCGCTGGCGTACGGCGCCTACATGCCACACGTGTTTGCCAGCCCCGGCCCGATTTACGAGCCCGAAGGCACGCGCAAGGACTACTGGCGCCTGGCGCGGGCGCTGCATGCCGCGGGCTTTCGCCCCGGCGAACTGATCCACAACTGCTTTAGCTACCACTTCGTGCCGGCCGGCTCGATGATGGAGAGCGGCGCCCATGCGCTGGGCTGCAGCGTGTTTCCGGGCGGCACCGGGCAAACCGAGCAGCAGGTACAGGCCATGGCCGAATTGAAACCGGCCGGCTATATCGGCACCCCCAGTTTTCTGAAAATCATTGTCGACAAGGCCGCCGAGATGGGCGTGGCCCTGCCCACGGTCACCAAGGCGCTGGTGTCGGCAGAGGCTTTTCCGCCCAGCCTGCGCGACTGGCTGGCCGAACGCGGCATTGCCGGCTACCAGTGCTATGCCTCGGCGGATCTGGGCCTGATTGCCTACGAAACCGAAGCACGGGAAGGGCTGGTGCTCGATGAAGGTGTGATCGTGGAAATCGTGCGCCCCGGCACCGGCGACCCGGTGGCCGAGGGCGAGGTCGGCGAACTGGTGGTGACCACGCTGAACCCCGACTACCCGCTGATCCGTTTTGGCACGGGGGACCTGTCGGCGCTGCTGCCGGGCCATTGCCCGACCGGGCGCACCAACGCCCGCATCAAGGGCTGGATGGGCCGGGCCGATCAGACCGCCAAGGTTCGCGGCATGTTTGTGCACCCGGGCCAGGTCGCCGAGATTGCCAGGCGCTTCCCCGAGGTGCTCAAGGCCAGGCTGGTGGTCAGCGGCGAGATGGCCAATGACAGCATGCGCTTTCAGGTCGAGACGGCAGCGCCGCACGCCGGTCTGGAGCAGCGCATTGGCGAGGCGATCCGCGATGTCACCAAGCTGCGCGGCAGCGTGGAGCTGCTGCAACCCGGCAGCCTGCCCAACGACGGCAAGGTGATCGAGGACGCACGCAGCTACAAGTAAGGCCCGCGCCCGCCGCAAAGGGGATTGCCCTTACGTAGTTCCCGCGTTGTGACCGGGGTATGCCGCCCGTACACTGTGCACCATCTTTAAGGAGCCTCCCATGAAACGCCTGCTAGTCCTGGCCGCCGCAGCCACGGCCATTTTTGCCAACGCCCAGACCTTCCCCGGCTCCAAACCAATCTCGTTCGTGGTGCCGTTCGCGGCCGGCGGCCCGACCGACCGGGTGGCGCGCGACCTGGCCGAAGCCATGCGCAAATCCATGGGCGGTGGCGCCAATTTCGTGGTGGAAAACGTCAACGGTGCCGGTGGCACGATTGGCGCGGCCAAGGTCGCCAAGGCAGCGCCCGATGGCCACACCCTGCTGCTGCACCACATCGGCATGGCGGCCGCGCCTGCCCTGTACCGCAAGCTGCCCTACAAGCCGCTGGAAGACTTCGAGTTCCTCGGCATGATCAACGAAGTGCCGATGACCATTATTGGCAAGCCCCAGCTGGCCGCCAACAACTACCGCGATTTTGAAAACTACATCCGGACCAACGCCGGCAAGCTCAATATTGCCCATGCCGGCCTGGGTTCCGCCTCGCACCTGTGCGGCCTGATGTGGCAGGCGGCGATCAAGGCCAGCGATGCCATGACGACCATTCCTTTCAGCGGAACGGCGCCGGCCATGAATGCACTGGTGGGTGGCCAGGTCGACATCATGTGTGACCAGACCACCAACACCACGGGGCAGATTGAAGCCGGCCGCGTCAAGGCCTTTGCCGTGACGACGGCCAAGCCGCTGTCCGGCAACAAGCTGCTCAAGGACTACCCGACCTTGCAGGAAATGGGCCTGAAGGGCTTTGACCTGACGATCTGGCACGGCCTGTACGCGCCCAAGGGCACACCGCCCGCCGTGCTGGCCCAGCTCAACACCGCCCTCAAACTGGCGCTGAAAGACCCCGACTTCATCAAGAAGCAGGAAGGCCTGGGCGCCGTGGTGGTGACCGACAAGCGGGTGGACCCCGTCGCGCACAAGGCCTTCGTGAGCGCCGAGATCAACAAGCTCAAGCCCGTGATCGAGGCCGCCGGCAAGTTTGCCGACTGAGCCACGCCGGATTCAGGCCAAGCCGCCCGGCCCTGCGCCCGGCGGCTTTTTTCAGGCCCGGATTTACCCTCTTGAGCCGGCCGCCGCCGCGGGCTATCTTGCCCAGGTAGCCAGGCCCGCCTGCCAAAACCCCCACCGGAGACCGTCTTGACCCACTTTTTTAAGCGAAATAGTGCTCTGGCCCAGGTACTTATTGCACTTTCAGCTATATTTTTAATAGCAAATTTAGCCTTGGCGCAGAGCCCCTGGCCGACCAAGCCGGTCAAGATCGTGGTGCCTTTCGCCCCCGGCGGCACCACCGACATTCTGGCCCGGGCCATGGCGCCCGAACTGGCCAAGGCCTTCGGCCAGCCCTTTGTGGTCGAGAACCGCGCCGGCGCCGGCGGCAATATTGGCGCCGACGTGGTGGCCAAGGCGCCCGCCGACGGCTACACGCTGCTGATGGGCACCGTCGGCACGCATGGCATCAACAAGTCGCTTTACAGCAAGATGAGCTTCGACCCGCAAAAGGACTTTGCCCCCATCACCCTGGTCGCCGGCGTGCCCAACGTCATGGTCGTCAATGCCGAGAAGGC
>NZ_JANOAL010000088.1:0-11805 GCF_031411155.1 Polaromonas sp. | reverse complement strand
GGAATGAAAATCGTGCCATTACCGCCCTTGGTCACCAGATCCAGGCCGTGATCAAAGAACTGGCCGAAAAAGGTCATCCACGAATTGAAAGGCGCCGACAGGCCGGCGTCAGGCGCGACGTTCTCGAAGAAGAACACGTCGCGGTCGTCGGCGGTGTTGAACTGGCCGTCAAGGCCCGGGCTCTTGACGATCTGGACGCCGTCTTTCAGCACGTCGTCGGCGGTATGCAAAAGGCCGTCTACGCCGGGATCGAACGCGGCCGCGTAGACGGCCGGATTGTTGGCCGTCTGGTCGACGATCAGGTTGCTGATGGTTCGCGGGTCCGCATCGGCGACGCTACCGGCTGTGCCATAGTCTGTATTGCTGATGGGGCCTGCCGGGCCGGGGCCGTCCGGATCAAACGTGTCACCATCCGCATCGTTCAGGAAGTTTGCCGGAACCAGGCGCGGGAAGGTCGAGTCGGCTGCACCGAACTGGCTCTGGCCCTGTACCAGGTTGTTTAGTGACCCGTCAACGGTGCGCAGGCCCATGGACATGCGTGGATTGGGGAGCAGGGAGCCCAAATCCGTACCGGGTACTGAATGCTTTTCCGCGATCAGAATCTGGTCGAGAAAGAACTGCAGGTCAGACCGGATGAAATGCACTCCGGCGCTGGTCGTTGGCGACTCGGCCGGTATGGGCGGCGCTGCGGCTGGGGCAACCCCGGCTGCGACGCTTGCGGTAGCGGCGGAGAACACCGTTTCCAGCACGCCGTTGGCATCCTGATAGACCGCCCTGACGCGCAGGTTCAGCCCCGCGAGATCCGGGGTGACCATGAAGGTCGGCCCGCTCACAGGCAAACCAGCCCCGCCCACAATGTCCTGGAAGGCGCCCGAACCAGGTACCGCTTCAAATTGCCAGTAGTAGCTGATCGGCCCGGTGATGGCCCCGGCCGTAGCGGTGTTGTCCGCATCGGTCACACCTGCGGCGGATGCCGTGAGCGTCTGGAATGCCGTCGGCGTGGTGTCGCTGATGGTCAGCAAGCCCGCCGGGCCGTTGTTGGTCCCGGACAGGACGACCACGCCATCGGCGAACTGCAGCCGCTCGATATTGGTGAGACGGTCGGTGCCGTCGATGCCGGCGCCAGCCTGGTGCGTGACCGTGGTCACGCCGCTGGTGGCGTTCGTGACCACGCTGTAGTCCGCCAGATTGCCGGAGAACACGGCCGTGTCAAAGTTGGGACCTGCAGCTGTCAGGACTTCCCGGACGGCGACGAGTTGGCTGGGGTTGATTTCCCCCGACAACATGCGCGGCACCAGATCCTTCAGGCTGTTGACGCTGTCAATCTCCAGGGCAGGATTGGTCGCAGACCGCACACTGATGCGCACGTTGAGCCACTTGTCGCCATCGATAAGGTCGTCACCGCCGCGGCCTTCGAGGATGTCGCTGCCGGCGCCGCCGAGGATGATGTTGCCCGCGCCGAACGAGGTCAGCGTGTTGGCGGCCACGCCCAGGGAGTTTGCGAGGAAGGCGCGCAGACCGGTGATGAGGTCAATATTGGTGAGCACGCTGCCGGTGAAGCCGGCGTTGACAATCGAGTCCGCGGTTTCATTGTCGCCGCGCAGCACGTCGCTGGAGGCCGATCCCGACAGGCCTTCCACCTGGGCAAACAGGGTCGTGGTGGCCGCCATGGACACCGGCACTGGCGCTTCATTGAAGGCACTGGCGAAGAAGTCGACGTTCACGCCGAACTGGCTGTTCTTGTAGGTGGCCCAGTCAAAACCGGACATGCCCTTCATCTTGTCTGGCCCGGCGCTGCCGACGAAAATGTCGTCACCGCCCTCGCCGATCATCTCGTCGAAGGTGCCGTCGCCTACAAAGATGTCGTTGCCGATCACCGAGTCGGTCCCTAACGGGTCGAAATTGTCGCCGGGCGCGCCGTCCTGGGTGCCAATCTCGATCCAGTCATCGCCTTCGTTACCAGCCATCTGGACGTTCATCTTGCTGCCGAGGATGAAATCGTTGCCCTCGCCGGCGATCACCTCGGTCACGTCATCGCCGGTGATGATGAAGTCGCTGCCGCGACCGGCGATGATCAGGTTGAAGCCATTGCCGCCGTGAATGACGTCGTTGCCGTCATCGCCCTTGATGACGTCGTCGCCGCCCATGTCGGTGATGATGTCGTCGCCGGCACCGCCCTGAAGGTCGTCGTTGCCATAGCCGCCTTCGAGGCGGTCATTGCCGCCGTCGCCATAGAGCGTGTCGTCGCCGTCGCCGGAGATCAGAATGTCATTGCCGCTGGGGTTGGCCAGGCTGCCTGGATTCGTGCCACCCAGGACGACATGGTCTTCGCCGGTGTATTGCAGGTAGTTCGCATCGGCGGTCGCCGTCGCCGGGTTGTCCCGGATGACGAGCGGAGTCAGCAGAATGCCGCCGATCGGGTCGGCATTGCCCGGCTGGTTGTCGGCAGCCTCATTGACCGGCGTGGCGAGATTGTCCAGCAGGATGCCGTCCGGGCCGGCAATCACACTGGCGTTGAACTGCTTGCTCGGATCGACTTCAAGGGTGTAAGTCGGGGTCGAGAACAGGAGCGCCGGGAGGTGGGTCACGTCGGTATTGAGCATCACCAGCTTGGCAAACGAGTTGTTCTCGAGCTCGTGGACGAAGTTGGTTCCGGCGAGGCGGTGCAGGTAGTAGAGGCGGTCGCCGTTTTGCAGCGCTTCAAGCTGGTTCTCGAAGACAAAATTGAAGGTCGAACCGAGCATGCCGCCAAAGGGCATTTTTTCTTCGGCCAGGCCGCCAATCCAGAGGTCGATGGCGTCAACGCCTGTGATAGTCACGCCGTTCGCCAGACTGGCATAGGCGCCGGTGCTGTTGAGGAAGTCGAGCCGGTCGGCCGGATTGGTGCCGGTGCCGAACACCAGGTCCATGGCTGCGGCGCGCTTGTCGGCGAGCGTGAGGGCGCTGGTGATCGAAATGTGGGTGCCATAAGCGGCAATGAAGTTGATAACGGACTCGGGATGCTTCAGGTGCTGCACGAGATCGGCCCAGCTGATGTAGGGCTTGAGCTGGCTGTCACCGGTGCCCGCATAAAACTCACGGCGTGCGGCGTTCAAGGTCGGCACGCCGGTATCGCGGCCACGCGCGATGTTGATGGCCGGCAGATCCAGAGGCAGTCCCAGCAGGTTGTTGCGCACGGCCTCCGTCACGAATTCGTCGATCTCGTTGCCCACCTGGCGCGTCAGGCCGCGGATGATGGCGCTGGTCGCGGCTTCAGCACTCACGGTGACGCCGCCGAGCTGATTAAACGCCAGCGGGTTGAGGAAGGCCTGGATCAGGCCAATCTCGCTGTTCTGGAAGTTGGCGTCGAGCCGGTCAATGGTTTCGGTCAGCATCGAGTGACCGAAGCGATAGACGGTATGCGCAAACTCGGCCACGATGGCTGGATTGATCGTGTTGTCGAAGTCGATGAAGGCGTCGACGTTGGGCTGAACGGTGCGGGCGAACTCTTCGAACACCAGGTGCTGGTACTGCATCTCGGTGCCGAGCTTGGCCGCCTGGAACAGGCGCTCGCCGTTCCAGTGCAGGCCAGCGATTTGCGCCGGGGTCGGCAACGCCAGCAGCTGGGCGTCCGGCATCAGCCACTGGTTCAGCAAGGCCAGGTCATTGGAGGCCAGGGCCACGTCCTTGGTCATCTGGACCAGCCGGTTGTGCTCGGAGTGGAAGATGGCATGCACGGCGGTCAGGCCGATGTTCTCGTTGACGCGGCCGTCACCGGCGATGTAGTGCGCGTCGAGCAGTTCGTTGTCATAAAAGCCTGCGGCCACCGGACCACCGGCGACGCCATCGGCATCCGGGGCCAGTGCGGCGCCGGTCTGGCCATTCACCGGACTGGCGGCGTTGGCAATATCGATGAGGAACTGGTGACCGGTGCGCACCGCGTTGGTCAGGTTGATGGGCGTGGTCAGATTGCCCTCAACGAGAAAATCATCGGCGGTATCCGCAATGCCGTCCGGGCCTTTCATCATGACCATAGGCAGGCCATTCGGGCCCTTGATGAAATTGCCATACGGGTCGGTGGCCAGCAGCGGAACATTGGAGACGTCGGCATCGGTGAGGTTGATGCCCAGCAGCGCGCGCGCCTGCGCCTTGACGACGGCCCAGGTGGCCATGCCACCAAGTTCGGTGTCGGCATCAAGCCCAGTGCCTCCAAAGTTGCCATCAGCGCCCAGATTGCGATTCGTGATCAGCCTGCCGGTGGCCACCGGGTCGCCGGCGGCGTTGAGTTCATAGGCGCGCAGGAAGACCTGGTGCGAGGGGTGCGAGGAATAGGTCTGGTTCTGGTCGACAAACGGCGAGGTGGTGTTTTGCTGCTCGTGGACGTCGTCGGCGGTGCCCAGGATGCCGTCCAGCCCCGGCTGGTTGGTGGCCCGCGTCAGGACCATGAAGTTGGTTGGGCTGCCCGGAACGAACAGCGGATCGTCCGGCTGCAGCGGAATGAAGATCGTGCCGCTGCCGCCCTTGGTCACCAGATCCAGGCCGTGGTCGAAGAACTGGCCGAAGAAGGTCATCCACGAATTGAACGGCGCCGACAGCCCCGCGTCTGCTGCCACGTTCGGAATAAAAAATGTCTCGAATGGCGTGCCGTCCGCGCGGGTGCCGCTAACCACCTCGGAGCCCGGCGTGGCCGCTGCGGCGGCGATCGCCGCCGGGTTGTTGGCGGTCAGGTCAACAATCAGATTGCTGATGGTGCGCGGATCTGCATCGGCGACGTTGCCGGTCAGGGCCTAGTTGGTGTTGGTCACGAGCCCGCCCGGAGCCGGACCATTCGCATCGAACGTATCGCCATCGTTATCGTTGAGGAATGTCGCCGGTACCAGGCGCGGAAAGGTCAGGTCGGCGGCACCGAACTGGCTTTGGCCCGGGATCAGGTTGTTGAACGTCCCGTCGATGGTCCGCAGGCCAAAGCCGACTTCCGGGTTCGGCATCAGGGAGCGCAAATCCGCGCCGGCCGCATGTTGTTCCGCGATCCTGATCTGCTTGAGGATGAATTCAAGATCGCTTTTGCTGAATGAAGCCATGGTCATTTCCCCTTTAACTGGTTTTCTGGGTTGCGGGGCAAGTCCGCAAAGTCCCGGTCAAGCAACAAACCAAATTCCGGAAAGACGGCCCACCGACTACGGTTGCTTCAGGTGTCGCGTCATCCGGATCATTGGCGGCGGCAATAAACAAACACATCTACAAACAATTCGGGGGATGTTGTTTCTGAATTGCCGCGCGCTTGAGGTCAGTGTGTTGCGAGATTTTTGGAGGAGCAATCCCACGGCTGGCTACCCAGTTGTGCCCGGTCCGGGTGGGGGAATACCCGGTAAACGGGGACTGCCTGCTGCACTCACATCAGGCGAAGCGGCTGCTTTCCGGGGTCTTGCGGGGCGCTTGGCGGGCCGCAGTCTGTAACTTCTGGCATCCGCAGCAATTTGCAAATTGTGTTACTCAGTGTATTAATTAAGGGAGTTTTAAGGGCATTCTCAGAAACATGTCAAATAAATGGGGTCGCTCAGGTCTTTTTTGCCTGGATCAACCTGCCATGGTGGCCATGGTGGCCATGGTGGCCATGAGTTGGCGCGGGCCCGGATGGCTGTTGAAAATTGAACTCCGACCGGCCCCTTGGCGCCGGGCGGCAAGTCGAAATTCTGGCTTTTGCGACTTAGGACGGTGGCTGGCCCGCATGCCCCATAGGCGGTTTTTGGGTCGATATTTTCACCAAGCAAACGCTTGCTAAAAATAACGCCGTTTGCTAAGGTCTGCTTCATGGATCAACCCACCGCGCCACACGACCCTGTCCCCGGCAGCCATTCCCGCGCGCCCTTCGCAGCTGATGCTGGCCCTGGCGCTGCGCCAAAACGACCCCGCGGCCGCCCGCGCAAAACCGTCGATGAGCGGGACGACGGGAATCGCCGGGTCGAGCTGATCAACGCGGCGGCCCGGCTGTTTCGCCGCAAGGGCTTTGACGCCACCAGCACCCGCGACATCGCCGCCGCCGTCGGCATGCACAGCGGCTCGCCGTTCTATCATTTCAAGAGCAAGGGCGCGCTGCTCTACGCGGTGATGGACGAAGGCATGCGTTCGGCGATAGAGCGGCAGACGGCGGCGTTGCGGGCGGCTGAGCAGGCGGCGCCCGATGCCGCGGCCGTGTTGCACCTGCTGATTCGCAACCATGTCGGCGTGCTGCTGGGGCCGGGCAGCGACTTCATTCCGGTGATGCTTTACGAGTCGCGCGCCATCACGGCCAGGCAGCGCGTGACCCTAGCCAAACTGCAAAGCGAGTACGAGTCGGCGTGGGCGCCGGTGCTCCAGGCGCTGAGCCAGCAGGGCCGGCTCAAGGGCCCGGTCAAGCTGGCGCGGCTGCTGATTTTTGGTGCGCTCAACTGGTCGGTGCAGTGGTTCGACGCCAAAAAAGACGCGTCGCTCGATGACCTTGCCGACGCCGCCATGGCACTTTTTATTCAGGACAGAACCGTATGAGTTACACCTCCATTTTCAAGCCCCATCTGCTGGCCGGCCAGGTGATCGTGGTCACCGGCGGCGGGTCCGGCATTGGCCGCTGCACCGCGCATGAACTGGCCGCGCTGGGCGCGCATGTGGTGCTGATTGGCCGCGCCATCGACAAGCTGCACCGCGTGGCCGGCGAGATCGTCGCCCAGGGCGGGCGCGTGAGCTTTCACCCCTGTGACATCCGCCAGGAGGAGGCCGTCCAGACCACCGTCACCGCCATCGTGGTCGCCCAGGGCCGCATCAACGGCCTGGTCAACAACGCCGGCGGGCAGTACATCACGCCGCTCGAATCCATCAGCGCCAAGGGCTGGGAGGCGGTCATCAACACCAACCTGACCGGCGGCTTTCTGATGGCGCGCGAATGCTATCTGCAGTCCATGCAGGCGCACGGCGGCAGCATCGTCAACATCGTGGCCGACATCTGGGGCTCCATGCCCAGCATGGGCCACAGCGGCGCCGCCCGCGCCGGCATGGTCAGCCTGACGGAAACCGCCGCAGCCGAATGGGCGCATAGCGGCGTGCGGGTCAATGCCGTGGCGCCCGGCTACATTGCCTCCAGCGGCATGGACCACTACCCGCCCGAGGCCGGTCCCATGCTGCGCGAGATGCGCCACACCGTGCCACTGGGGCGCTTTGGCACCGAAAGCGAAACCTCGGCCGCGATAGTCTTTCTGCTCAGCGAAGCCGCCAATTTCATCAGCGGCGCGACCTTGCGCGTCGATGGCGCGCGGCCCCAGGTGCGCATGGGCTGGCCGATGCAACGGCCGGATGCAGACGCCCTGCAGCGCGATGCCATCAAGCCGTTTGACGGTTTTCACCTGGCGGCCACGCCCAGGGTGTTTCAGGAATGAGCAGCGCCGGGCCGCCCCAAGGTGCGAAGGCCCCCCGGGGGGAAAGCGCAGCCCACGAAGTGGCAAGCGTGGGGACTTGGTCATGACTGTGTTCCAGTCCGCCTGGAATGCCGGCAGCGCGCAGGCCGGCCAGCGCCGCGCGGCCCTGCTGGCGCGGCTGGCGGCGCTGCGCGCGCTCGAAGGCCGCGCAACGGCGGCCTCCGAAAAATCCCGCCCGGTGTTCGAAAAACGCGGCCAGTTGCTGCCGCGCGAGCGGGTCGCGCTGCTGCTGGACGCGGGCACGCCGTATCTGCCGCTGTGCGCACTGGCGGGCTACCTGCAGGACAGCCAGGACGCCGCGCAGTCGGTGCCCGGCGGCGGCGTGGTGGCCGGCATCGGCTTTGTCAGCGGCGCGCGCTGCATGGTGGTGGCCAGCGATTCGGGCATCGAAGCCGGAGCGATTCAGCCGATGGGGCTGGAAAAAATCCTGCGCGTGCAGGAGATCGCGCTGCAAAACAAGTTGCCCTTCATTCACCTGGTGGAAAGCGCGGGCGCCAACCTGATGCGCTACCGCGTCGAAGGCTTTGTGCAGGGCGGCAGCCTGTTTCGCAACCTGGCGCGGCTGTCGGCGGCCGGCATCCCGGTCATCACGGTGCAGCACGGTTCGGGCACGGCCGGCGGCGCCTACATGCCGGGGCTTTCGGATGTGGTCATCATGGTGCGCGGCCGCTCGCGCGCCTTTCTGGCCGGCCCGCCGCTGCTGATGGCGGCCACCGGCGAGGTGGCGACCGAAGAAGAACTGGGCGGCGCGCTGATGCATGCCAGCCTGTCGGGGCTGGGCGAGCAGCTGGCCGAGGACGACCGGCATGCGCTGGGGCTGGCGCGCCAGGTGGTCGCCCGGTTTTCATGGTCAAATCAGGTCGCAGCCCTTGCAGAACGTGCACAGTATGCTACGAATTCAATAGCTGTCGAGCCGCTGTATCCGGCGGAGGACTTGCTCGGCCTGGTGCCCGACGACCTGCGCCAGCCGCTCGACATGCACGAGGTGATCGCGCGGCTGGTCGATGGTTCCGACTTTTTGCCCTTCAAGGCGCTGTACGGCGCCGCCACCGTTTGCGTGCAGGCCTCGATTGCAGGCCATGCGGTCGGCATCATCAGCAACAACGGGCCGATTGACGTGGCCGGGGCCAACAAGGCCACGCATTTCATCCAGCTGATGTGCCAACTTGGCCACCCCCTCATTTACCTGCAGAACACCACCGGCTACATGGTCGGCAAGGACAGCGAGCAGGCCGGCATGATCAAGCATGGCGCCAAGATGATTCAGGCGGTCAGCAATTGCAGCGTGCCGCAAATCACCCTGCAGTGCGGCGCCTCGTTTGGCGCGGGCAACTACGGCATGTGCGGGCGCGGCTATGCGCCGCGTTTTCTGTTCAGCTGGCCCAGCGCCAAAACCGCCGTGATGGGCGGTGAGCAGGCGGCCCGCACCATGCAGATCGTGACGGAGGCCGCGCTGGCGCGCAAGGGCCTCACGCCCGACGCCGCGCAGTCGCAAGCGCAGTTTGACAAGATCGTCGCCCTGTTTGAAGCCCAGGCCGATGTGGCCTGCACCAGCGGCCTGCTGCTGGACGACGGCGTGATCGACCCGCGCGACAGCCGGGCCGTGCTGGCGCAATGCCTGGCGATGTGCGCCGAGGCCGATGCGCGGCAGCTCAGGCCGATGCAGTTTGGCGTGGCGCGCATGTAAACAAACCCCAGGAGACAAACAATGCAGTTCACCCATGAGCACCGTGAAATCCAGAAAACCCTGAAGCGCTTCATTGAGGCCGAGATCAATCCGCACGTCGATGAATGGGAGGCGGCCGAGATGTTTCCGGCGCACGAGGTCTTCAAAAAACTCGGCAAGCTGGGCCTGCTGGGCCTGACCAAGCCCGAGGCATACGGCGGCGCGGGCCTGGACTATTCCTACGGCATGGCCATGGCCGAGGCGCTGGGCCATATCGACTGCGGCGGCGTGCCCATGGCCATCGGCGTGCAAACCGACATGTGCACCCCGGCGCTGGCCCGCTTTGGCAGCGACGCGCTGAAACGCGAATTTCTGTCCCCGGCGATTGCCGGCGACATGGTGGGCTGCATCGGCGTGAGCGAGCCCGGCGCTGGCAGCGACGTCGCATCGATCAAAAGCCAGGCCCGCAAGGACGGCGGCGACTATGTCATCAGCGGCCAGAAAATGTGGATCACCAACAGCCTGCAGGCCGACTGGATGTGCATGCTGGTCAACACCGGCGACGGCCCGGCGCATAAAAACAAGAGCCTGGTGATGGTGCCCATGGATTGCAAGGGCATCGAAAAAGCCCGCAAGATCAAAAAAATCGGCATGAACTCGTCCGACACCGGGCTGATTTATTTTGACGAGGTGCGCGTGCCGCAGCGTTATTTGATCGGCAGCGAAGGCGCCGGTTTTACCTACCAGATGCTGCAGTTTCAGGAGGAGCGCCTGTGGTGCGCCGCCAGCTGCCTCCAGTCGCTCGGCAACTGCATTGCCTGGACGGTGGAATGGGCGCACGAGCGCAAGCTGTTCGGCAGCACGCTGGCCGACCAGCAGTGGGTGCAGTTCAAGCTGGCCGAGATGAAAACCGAGGTCGAAAGCCTGCGCGCCCTGACCTACCGCGCCTGCGAGCTGTACCTGCAGGGCCAGGACGTGACCGAGCTCGCTTCCATGGCCAAGCTGAAAGCCGGGCGGCTGAACCGTCTCGTACCCGACACCTGCCTGCAGTTCTGGGGCGGCATGGGCTACACCTGGGAAAACAAGGTCGCCCGCATGTACCGCGATGGCCGGCTTGCCTCGATTGGCGGTGGCGCCGACGAGGTCATGATGGCCATCATCGCCAAGACCATGGGCCTGGCCAGGACCGGCAAAAAAGCTTCATGAACATCCGGTGCCTGCTGATCGCCAACCGCGGTGAAATTGCGCGCCGCATCCAGCGCAGCGCCCGCGCCCTGGGCATCAAGACCGTGGCCGTGTATTCAGACGCCGATGCCCAGGCGCTGCATGTGCGGGAGGCCGACATCGCCTGCGCGCTGGGCGGCAACAGCCCGGCCGACAGCTATCTGCGCATCGACAAGCTGATCGCCGCCGCGCGGGCCAGCGGCGCCGATGCGGTGCACCCCGGCTACGGCTTTCTCAGTGAAAACGCGGCCTTTGCCGAGGCGGTGCTGGCGGCGGGGCTGGTCTGGGTCGGCCCGCCGCCCGCCGCCATCCGGCAACTGGGCAGCAAGGCGGCGGCCAAGCAACTGGCACACGCCCGGGGCGTGCCCTGTTTGCCCGGTTACCAGGGCCCCGACCAGTCGGATGCGCGCTTTCAGGCCGAGGCCGAAAGCATCGGCTACCCGGTCATGGTCAAGGCGGTGGCTGGCGGCGGAGGGCGCGGTATGCGGCTGGTACCAGCGGCCGCCCAGCTGCCGGCAGCCCTGCACGGCGCGCGATCGGAGGCCGAATCGGCCTTTGGCAGTGCCGAGCTGCTGATCGAAAAAGCGCTGCTGAAGCCGCGCCATGTCGAGGTGCAGGTGTTTGCCGACGCGCACGGCCATTGCATCCACCTGGGCGAGCGCGACTGCTCGGTGCAGCGGCGGCACCAGAAACTCATCGAGGAAACGCCCAGCCCGGCGGTAAATGCAGACTTGCGCGAACGCATGGGCGCCTGCGCCATCGCGCTGGCGCAGGCGGCGGGTTATGTGGGCGCCGGCACGGTGGAGTTTTTGCTGAGTGATGGTGAATTCTTTTTGATGGAGATGAACACCCGGCTGCAAGTGGAACACCCGGTGACCGAGGCGGTGACCGGGCTGGACCTGGTCGAATGGCAGCTGCGCGTGGCCCAGGGCGAGCCCTTGCCGCTGACGCAGGAGCAGGTGAGCTTTAGCGGCCACGCCATCGAAGTGCGGCTGTGCGCGGAAGATGAAGACTTCACGCCGCACACCGGCCGGGTGCTGCGCTTTCGCGAGCCGGCGGGGGTGCGCTTTGACCACGCGCTGGCCGAGGGTCTGCAGGTGTCGCCGTACTACGACTCGATGCTGGGCAAGCTGGTGGCCCATGCCGCCACGCGCGCGGCGGCGATCGACCGGCTGGCCGCCGCGCTGGACCATACCGAGGTGCTGGGCCTGCCCAGCAACCGCGCTTTGCTGGCCGCCTGCCTGCGCCAGCCGCGTTTTCGGGCCGGGCAGGCGCTGATTCCGTTTCTGGCCGATGAGGGCGATGCGATTCGTGAGTCGCTACAAAAAAAAGAGCAAACTATGCTTGATTTGATTGGGCTAGCGGCACTTTTTGCCCCTGAAACGGCGTCCGGACCGGCTGCCGGCGGCCTGCCTTGCCCGTTTCCGCGTCCGGTGCGGCTGCGCCATCGCGGCCGGTTGACGGAGCGGGCCGTTAGCGGCGTGCCCGTCA
>NZ_JANOAL010000087.1:0-51962 GCF_031411155.1 Polaromonas sp. | reverse complement strand
CCGGCGTGCGCGGCGACCCGGACCACCCGGCCAACTTCGGGCGCCTGTGCACCAAGGGCTCGACGCTGCACCTGACCGCTTCGCCCACCATCGCGCTGCAGACCCGGCTGCTGCAACCGATGCGCCGGCTGGAGCGCAAGGCGCCGCTGCAGCCGATCGCCTGGGACACGGCGCTGGACGCCGCGGCGAACGCCATTGCCGGCAGCGTCAGCGCGCACGGCCCCGACTCGGTCGGCATCTACGTTTCCGGCCAGCTGCTGACCGAGGATTACTACGTCTTCAACAAGCTGGCCAAGGGCCTGCTGGGCACCAACAACATCGACACCCACTCGCGGCTGTGCATGAGCAGCGCGGTGGCCGGCTACAAGGCCACGCTGGGCGCCGACGCGCCGCCGGCCTGCTACGAGGACATCGACCACGCCGGCTGCCTGTTCATCGCCGGCAGCAACGCGGCCTGGGCCCACCCGATCCTGTACCGCCGCATCGAGGACGCCCGCCGGGCCAACCCGCACCTGAAGATCATCGTGGCCGACCCGCGTGCCACGGAAACTGCGCTACAGGCCGACCTGCACCTGCAGCTGCTGCCCGGCACCGACGTGGCGCTGTTCCACGGCCTGCTGCACGTCATGCTGTGGGAAGGCCTGACCGACGGCCGTTTCATCGCCGAACACACCACCGGTTTCGAGGCGCTGCGCGACCGGGTGCGTGAATTCACGCCCAAGGAGACGGCCCGCATCTGCGGCATCAAGGAAGCCGACCTGGTGCAGGCCGCACGCTGGTTCGGCGGCCCGGGCGCAACCTTGAGCCTGTATTGCCAGGGCCTCAACCAGAGCAGCAGCGGCACCGCCAAGAACGCCGCGTTGATCAACCTGCACCTGGCCACCGCGCAGATCGGCAAGCCCGGTGCCGGCCCGTTCTCGCTGACCGGCCAGCCCAATGCCATGGGCGGCCGCGAGGTCGGCGGACTGGCGAATCTGCTGAGCGCCCACCGCGACCTGGCCAACCCGGCGCACCGGGCCGAAATTGCGGCGCTGTGGGGCGTTCCCTCGGTGCCCGAAAAGCCCGGCAAGACCGCCGTCGAGATGTTTCAGGCCGCCGCCGACGGCGAAATCAAGGCGCTCTGGATTGCCTGCACCAACCCGGCCCAGTCCATGCCCGACCAGGCCACCGTGCGCCGTGCCTTGGACCGCGCCGAGCTGGTGATCGTGCAGGAGGCGTTTGCCACCACGGCCAGTTGCGACTATGCCGACCTGCTGCTGCCCGCCACCACCTGGGGCGAAAAGACCGGCACCGTGACCAACAGTGAACGCCGCGTCAGCCGCGTGCGCCCGGCCGTGCCCGCGCCCGGCGAAACCCGGCATGACTGGTCGATTGCCGTGGCGTTTGCACAGCGGCTGGAAAAGCTGCTGGCCACCCCGCCTGCACCTGAAAAAAGCCTGTTTGCCTACGACCAGCCGGAAACCATCTGGAACGAGCACCGCGAATCGACACGCGGCCGCGACCTCGACATCACCGGCATGAGCTACGCCATGCTCGACACGGCGCCGCAGCAGTGGCCGCTGCGCGAAGGTGAAACCAATGGCAAGCTGCGGCTCTACGAAGACGGCATCTTTCCCACCGCCGACGGCAAGGCCAAATTCGTCAACACCGTTTACAAGCCGGTGGCCGAACCGCGCGAATCGCGTTATCCGTTTTCATTGACCACCGGCCGCCTGCGCGACCAGTGGCACGGCATGAGCCGCACCGGCACGCTGGGCCGGCTGTTTGGCCATGTGGCCGAGCCGGCGGTGCAGATGAACGCGCAGGACATGGCGCGCAGGCTGCTCAAGGAAGGCGACCTGGTGCATGTCACTTCCAAACGCGGCTCCATCGTGCTGCCGGTGCAGGCCTCGGCCGAAGTCGCCCTGAGCCAGGCTTTCATCGCCATGCACTGGGGCGAGGAGTATTTGAGCGGCCTGTCCAGCAGCGGCGAGCCGCTGGCCGGAGTCAATGCCCTCACCACCTCGGCCTACTGCCCCAGCTCCAAGCAACCCGAACTCAAACACGCGGCCGTCAAAATCCTCAAGGCCGAGCTGCCCTGGTCTTTGCTGGCCATGGCCTGGCTGCCCGAGGGTGAAACGCTGGGCGCGCGCGAACAGCTCAAGCCCCTGATGTCCGCCTTTCCCTTCAGCAGCTGCGTGCCGTTTTCCAACAACACGCCGTTGGCCAACCCTGGCGCCGAACGCAACGGCGTGCTGTTTCGCGCGGCTGGCCATGAGGCACCGGCCGACGAGCTGCTGGCCCGCCTCGAAGGCCTGCTGGGCCTGGGCGGCGCCGACGTGCTGCGCTATGCCGACAAGAAGAAAGGCCAGCGCCGCAGCGTGCGGCTGATTCGCAAGGGCGCTCAGGGCGAGCAGGCCGAACTGGCCGGTTTCGTGCTGGCCGGCGACACCAGCGCCCAGGCCTGGATCAAGACCCTGCTGCAGGACGAGTTGCCCGCGCAGGCCTATGGCCGGCTGCTGCTGTTGCCGGGCGCCAAGCCGCCGGTGGCGGTGCAGTCGCGCGGCAAGCTGGTCTGCAGCTGCCTGAACGTCAGCGACACGGCAATTGACGCGCACCTTGCAACCCTGAGCCAGGGCATCAATTTGGGGGCAAGCGGCTCCGGCTACCTTGGCACCGACGACGAGCGGCTGGCCTCTTTGCAGGCGGCGCTGAAATGCGGCACCAATTGCGGCTCCTGCATCCCCGAGCTCAAGCGCAAGGTGCGTGATGCCCGCGGCCCTGCCCCAGAGCGCCCCATCATCCCGATCCGGCAGGTGGCCTAAGCTCATAACAAAAAGTTATCTGCGTTCGCAGACAATCGCCCCATGGGCATCAGTCAGTACATCAAGGTCATTGGTCGCGGCAAACAGGGCGCGCGTGCGCTGACGCGTGAGCAGGCGAGCGACCTGTTCGGCCAGGTGCTGGACCGCAGCGTGACCGATCTTGAAATTGGCGGCTTTTGTCTGGCCATGCGCATCAAGGGCGAAACCGCCGACGAGATGGCGGGCTTTCTGGACGCCACCTACCAGCGGCTGAACCGCCTGCCCGCCACCGACCGGCCCCTGATCGTGCTGCCCAGCTACAACGGCGCACGCAAGCTGCCGGTGCTGACGCCGCTGCTGGCGCTGCTGCTGGCGCGAGAAGGCTTGCCGGTGCTGGTGCATGGCACGCCCACCGAATCGTCCCGGATTTTTTCATCAGAAGTGCTGCAAGCCCTGGACATCCATGCGCTCACAGCTATTAAAACAATAGCAAACGGCGAGGTCGCCTTTGCGCCGACCGAGCTGCTGTGCCCCGGCCTCAAGCAATTGCTGGACGTGCGCCGCGCCGTGGGGCTGCGCAACCCGGCCCACAGCCTGGTCAAGATCATGAACCCCTGCCTCGGTAAAAGCCTGGTCATCAGCAGCTATACCCACCCCGAATACGCCGAGTCGATGGCGCTGACCTTTGCGCTGATCCAGGCCAACGCCTTGCTGCTGCGCGGCACCGAGGGCGAAGTGGTGGCCGACGCCCGCCGCACGCCGCAGATGGAGGCTTTTATCGCCGGCAAGCGCTTGCTGCTGCAAGAGGCGCAGCCCGGAACCCTGCCGACCGTGCCCGATCTGGCCAAAACCATTGATCCGGCCAGCACGGCGGCCTATATTCAGGCCGTGATGGCGGGCCGCCAGCCGGTGCCGGCCTCGATTGCTCGGCAGGTGGAACACATCTTGCATCTGGTCCCCCAACTATGAATACACCCCCCAAAAACCTGCCGACCAGCGGCCACTGCACCCTGGTGGGCGCCGGCCCGGGCGATCCCGAGCTGCTGACCCTCAAGGCCCTCAAGGCGATACAGAGCGCCACCGTGCTGTTTGTGGACGACCTGGTGAGCAACGAGATTGTGGCGTTTGCCCCGCCCACGGCCCGCATCGTGTATGTCGGCAAGCGCGGTGGCTGCAAATCGACGCCGCAGGAATTCATTGAAAAGCTGATGGTCATGGCGGTGCGCGAAGGCGAAACCGTGGTCCGCCTCAAGGGCGGCGACCCCTTCATTTTTGGCCGTGGCGGCGAAGAGGTCGAGCACCTGCAGGCCGCCGGTATTGCGGTCACCGTCATCAACGGCATCACCGCCGGGCTGGCCGCAGTCACCTCGCTGGGCGTGCCGCTGACGCACCGGCAGCATGCGCACGGCGTGGTGTTTGTCACCGGCCACGCCAAGCCCGGTGCGGCCGGCACCGACTGGCGGCTGCTTGCCGCCACCGCCCACAGCGCGCGCCTGACGCTGGTGATTTACATGGGCGTCAGTGGGGCCGGGCGCATTCAGCAAGAGCTGCTGACCGGCCTGCCGGCCAGCACGCCGGTGGCGGTGATTCAAAACGCCTCGCTGCCGACGCAACGCCACATCGGCACCACGCTGGGCCTGCTGGCCGATGCGATCGAGCAGGCCGGCCTGGCCAGCCCGTCCATCATCGTGGTGGGCGATGTCATGGCCGGCGTCGCCCTGGCGGCGGCGCATCCGCAAGCCGCCCGCGCCGCTTGATTTCGGCGGGAAGGCGCCTCAGCGCTTTTTGGCCGGCGTCAACTCGTTCAGTGCGCTCAATTCGCTCCAGGACGATTTCACCGCGTCAATCCAGTCCGGGTCGGCCTTGGGCGCATCGCGCGACGCCAGCATCAGCACCGCATTGACCAGCACAAACAGCGCGCCCCAGGCCAGCAGCGCCAGCAGCAGCACAAAGCCGGGCGTCACTGCATGGTTCCAGGGCCGGGCAATGCCCAGAAAAGCGGTAAAAAACCAGGCGCTGTTGGACAGCGACACCGCCAGCGCCACCGTCAACCAGTGGCCCCGCGTCCAGGCCGACACCGGTCGTGAGCGCTGCAGAATCGGAAACACCCGGTGGTGCAGCACAAAGGCATTGGCGGTGAGCAGACCCACCAGCACCAGCTTGCCCTGCAGCTTGCCGTTGGCCAGGTAGTCGGGCCGGTCGGCCAGGCCCAGCATGATCAGCGCGCCGCCCGTCACATACAACCCCAGCAGCGCCACGCCAATGGTGATGGTTTCAAAACGCTGCGGCGCCGGAATGACCACCCGGTAGCCCAGCACCTTGGCCAGCAGGCGCAGGTCGGTGATCACGATGGTGCCAATGGCCGCGCAGGTCGCAATCAGGTGCAGGTAAATCAGAATCATCGACAAAATCATGGGCATCGTCCCTGTTGAAGGCTCACCGTCTGGGCAGGCGCCAACGCCGCTGCTTGCAAACCAACTCATTACAGCCAGTTTAGTCAAAAACTTTTCACACTTCGACATGAATTGACATGAATTGACATGAATTCACACGAGTTGACCCCGGTGTTGCCTATCGGCATCGCGCGCCCCGCATCCCCGCCAGTGGCGCGGTCACAGAGTTGACATGTGCGCTGACTAAGCTCATGTCTTTTGACTGGACCCCTGCTCATGTCACCTCGTTTTCTGGCTGGCGCACTGCTGGCGCTTGGCCTCTCGTGCGTCCAGGCGCAACCGTTTTCCTTCGGCCTGTGGGGCGACATGCCCTACCAAAAGGCCGGTGACGAGCCAAAAATCCCGGCGCTGCTCAACAGCATCAACCAGTCCGACATCGCGTTTTCGATTTACGACGGCGACATCAAGGACGGCAGCTCCCAATGCACCGACGCTATTTACGCCTCGGCCCTGTCCATGTTTGGGCAGATGGACCAGCCCGTGGTGTACGTGCCCGGCGACAACGAATGGACCGACTGCCACCGCCTGAACAACGGCGGCTACGACGCGCTGGAGCGCCTGGCCTACCTGCGCAAAACCCTGTTCCCCACGGCGGCCAGCCTGGGCAAACGCCAGCTGCCGCTGCTGCACCAGGGCCAGCCCGGCGAGAAGTACGTTGAAAACACCCGCTTCAGCCACCATCAAATCGTGTTTGCCGGCTTTAACGTGCCCGGCAGCAACAACAACAAGGTCATGGACGACAAAGACTGCGGCAACAAAAGCGCACGCACCGCCGCGCAGTGCCAGGCCAGCAATGCCGAACACGTCGAGCGCGACGCTGCCAATCTGCAGTGGCTGCAGCAGGCGTTTCAGGCCGCCAAAGACCAGAAGGCGCGCGGCCTGGTGCTGGTGATTCAGGGTGACCCGGGTTTTGACCTGCCGGAAACCGAAGACAGGGACGAGAGCCAGGCGCCTGGCGTCAGCGGCTACCGCAATTTCATCAACGCCGTGGTGAGCGAGACCGAACAGTTTGCCGGGCAAGTGCTTTTTGTGCATGGCGACACGCATTTCTTCAAGCTTGACAAACCGCTGTACAGCCCGTCCAGGCTGCTGCCCAACCTGACGCGCTTGCAAACCTTTGGCAGCCCGATGATTCACTGGGTTCGCGTGGAGGTCGACCCGGCGAATCCGAACGTCTTTACGGTCCAGCCCGTCATCGTCAGGCAGTAAGACGCCCAAGGGCCTGCGGGCCCCGGCAAGCGCTGGCCAGACTAAACTCCCATGTGCAAAACAATCACTCACGGGAGGTATTAGCTATTATTTTGATAGCTTATAGCACCCATTCTTATTGGGCTAGAGGCCGATTTGACTCATAAATTCGACGTAGTGGTCATCGGCGCAGGCGCGGCCGGACTGTTTTGCGCCGGCGTGGCGGGCCAACGCGGCCTGAAGGTGCTGCTGCTGGACCACAGCGAAAAAGTGGCCGAGAAAATCCGCATCTCGGGCGGCGGCCGCTGCAACTTCACCAACCGGGACGCCACCCCGGCGCAGTTTCTGGGCGAGAACCCGCATTTTTGCCGCTCGGCCCTGTCGCGCTACACGCCGCAAGACTTCATCGAACTGCTGCGGCGCTACAACATTCCGTTTCATGAAAAGCACAAAGGCCAGCTGTTTTGCGACCACTCGGCCGAAGATGTCATCAACATGCTGCTGGCCGAGTGCGATGCCGGCCAGGTTACGCGCTGGCAACCGTGCAGGGTCAAAAGCCTGCTTGGCCCAGATAAAACGGGCACGGACGGCTACCAAATTGATAGCGACCGGGGATTGATCGAAGCCCCGCAGGTGGTGATCGCCACGGGCGGCCTGTCGATTCCCAAAATTGGCGCCAGCGATTTCGGTTACCGCATCGCCCAACAGTTTGGCTTGGCGCTGGTGGAGCCGCGCGCCGCGCTGGTGCCGCTGACCTTTGACGGCGAAGCCTGGGCGCCGTTTGCCCAGCTGGCCGGCCTGGCGCTGCCGGTGCTGATTGAATCCTGCCCGCCTGACGCCAGCCCGAAGCAGCGCAAAAAGGCCGTGGTTTTTTCGGAAGACCTGCTGTTCACCCACCGCGGCCTGAGCGGCCCGGCCGTGCTGCAGATTTCCAGCTTCTGGCGCGAAGGCCAGGCGCTGCGCCTCAACCTGGCCCCCGGCGTGGATTTGCCCAGCCTGCTGCTGCGCGCCAAGGCCACGTCCAGAAAGCTGATCGCCAACGAGCTGGCCACCCTGGTGCCCAGCCGCCTGGCCGACGCCTGGGTTAGCGCCGACCCGGCCCTGCAGCGCCCGATCAGCGACGCCACCGACAAGGCCCTGCTGGGCCTGGCCGCGCGCCTGGCCGACTGGCAACTCACACCGAATGGCTCGGAAGGCTACAAAAAAGCCGAAGTCACCGCCGGCGGCATCGACACCCGCGAGCTGTCCTCGCAAACCATGGAATCGAAGCAGCCCGGCCTGTATTTCATCGGCGAAGTGGTCGACGTGACCGGCTGGCTGGGCGGCTACAACTTCCAGTGGGCCTGGGCCTCGGGGTTTGCCTGCGGGCAGGCGCTGGTGGCCAAGCAGGCTGCGTTAACGGCCGCCTGACTAACGCATTCGGCACGCTTCCTGAAATTTTGCGACACATTCCGTCGCACCCCTGATCCATAGTTCTCCCACAGTCACTTTGTGGGAGAACCCCTATGCATCGCCGCCAATTCCTGCAAACCCTCAATGCCATGGGTGCCAGTGTCATCCTGCCCGCGTCGGCGTTTTACGGCGAAGGCGCATCGGCCATAACAGCAACCCAGACGCCGACAAATGCCGTCGAGGTCGCCGGGAGCGACTGGGCTATTCCCAAGGTTGGCGTCGTGGCGCTCGGAGGGCGAGGCAGCGCCATTGTGAATAAGCTCGCTGGGCGCCTCCCCTATCTCGGGCTATCCATCGCCATCGATACAGACGTCAACTCACTGCAGCGGGTCAAGGCCGACCGCAAGATACTGGTGGGCGATGGCAAGGCCCCGAGCCTCGAGCCCCAAGCCGCACGGTTTCTTGCACAGTCGTCCCTCCCTGAAATTGCTGACGCGGTGGCCGGTCTGGACATGGTTTTGCTGGTCGCCGGGATGGGCGGTGCAGCCGGCAGCGGTATCGCGCCCATCGTTGCGCAGATGTTGCGCGAGCAAGACATACTCACTTTGGCTTTCACCACCTTGCCGTCCAGTTTCGGGAGCCTGCAGCGCAAGCAGATCGCTCAAACCGGCATCCGCGAGCTTCGGCTTCATGTCAATGCGCTACTCCCCTTCTCCAATCGGAATATTGAGCGAGTAGCTGGAGAAAACGCTTCGTTCACGTCCGTATCCAGTCAGGCAGCCTTGGCCTTCGACCAGCTATGGCGAGGCATCTTGAACCCGGTTTGCAGGCCCGGTTGGGTCAACATTGATTTCGAGGATCTCAGGCACATCATCTTGAGCCATGAAGGCGATTGCGCTTTCGGCTTCGGGTCTGCCAGCGGCGTGGACGGTGCCGCGGTCGCCGCCCTCCATGCGATTGACCATCCCTTGCTCGGTCGAAGCCGGCTGCAGCGGGCGTCGACCGTTCTGATGGCCGTTCGAGCCTCCCCACAAGTCCTGAAACTGGGAGACTCAATGAGCGCCATGAGAAGCATCCGAAAGCAGTTATCCCAAGACCCGTGGATCATCTACGGTACGTACCACGACGACACCCTGGATAACGAGATTACGGTTTCGGTCCTGGCCAGCGGCATCCGGGCCGCTTAAACGTATTCCGCAACACACGCCGCCATGGTGTTCCGGTGGATTTCCAGCACGCGGGACACTGGCTCCTGATAGCCTCCGGCCAGATTCCACACTACCGGAATGCCGATTGACTTCGCCACAGAAAAAACGATTCGGTCGCGTTCAGCCAGTTCCACCGTAGTCAGGAAACCACCCAGCGGATCGTTGATGTGCGGGTCAGCACCGGCTTGGTAAATCAGCAGGTCGCAGTCAGCAAAGTCGCGTACGACCTCGGGCAACTTGTCGATAAACGGCTTCGCATCGTCCGGGCTCCAGTGTTCTTGCGAAACGTGCCGAATCCAGTCGATGCTCAGCGCGGCCATGATTTCAGCCGTTCCCTCACCGTAGTGCTGGTCACAGTCAAGAATGCCCACGCGCCGGACTTTGCCTTCTGCCTTCAGGGCCAGTGCGGTCACCATCAGTCCGTTGAAGGTGCAGTAGCCATAGCCGGATTCAACCCCGGCATGATGGAACCCCGAGGTAGGAGAGCAAGCGACCAAACCGTTGTTCAATGCACCACGAGCTGCCGACAAGAGCGAGCCGCAAGTCCAGGCCAGCGAATCCGCTACCTCCTTCTGGCGGCCACGAAACCCGTTCATCAGCTCACAACTCAAGATGCCATCCACGTAGTTTTGCGAGTGGGCCTGCGCCAGCTGCGCCCGGATTGCCGGTAGGGGCTCAACAATGCCGATGGGGAAGTCTTGCGCAATCCAGTCCGCCACCACCCATGCCGGTTTGCGCGGGCTGGGTGAAGCGCTGTCCGGGCAGGAAACCTGCTTTGGTGAGTAATAAACCTCAATGAAATCCATGGGTGCCTCGCGTTGTTGATTCAATGCGCCAAGTTTGCACAGCGATGCGACACAGAGTGACGCATGCCGAACGACAATGACCTTAATCATTCAATTTCACCACCATGACAACCCACCCAACCAGCACCTGGTCTGAAAGCCTGCAACAGCAGACCCGCCAAGCCATAGCGCAACTACCGGTGACGCCGGATGGGTACCTTCATTTCAAGCACCCGACGCTGAGCTATGCCTATGCGACTATCGATGATCTGATGCATGACCGCCTGCTATTGCGCTCGAAAACGGGAAGCAATGATCACCGGTTTGATGATGTTGATGCCTTGTTGCAAGCAGGCTGGGCTGTGGATTAAGAAACACCCCATGCGCACATTTTCAAAATCAAAGTTGCTGGCCCTGCGCCAGTGCCCCAAACGCTTGTGGCTGGAAATCCATCGCCCTGAGCTGCGCGAGGATTCCGATGCCACCCAGATTAGCTTTCAGATCGGGCATCAGGTGGGAGACATCGCCCAGCGCATTTACGACCCCCAAGGTCTGGGCGCGGTAATTGATGTGCAGAGCGAAGGGTTTGCCCGCGCGTTTGAGCGCAGCGCGGAATTGCTTGGCACCGCGCAAGCCATTTTTGAGGCAGGTTTTTCAGCCGGTGGCGCACTGGCCTTCGCCGACGTCATGCTGCCCGAGCAACAAGACGGCCAACAGGTCTGGCGCATGGTGGAAGTCAAATCCTCCACCAGCGTCAAGGACTACCACCGCGATGACGTGGCCGTACAGGCCTTTGTCGCCCGGTCGGCCGGGGTTGCGCTGCAAAGCATCGCGCTGGCGCACATTGACAGTTCATGGACTTATCCCGGCAACGGCGACTACAGCGGGCTGCTAAAAGAAAACGACCTCAGCGCTGAGGCCTTCTCGCGCACCGAAGAAGTCAAAGCCTGGATAACCCAGGCGCAGCTTGTCACCGCCAGCCCTGTAGAACCAGCTATCGAAATAGGAGCGCATTGCGACGCGCCTTTTGCCTGCGGCTTTTACGACTATTGCAGCCGCAACGAACCGAAACCGGAATACCCGGTTTACTGGCTACCCTACATCGGTGCCAAAGCGCGAGAACTCGCCACGCAGGGTGTGACCGATCTCAGAAACGTCCCCGACAACCTGCTCAACGCCAAACAGCAACGGGTAAAAAATCACACGTTGGCCAATGCGGTGTTCTTCGATGCGGCGGGTGCCGCCGCAGACCTGGCTATCCATAGCCTTCCGGCCTATTTTCTGGACTTCGAGACCATCCAGTTTGCAGTGCCCATCTGGAAAGGTACCCGCCCGTATCAGCAGAACACCTTCCAGTTCAGCCTGCACACCTTGTCCGCATCCGGCCAGCTCGACCACACGGCATTTCTTGATCTCTCCGGCAATGACCCGTCCCAGCCATTCGCCCAGGCCCTGATCGCCGCCTGTGGTGAGCAGGGGCCGGTGTATGTGTACAACGCCGGGTTTGAGACGGCGCGCATCAGTGAACTGGCAATCCGGCACCCGCAATTCAGCGCAGCGCTGCTGGCCATCAACGCCCGCGTGGTTGACTTGCTGCCCATCGCCCGTGAGCGCTACTACCACCCCAGCCAGCAAGGCAGCTGGAGCATCAAGAAGGTGCTGCCAGCGGTCGTGCCCGAATTGCGCTACGACGCCCTCGACGGCGTGCAGGATGGCGGCATGGCCATGCAGGCATTCCTGGAGGCCATTCATCCAGACACATGCACAGCACGCAAAAACCAGATCGAACAGCAACTGCTCGCCTACTGCAAGCTCGACACCTATGCCATGGTGCGCCTGTGGCAGGTGTTTGCAGGCCGCACTGACTTGAAGCTTTAAATCACGTCATTTATCCACGTAATTTATCCACGCATCACCATGCCCAAACGCCCTGACTCCCTGGCAACGCTACAGCTTTCTCTTGAACTGCTTCGTCGCATTCCCAAACGCGGCACCATCACCGCGACCGAACTGCGCCTGCAATTGAAGGATGCGGGTTTTGAGCGCGAACCGCGCACCATCCAGCGCCTGCTGGAAACGCTGTCCGATCCCGATTCCACGTTTTACGGCATCGAACGTGACGACAGCAGCAAGCCCTACCGCTACCGCTGGCAAGAAAACGCCAAAGGCTTGACGCTGCCGGGCCTGAGCACCCAAGAATCATTGCTCCTCACGCTGGCCGAGCAACAACTGAGCAGCCTGCTGCCCGCCAAACTGATGAAGTCCATGCAAGGTTTTTTCAGCCAGGCGCGCGGCCAGCTTAATGAGAAGGGTCAAAGCGGCTCCTTCCAGCGCGAGCGTGAGTGGCTGGACAAAGTGCGCGTGGTCAGCACCAGCCAGCCGCTGCTGCCACCCAAAGTCGATGCCAACGTTTTCGAGCAGGTCAGCGACGCGCTGTATGGCAACCAGTGGCTGGACGTGGACTACAGAAATGCCGAGGGTGACAGAAAAGCTTCCAGGGTCATGCCGCTGGGCCTGGCGCAGCAAGGTCCGCGCATGTATCTCGTTTGCCGGTATGAAGGCTACGACAACGAACGCTGCCTGGCGCTGCACCGCTTTATCTCAGCCCAGTCTTCAACCCTGACCTTTGAGCGCCCCAAGAATTTCGACCTCAAGCAATTTGACGACGCTGGGCGCTTTGGCTACGGCGACGGCACGAAGATTCGCTTGAGTTTTCGGATAACGAAAGGGGCCGGGCTTCATGTGGTGGAATGCCCACTGTCTCTTGACCAGCAAGTGGTGGAACTGGATGACGGCTATGAGATTACGGCGACCGTGGTGGACTCGGCTATGCTGGATTGGTGGTTGCGGGGGTTTGGGGATGCGGTGAGTGAGATCAGCAGAAGCTCGCTGACGTTATAGAAAGCCGTTGTATTGGAGTTCATGAAAGACACGCAACCAAACCCAACGTTCAAAATCGTGAATGTGTCCTACGGCCGCCTTGGACGCCCTAACAAATGATTTCAAGGGAAATATGGAAACCACACAATTTTTACTGTCAACCCACGCAAAACTGCAGGGCTTGCGTGCAGCGCGATCCGCTTACGCCAGCCAGTTTGCCCCAGACTTCAACTTGATTGATTTACTGTCACCAGGCGAGTTGGGTTTGTCCAATCTGCTTCGCGAGTTACTGGACCCTCGCGGTAGTCATGCTCAGGGGCGAAGATTCTTGGACGGCTTCATCCAGCTGCTAGGGCTGACAGATTTGGTAGCGAACAGGGAGGTGCTTTCTGTCGCCACCGAAGCCCCCACCGACGCGAACCAACAATCCGGACGCCGCATTGACATCCTGATTGAACTGGCGGGCCCCACATCAGAACGAAAGTTTGCTATCGCCATCGAAAACAAACCATGGGCGGCTGACGGAGCTGATCAAGTAAAGGATTACCTCAGGCATCTGGAGGCCCGTTATAGGGATGGGTACGTATTGATTTACCTGCCAGGCCACGAGGACCGTACGCCCGGAGGCCACAGCATTGAAAAAGAAGCTGCCACCATAGCTATAGCAGCACGCCACCTGGTAGTGAGCTGCTACGCCCACCTTCTGCCTTGGCTGTCCACCTGCCGCGCACAGTGCGAAGCCCCTGCCGTGCAGGCTTTTATTCAGAGCTTCGAAAAATACATCTACCAAACTTTCTTAGGAGTCCGCGACATGACAGAACGTCAACAACTGATTACTGACGCCATCAGCAGTGCGGCAACTGTTGAGCTTGCACTGGAGCTTTCTCTCGCGCAATCTGATATCAAGGGCGCGTTGCTCAAGAAGCTTCATGAACAATTCGTCCGGGGCGTTAAGAAAGATGGTTATTCGTGGGAGCTACCGGCCAGCTTTGACATTTCAGACTGGAAACGCCCGATCCTGATTCAGTTGTCTCCTGGGGATAAATTCACTGTGGGTTTTGGCTTTGACCAGCCAGGCGGCGGAAATTTTTTCTACGGCATTCTGAAAAATGCCGAAACAGACGAAGTCCTGCTCGACATCAAGCCCGCCATGGACAACGAGTTCAATGCGAGGGGAAAGTCCCATGGCCTCTGGCTTTGGTATCAAGACTTCGAACCGTCTCTAAGAGATTGGCGATATTCTTCCAAGCCTTGGGCTCAAATTGCTTCGGGCGTGATGGCCGAGTGGATGATTACAACCGTTGCCAAAATTGAGAAGCGACTTCGGCAGAACCAATTGAAATCCGGCCTGTAGGCAACTGCGAGTCAGCATCAGCGGCCGCACTTTAATTGCAACTTAGGAGATGAAAATGACAAGGAAAATGCAAAAATTTCTCGTTTCTGCTGGTGAACCAAACCAAGAATACGGTCTTTACGTTATGGAGAAGGAAAGTCCGCATCACGCCAAAGACGCTCTACTGGCCTACTACTACGATTCCGATTCCTTTTTTCACGTCAGGGATCAAGACAAGGGATTGTTTATTCCAGCCTTGGAATTGAAAAGTTGCAAAGATGAATCCGGCAATGAATTCTCTGGCGAAGATTTACTTGGACGCATCAAGGATGCCATCAATGCGTACGAAGAAGAGTTACCTGGTTATGTGCAAAACGTGCTCAGCTATCCGCTTCCTGACGATGGTGAATAAGTCAGATTGGTGAACCAATCGCGGCAGTAGCCCAAATGGATTTATTCAGCCCTACGCCCATGCGGATTGCCTTTAACTCCTTCAGCCAACGCGGCACCGGCAAACCCCACAACGAAGATGCCATGTTGCTTAACGGACAAGTGCATCAAGGTCGTGTTCGCGAGCAAGGCGAAGTTGACTCATCACAACCACGCTATTTCGCGGTGGCGGACGGCGTGTCCAGCGGCAAACTCCCGCGCACCGCCAGTCGGCGTTTGCTGGAGCTGCTGCAAATCCGCCTTGCGACGGCACCAGACACCGCATCCCTACCGGCGCTCCTCCATCAGGTCCAACAAGACTATGTGGCCCTCAGTGCCAACGCCGAGCTTTATGGCATGGCCTCGACGCTGGTGGGTGTACGCCTGATTGGCAATGCCGTCACTATTTTCAACGTCGGCGACTCGCGGGCCTACCTGTTTACGAATGGCGTGAACGGTGGTCAGGTGCGCCTGCTGAGTCGCGACCATAGCCTGCTCAATGACATGCTGATCGCGGGTGAAATCACGCCCGAGCAGGCCAAGAATGCGGCCAGCATCCTGAAGGGCCTGACCTGCCAGTTCATCGTCGATGCCGAGTTTGATGAGTTCAACGTGAACATCGTCACCCATGAATTGCAGCCGGGTGAGCGTCTTCTGTTGTGCAGCGACGGGCTTAACGAGGTGTTGAGCGATGCCGGGATTGCCGCCTTGTTTGTCGGCAATTCGGATGTGGACCTACTGAGTGCCTGCAAAGCGTCACGCCGCGCTGGTGGCGCCGATGATTTCTCGGTCATTGTGCTGGTGAGCGCAACCTGATCCTGGATTCATAGCCATTCAGGCCTATAGACCTTACAAACAGTGCGTTAGCAGCTATCAAATAAATAGCAAATTCACTTGTCCCCAAACAAGCGGGTAATGGCCGCGACAGGCAGCCACAGGGTCAAAGGTGTCTCAGGAAATTCTTCAAAGTTCATTTGGCCGTAGAAGCTTTGCGCACGCGCGTTCTTGGCATCGACGATGACGCCGACAGCCCCAATTTCTTCCGACAGGCGATGGCACCGGTAAAGAGCATCCAAAAGCAGCAACTTGCCCAAACCCTTTCCCTGCTGACTTTGGTCTACCGCAAGGCGGGCCAGCCGGGCAACGGGCACCGGGTAATTCGGGAACCGCTTTTGATACTGCTGCGGCAACTGTTCCCGGCGGATAGCCGACATCGCCAGGCTGTAATAACCCAAAATCCGGTCGCCCTTGACGCCCACATAAGTCCGGCTGATTTTTGATTCGGCATGCTGCCGGGCGAGTCGGCGCAAATAATCGTCCAGTAGTAGTTCGCCGCAGACAAAATTGCGTCGGTCATGATTTTTTGCCAGCAATTCAACCTGGCCGTCAAAGTCAATCACCTGCCAATCACTTGGCTGGGGTGCTTTGATCGCGCCACTTCAAATAAGCCTGCGCAGCGGCTTCAAGTTTCGGGCGGGGCTTATCGGCGTTGTCCAGGGCGGCAAAAAACGCATCCCAGTCACGCGGTGAAAACGTCAAAGTCTCACTCTCGGCCAGTATCTGCCTGGCACGATCCTGCGCGCATGCAATGAGAAATGCGCTCAGTGAAACCCCGCTCGTCAGCGCTGCGCGAACGATCAACTCCTTGATTTCAGGTGAAGTACGAAGATCAATTCGCTCAAACGGCTGAGTAAGGGTGGACATGAGTAGTTCCAAAAACAGTTACGTAAAAAATACGGATTCATTTTATACCGTCGTCGATGGGGAGTACAGGCGACACCAATGATTTTTCGGTGATTGCGCTAACGCGGCAGGACTGATGTCACTTAGCCCGGCGGCCGGATCAGGCTCTCCGCCGGAATGCCCAGCCCGGTGTGCAGGCGCCACACCATCGCCAGGGTCAGCTTGCGCTTGCCGTTAAGCACCTCGTACACCCGGTTCATCTGTCCGATCATGGGCTCCAGGTCTTTGGGTTTGAGGCCCTGCTGCTCCATGCGGAACAAAATCGCCTCTATCGGATCGGGCGGACTCATGGGGTAGTGCTTGGCTTCATAAGCTTCGATCAATGTGACCATGGCCTCAAAGTGCGCGCCTGCGTCGCTGTCAATCTCGGGCTCATTGTCAAAATAAGGCGCCACCAGAGCCAATGCGGCACGGTAATCGGCATCGGTGCGGATGGGGCGAATGGGGTAGCGGTCTGGCTTTTTCATGGCTGATTCTCCACGGTGGCTGCGTCGATGGCGTCGTACTGTGCATGCGTGCCAACAAACTTGATATAAAGGGCCGCGAAGCGGTAGGCCACCGCCACCACCAGGCGGTAATCGTTGCCCTTGATATTGAACACCACCCGGTTGGCGGCCACAAAGCTGGCGCTGGCATACCGGAGCTTGATGTCCTGCGAGGTCTTCCACTGCGCGTGGCTGGCATCTTCAAACCAGGTTTGCAAGGCCTGCTTTGACGCAGGGTGCCGGAGCCAAAACTCCACCAACGTCGCCTTTGAGATAACTCGCATAGGTGTATTTTAGTCCCAAATTGGGATCTTTTCAAATGCAGTCCTTGACCTCATTACGGCTTCATGGCTGCGCCACATTTTGACGCACCGCTAACCATAATGAAGTGTCTGTTTCTTAACTGGAAATTCCCATGCCCATGCTGATTAAGCACATCGACGCCATCGCTCGCCAGAAGCAGCGCGGTGTTTTGTACCTGGAGTTTCACCCCCTGGCACTTGCCCCTCAAGCTGGCGAGAATCTGTCTGACCAGGATGTCTGGGCGTGGAAAACGATGCCTGACAGTGCATGGAAAGCGCTGCCCATACGGCAGCAGATCATCGACTGGCTGGAAGCGCAGGGCATCGGCTGGCAGCGTTGTGGCCACTTTGCCGCCGTGGGCTTGATGATGGGCTACCGGGGGCAACTGTATATCGACCTGCCTTACGACAAGTCCCTGCGTGCCTTTCGGGCATTGGAGGCATTTCTCGAAAATCCCGATGGCAGCATGCGCTACCCGGAAGTCTTCTTTGTTTACTGCTCTCTCGACCAGGCCATGGAAAACGCAACCCACGACGAGCCCGGTTTCTGGGATCGCTGGGCAGAAAATTTCTAGCAGCGCATGCTCAATTGGAAAATTGATAAGAACGCCTCATCCCGAATCAAAGTGCGACTTGCTACCTTTGCGACCCGAGATTTCGTACCAAAACCTCACGGTGCGCCCGCCAACTGCCGCCACCGCGCACATTGGCGCTCATAGGCAACCCAGCTAGCCAGTTGCGGCGTTGTTGCCCACGAATCAGCCAGCGACTGGGCCACCTTGCTTAACGTGGGTGATGCTTCAGCGTTGTTCACCGCCCTGACTTCTTCCACCTGAACCTGCGGATATTTCCCCATGCCGTCAAGACAGAGTGCAATCGTGCCGGCGTTGCAAGACCCCGACCTCACGGCGTATAAAGCAAGCCCCGAGGCCACATACTGAATGGTGGTTTCCGGGGACTGGAGGCAGTTGTCGCACACTGCGCCGTGTGCTCGTACAAGATCAAGACTGTCGAGCGCATGAACCGTGGTTGATTCCGGCAAGCGAAATCCGTATGGGATTCCCGGATGCGCGTCAAAGATCTTGTGCATCAGCTTGACCATCGACTTACCGGAAATCTGCGATACGCCCGCCACAAGTTGACCAAGGTTTTGCGGGTCAAGAATCTCGCCAAACTCGGCCCCGGAAATAGCCCGCCCTGCCGGTTTGCCAAGCAACGCCAGTCCCAGCGAAATCGCGTCGTCAAGAGCCACGTCGATGCCGGCCAGCCCGCGCGCTGCGGTTGCGAATGCCCGCGCCTGCGATAACAGGAGTTCTAGTCGATGGCAGCTTCTTGCGTAGCCAGGCAATACGCACCAGCGTAGCAACTTGGGCAGTGTTTCGGCGTGCTGAACAGGCAATGAGAAAAGCTTCGTCACGAGTCGACAGAATTCCTCCCACTCCTCCCTACCCTGGAACGGCAGGTTTTTGGTGATGCGCATGGCGGTGAGCCAGTCACGGCCAGAAATCGGAAGATCGCCAAGACGTTCACCCTGCCCGGGTGCCTGCTCAGCGCATCGAACGAAGCTTTTCACCGACCTTCTGTGAGCAGCCTTTGCGACGCCAAGTTCGTTCAAGGTATCGGGCAAGCTACGCCCGCTGAAAATCGCCTCCCGAACCTGTCTGGCCTCTGCTTCGGGGTCGCCGCTCGCTGCCAAATGAAGCACGGCCACCGGTTCGGTTCTCAAGGCCTGCAACGCATAGGGCACCGCTAATGGATCATTTTTCCGGGCAAGAGAAACCAGGCGATGAGCCATTGACACGCTCATGCGCGGGCGATTGGTGCTGATCTCACAAAGCTCAGGGTCAAGCGCGTCGAGGACCAGTAGCACCCCCGAAGCAATTTGGCGCCCGAGCACCATCAGCGCGTCGCTCTCGATCTGAAGGCGATCCTCATGGGTAAGGCACGGTTTTTCTGCAAGTCCATGGACGATCAGCAGTTTAGCCATGGCCCATAACGAGCGGTGCATGTGAGCCCCGCCGCGTGGTCGAGGCAGCCAAAACTGAGGATCGGACCAGGCCTTCAGGCAGTCATCAGGTCGAAAACCTGACCCCGCCTTGATTGCGGGGGACGGCTGATGACGGACTGCGTCGAGTTCCAGCAGCACCGTTTCCCACAGCGCCCCCAAATTCTGGATGTGTTGCACTTTTGTGTTGATGCATGCCACGAAAGCACCGTCTTCGGTTGCGGCAAGACAGCGCAGCGAGTCGTCAGCGGTATCCAGCGCCGTCCCAAGACTCAATGGCCCAACCATCGCGCGCGCGATTCCTGGGCAGGGACGATCAAGCACCGCAAACGCGTGCTCAGCACCCCACGGGTCCAGCGGAAACAACGGTAACTGGCGCGCGGTAACAATTTCCATAGCGATCTCATTCAGGGAGTGAGACCATTTTGGGCATCAGTGCGCCAGTTCGTGTCGCATCGCAGCGCGAAGCTAAGATGGGTCCGTCTCAACCGCCAAAAGATCGAGCAACCGAGGCCGAAATAACTCATGATTACGCTATAATCCAAGGCTTTGCTAGCAAACCCGCGCCTGGCCTGATCCTGATCAGATCAATTAAGGCGCAAAATTTTGGATCAATTCATCAATGACGACCATTCGTGTAAAAGATAACGAGCCCTTCGACGTGGCTCTGCGCCGTTTCAAGCGCACCATTGAAAAACTCGGCCTGCTGACCGACCTGCGCGCGCGCGAGTTCTACGAGAAGCCAACGGCTGAGCGTAAACGCAAGAAGGCTGCCGCCGTCAAGCGTAACTACAAGCGTATCCGCTCCATGCAGTTGCCGAAGAAGCTGTACTAAACCGTAAATTTGGTACTGCCTCACGGCAACTCCAAAGCCCGCCAGAGGACGCTCTCGCGGGCTTTTTTATTTTTCCATTCCCCAATTTTCCACCGCCGGAGCCCGCCATGCTACTCAAAGACCAGATCACCGAAGACATGAAAACCGCCATGCGCGCCAAAGACTCGGAGCGCCTGGGCACCATCCGCCTGCTGCTGGCGGCCATCAAGCAAAAAGAGGTGGATGAGCGCGTGGTGCTGGACGACGTGGCGGTGGTCGCCATCGTCGACAAGCTGATCAAGCAGCGCAAGGACTCGATCGAGGCTTTCCAGAAAGCGCAGCGCACCGATCTGGCCGACAAGGAAGCGGCCGAGCTGGTGGTGCTGCAGGCCTACCTGCCCGCGCGTCTGGGTGCCGATGAAGTCACGGCCGCCGTCAAGGCCATCGTGGCCGCGTTGAGTGCGGAACTGGGTCGCAACGCAGGTCCGGGTGACATGGGCAAGGTCATGGCCGCTGTCAAGGCGCAACTCGCCGGCAAGGCCGACATGGGGCAGGTGTCGGCCGCCGTGAAAGCGGCATTGGCCGGTTGAGCCCGGACTGAAACTTATTCCACGCGCACCGGCGTGGAGACCGCATCCACCAGCGTTTTGGACGGATTGAGGTTGTCAAGAAACTCCAGCTTGAGCGTGTAGGCGCCGGCCGGCGGCGCCAGCCAGGCCTCGGTCTGGCCATTGATGAAATCCATCTCTGCCGGCTTGCCGCTTTGCGGAATGACCGTCAGACGAAAGTGGCCGCTGTCTTTTTCCTTCTGGCTCTGGTGCGCCACATTGAGCCCGGACGCGTGAAACTGGACCCTGAACGGTGGCTTCACTCGGGCGTCGGGCGCCAGGTTCAGCAGGCTGATGCCTTTTTTGATCAGGCTCTTGGGGTCGATTTCGCTGTTCTTGCGGGTAACGGTGATTTTCAGGGGATTGCTGTACACAAAATGCAGCACATGCTTGTGATTGGCCAGCAGCAGGCGCAGCCCGTAGGTGCCCGGCTCCAGGTTCAGCACGGTTTCCATCTGGCCCTTGCCGAAATGCATGTACTGGGCATTGAAAGGCAGGGCTTTTTCAAAATCGAGCGGCAAGTTCTGATTCAGCAGCAGGTGATGGTGGCCGCTTTTTCCGCCCATGGGCGTGCTGATGGGCGCCAGCCCCCAACCGCCGGCCAGGCCAAAGGTCGCCCGAAACGGTGTTTCTATCGTGGCGCCGTCCTGCAGGTTGGTGAAGTAGGCTTCCGAGTTGAAGCGCGGCGGCGGCACCTGCCAGGGGTGGGCCGGTGGGGCGACCGCCTGGGCCGCCGGTTCCGGGGCGGGCGCCGCTGGCGCGGTCTGCGCCAGCGAGACCGCTGAAATCATGGTCAACAAAACTGAAGCGAGCGCCTGGCGCCACTTCAAGGTCGGGGTCAACTCACATGTCTGGAGGGGATTCACGGGTGTTGGACATTTGGTTACAAGTAGCTTTTAAGTATACATATTGCAACAGCCCGCCTCCATCGGCCCAAACCCTCAGGAACCGGCCACCTTCATGCGGTTGACCAGAATCGAGCCCACGGTTTTGGCGCCGTAGTTGTAGGCGTCGGCGCCCACCGCTTCGATGCCCATCAGCATGGTTTTGAGGTTGCCGGCAATGGTGATTTCCTCGACCGGGAAGGCGATCTGGCCGTTTTCGACCCAGAAACCCGAGGCGCCGCGCGAGTAGTCGCCGGTCACGTAGTTCACGCCCTGCCCCATCAGCTCGGTCACAAACAGGCCGCGGCCCAGCTTGCGCAGCATCGCGTCGAGGTCGTCGGCCTGGCGGGTGCGGCGGCTGGTCATGACCAGATTGTGCGAGCCGCCGGCATTGCCGGTGGTGCGCATGCCCAGCTTGCGGGCCGAATAGGTGCTCAAAAAATAGCCCTCGACCCGGCCGCCATCGACCACGGTGCGGGCGCTGGTTTTCACGCCCTCTTCGTCAAACGGCGCGCTGCCCTTGCCCTTGAGCAAAAACGGGTCTTCGCTGACGTCGATGTGCTTGGGGAAGGCGGCCTTGCCCAGGCAGTCGAGCAAAAACGTGCTCTTGCGGTACAGCGCGCCGCCGCTAACGGCCTGCACAAAGCCGCCCAGCAGGCCGGCGGCCAGCGGCGACTCAAACAAGACAGGGCACTCGGTGGTCGGGATCTTGCGGCTTTTCAGGCGCGCCAGCGCGCGCTCGGCGGCGTAACGGCCGACGGCTTCCGGCCGCGCCAGTTCGGCCGCGTCGCGCATCGAGCTGTACCAGGCATCGCGCTGCATCTGGTTGCCCTTGCCGGCGATGGGCGCCACCGAGATGCTGTGGCGCGAGCTGGCATAGCCGCCGCGAAAGCCCTTGCTGTGGGCGCTGAAAAAATGGCTTTGCTGAGCCGACACGCCCGCGCCCTCGCTGTTGGTGATCAGGCGGCTGGTGCCCAGCGCGGCGGCCTCGCACTGCAGGGCCAACCGGGCGGCTTCTTCGGACGTGATGGCCCAGGGGTGAAACAGGTCGAGTTCGCGGTGCTCGCGCGCAATGTCGCGGTCGTCGGGCAGGCCCGAGGTGTCGTCTTCGGCGGTGAAGCGGGCAATGTCGTAGGCAGCTTTCACGGTCTGCTGGATCGCCGCCGTTGAAAAGTCGCTGGTGGCTGCGTTGCCGCGCTTTTTGCCGATATAGACCGTGATGCCGAGCGACTTGTCGCGGTTGCGTTCGACGTTTTCCAGCTCGCCCTTGCGCACGCTGACCGACAGGCCGCAGCCCTCGGAAGCCTCGGCCGCCGCATCGCTGGCACCGAGCTTTTTGGCATGCGCCAGCGCGGTATCGACCAGGCCCTCAAAAAAGTCGCGGTGGTAGCTGAAACCGGCTTCGGGCTGGCTGCCTGGCCGGGTCTTGCTGTTATTGGCGCGAGAAGGGTTGCTGGACGGGGAATTGGCGGGCTTTTGGGTCATATGGGTAGCTATGATACTGACTGCCATGAACACCAAAACCACCAAGGCCATCAAAGGCATCACCAAGAGCCCGAGCAAGGCCACTATCAAGGGCTATTGGTCCAACGGCCGCTTCGTCAAGCCCGAAGAAATTGCCGCCGAGGAAGTCGGCCCGCCCAGCAAGACCCAGCTCAAGGCCGAGGCCGACGAAAAGCAGGCGCTGGGCGAAGCCCTGCTGACCCTGCGTGCCGACCTGATGGCGCGGCTGGACCTGCCCGACAAGCTGCTGCAGGCGCTGGCCGATGCGAAAAAGATCACCCACTTCGAGGGCCGGCGGCGCCAGATGCAATTCATCGGCAAGCTGATGCGCCCGCTTGATGCCGAGCCGATTAAGGGCGCCATCATGGAGCAGCAAAGCGGCTCGGCCGAACTCACGCTGCAACTGCACCTGGCCGAGCAATGGCGCGACAAGCTGATTGCCTCCGACGACGCGCTGGGCAGCTGGCTGACCGAACACCCCGACACCGACGCGCAGCCCTTGCGCGCCCTGATTCGCCAGGCGCGCAAGGATGCCAAACCCGAAAAACCGGGCGAGGCGCCGCGCCACGGCAAGTCCTACCGCGAGATTTTTCAGCTGGTCAAGCAGGCCCTTGGCGGGGAGCCCGAGGCATGAGCGCGGCATACGAGGCCGTCAAAATCGGCATCGTCTCGGTCAGCGACCGCGCTTCCAGCGGCGTCTATGTCGACAAAGGCCTGCCGGCGCTGAAAGACTGGCTGGGCCGCGCCCTGCACAACCCCATCACCTTTGAAGAACGCCTGATTCCGGACGAGCAGGAGCGCATCAGCGCCACGCTGATCGAGCTGGCCGGCGCTGGCTGCTCGCTGGTGCTGACCACCGGCGGCACCGGCCCGGCCCTGCGCGACGTGACGCCCGAGGCCACGCTGGCGGTGGCGCACAAGGTGATGCCGGGCTTTGGCGAGCAGATGCGGCAGATCAGCCTGAAATTTGTGCCGACGGCGATTTTGTCGCGTCAATGCGCAGTGGTTCGTGACAAAAGTCTCATTCTCAACCTGCCCGGTCAACCCAAGTCGATACAGGAGACCTTGGAGGGGCTAAAAGATGATTCGGGCCAAGCCGTGGTGCCCGGCATTTTTGCCGCGGTGCCGTATTGCATTGACCTGATAGGCGGCCCTTACCTGGAAACGCGCCCCGAGCTTTGCAAGGCCTTCCGGCCCAAAAGCGCGATCCGGCCGGCGCCTGAGGCGAGCTGAAATCCGCCTTGAAACCCGCGCTGGACACACCGAGGCTTTGAGCCATAACAAGGAAACCGATGCCACTCTGCAGATCGCCCAATAATTCATCAAAAAGACCTGCAGCCCACGCATTACATGTCGTATCAGCTATTATTTTCATAGCATTTGGCGCCCCGGCACTGGCCCAGACCGCGCCAGCGTCAAAGCCAGAGCCAGAGCCCAGCGTGCCCTACACCCTGAAGCCCAGCGACAAGCTGATCGTGATGTCGCGGCAGATGTTCAGCAGCCCGAACGACTGGAAAGAAGTGGCGCGCTTCAACAATCTGAAAAACCCCGACAGCCTGCGCGCCGGCCAGGTCATCCGCATTCCGCTGCGCTTCATGCAGTCGCGCCCCGCCGGCGCCAAAATTGTCAGCGCCAGCGGCGATGTGCAACTGGCCGGCAGTCCTGCTGGAGTCGGCACGCTGCTGGCCGAAGGCGGCAGGCTGCAGACCGGCGCCAACAGCTCGGCCGTGGTCGAGCTGGCCGACGGCAGCCGCATGACCTTGCTGCCCAACACCCTGGCCGAGCTGGCCACCAGCCGCAATTACGCCACCCGCGACGTGGGCAAGAGCGCCTCCAGCACCTGGTTCTCGGGCCTGGTGCGGCTGGCCCAGGGCGGACTCGAAACGCTGGCGGCCAAGGCGGCCCGCCGCGCCACGCCGCTGCAGATTGAAACCGCGACCTCGACCGTGGGCGTGCGCGGCACCGAGTTTCGCGTCGCCTTCGACGACCCGGCCGGCGGCAGTGCGCGCACCGAGGTGATCGAAGGCAAGGTGCGCGCCGACAACACGGCCCAGCAAAGCGGCGCCGATGTGCCCACCGGCAAGGGCGCGGTGATCAAGCCGGCCGAAAAAGACATCAAGGTCGTCAACCTGCTGCCCGCGCCCAATCTGGCCGGCATTCCGGCCGAGGTCATCAAGCCGCCGGGCAACTGGCCGATGCCGGTGCCGGCCGGCGCCGTGGCTTACCGGGTGCAGGTGGCCAGCGACGAGAAATTTGAAAAGATCGTGCGCGACCTCAAGGTCGAAGGCACGGGCGGCAGCGCCAGCCTGGCGACGCTGGCCAACGGCAGCTGGTTTGCCCGGGTGCGCGGCATCGACCCGGCCGGGCTGGAAGGCTTTGATGCCGTCAAGCGCATCAGCCTGAAAAACGCGATCTGGCGCGTCAGCTACTCCAGCATGAGCCTGGTCAACGGCCAGGCCGTGCTGGTCTGGACCGGCCAGCTGAGCGACGGCCTGCCGCTGACGGGCAGCGGTTTTAGCGCGCTGCTGGGCACCGACGCGGCGCTGACGCAAGGCGTGGTGACGGCCGAGGGCAACAACCAGCAGCTGGCCCTGGGCGAGTTGAAACCCGGCGTCTATTTCATCCGGCTGGGCAGCAAGCTGCCCCAGGGCGGCAGCTTTGACAGCGGTGTCTACCGCTTGGTGATTCCAGAAACCTGGGGCCAGAGCCAGTTCTTGCTGAATTCGCCGCTCGAAGCACTGAATTAGCCTTTCCCATCAAGGACGCTGATGATTCTCCGCAGATCCCACGCTCAGCCCTCAAAAATGCCGGCAGCCCACGCACTACGGGCGGTTACCGCTGTTGTTTGCATGGCAAGCTGCCAGCTCGCCATGGCGCAGGCGGAGGCTGGCAGCATGCCGCGCGAGCCCAGCATGCCTTACACCGTCAAGGCCAGCGACAAGCTGATCGTGATGTCGCGCCAGTTGCTGAACAGCCCCGGCGACTGGAAAGAGGTGGCGCGCTTTAACGGCATGAAAAACCCCAATGCCATCCGCGTCGGCCAGGTGCTCCAGATTCCGCTGCGCTTCATGCAGGCCCAGCCGGCCAGCGCCAAGATCATCAGCAGCAACGGCGACGTGCAGCTGGCCGGCAGCCCCGCCGCGGTCGGCACCGCGGTGGCCGAAGGCGGCCAGCTGCAGACCGGCGCCAACAGCTCGGCCGTGCTCGAGCTGGCCGACGGCAGCCGCGTGACCCTGCTGCCCAACACCCTGGCCGAGCTCGTCACCCACCGCAGCTACGCCACCCGCGATGTCGCCAAGAGCGGCTCCAGCACCTGGTTTTCGGGTCTGGTGCGGCTGGCGCAGGGCGGGCTGGACACCCTGGCCGCCAAGACCACGCGCCGCGCCACGCCGCTGCTGATTCAGACCCCGACCTCGACCGTGGGCGTGCGCGGCACCGAGTTCCGCGTCGCCTATGACGACCCGGCCACGCAAAACGCCCGCACCGAGGTGCTGGAGGGCGCGGTGCGGGCCGACAACACGGCGCAAAAAAGCGGCGCCGAGCTGGCACGCGGCCAGGGCGCGGTGCTCAACCCCGGCGTGAAGGACATCAAGGTGGTCGATCTGCTGAAAGCGCCCGACCTGTCGGCCACGCCGGCCGACATCTTGAAGCCGCAGGCGCTGTGGCCCATGCCCATGCTGGAAGGCGCCCAAAACTTCCGGGTGCAGGTGGCGATTGACGAGACCTTCAGCAAGATCGTGCGCAACCTGGTGGTCAGCAACGGCAATGCCGACCTGTCCAGCCTGCCCAACGGCTTCTGGTTTGCCCGGATTCGCGGCATTGACGCCGGTGGCGTCGAGGGCTTTGACAGCGTCAGGGCGGTGCAGGTGGTGCTGCCGCCACCGCCCGAGGTGCCGCCCACGCAATGGAGCCTCAGCAACGACCGGCTTGACGTGGCCAACGGCCGCCATGTGCTGCAGTTCAGCCAGATGGGGCTGGACGCCAGCCACACGATTCATGCCAGCGTCAGTGCCGACCTGCCGCCTTACACGCCGATGGCCGAGGCCAGCGCCAATGGCGCCGTGCCGCGCATCGCGCTCGACCTGGGCATCCTGGAGCCTGGCGCTCGGCTGCGGCTGAACCTGACGGTGACCCAGGCCGATGGCGCCAAGGTGATTCCGCTGGCCTACCTGATCACCGGCCAAAGCGGCTGGGGCTGGTTTGAGGGCGTGCTGCAGCCGGTACCGGTCGTCAAGCCCTGAGCCGGCCGGGCTATTTGCCGATCAGCTGGTTCAGCCGGTCGGCTTCAAACAGCTCATGGCGCGCCGCGTCGCCGGGCACGCAGTCGGTGCCCTGGCGGCTGCTGGAGAGCTTTTCAATCGCCTCCCACAGCAGCGCAATCTGGTGTTCCTGGCCCGCCGCGTTGTCGATCAGGCCGCGCATGGCCTGCGACACCGGGTCGTCGTTTTGCGTCACGCCGTAGGCTGAAAAACCCATCTTGCCGGCGGCCTGCTCGCGTTTCACGTCGGCATCGGCCTGAATCACCCGGGCCGGGTTGCCGACGGCGGTGGCGCCGGCCGGCACCGGCTTGACAACGACGGCGTTCGAGCCAATCCGGGCGCCGTCACCGACCTCAAAGCCGCCCAGCACCTGCGCGCCCGCGCCCACCACCACATTGCGTCCCAGCGTCGGATGCCGCTTGGCGCCCTTGTAGAGCGCGGTGCCGCCCAGGGTGACGCCCTGGTAAATCGTGCAGCCGTCGCCAATCTCGGCGGTTTCACCGACGACGACACCCATCGCATGGTCAAAAAACACGCACTCGCCAATTTTGGCGCCAGGGTGAATCTCGATGCCGGTGAGCCAGCGCGACAGATGCGAGATGAAGCGGCCCAGCCACTTGAAGCCGTGGTGCCAGCACCAGTACGCCCGCCGGTGCAGCACCAGCGCATGCAGGCCGGGGTAGCAGGTCAGCACCTCCCAGGCGGTGCGGGCGGCCGGGTCGCGTTCAAGAATGCACTGGATGTCGGAGCGGAGTCGGGAAAACATAGCATCGAGTCTAAACGTGACCCGCCGCATCTGCCGGGGCGGCCTTTTTGCCACCGGCTTGCGACATGGCCTTGGCCACGCCGCGCAGGATGTGGATTTCCTCGGGGCTGAGCCGGGCCCGGTTGAACAGCTGGTTCAGGCGCGGCATCAGCTTTTTCGGCGAGGCCGGGTCCAGAAAGCCGATGTCAACCAGCGCGGCTTCCCAGTGCCTGAGCATGCCGGCCACGGCGGCGGCGTCGGCCAGCTGCGGCTTGGTCGTGGCTGGCTGTACCGCAAAGCCGCCCAGCGCCTCGCGCCAGTCGTAGGCAATCAGCTGCACCGCCGCGCCCAGATTGAGCGAGCCAAACCTCGGGTCGGTCGGAATGCTCAGGCAGGCATGGCAGCGGTAGACGTCGTCGTTTTGCATGCCAAAACGCTCGGAACCGAACAAAAAAGCGACCGAATCGGGCTGTGGCCCAATACTTTTGCTCATAGTGTGCTCTGATTTTGATAGCGCATGGCCCTGCCCCAGCAGCGCCGCGAAATGCGCGCGCGGCGCCAGCGTGGGCGGGCCAAAGTCGCGCGGCGTCATGGCGGTGGCGCACAGATGCGCCATGCCATCGAGCGCCTCGTCCAGCGTGGCCACGATGCGCGCCTTGTTCAGCACATCGAGCGCGCCGCTGGCCCGCTGTATGGTTTCCTCGCGCCGCAGCACGTTGGCCCAGCGCGGCGCCACCAGCACCAGGTCGTCAAAGCCCATGGTTTTCATGGCGCGGGCGGTGGCGCCCACATTGCCGGCGTGGCTGGTGTTGATCAGGACGAAGCGGGTTTTCATGGGGTAAATATGGGCGCTGTCGGGCCAAGCCGGTAAAATGCCGCTATTGTCGCCGCGCCGGTTGCCGGGTCGCGGTTTGTGTCTGCTCTTTCTTACCATTTATGTCCAGCAATCTACACCCCATGCTCAACGTGGCCATCAAGGCCGCGCGTGCCGCCGGCGCCCTCATCAACCGTGCCGCGCTCGATGTCGAAGCGGTTCGCGTGTCGCTCAAGCAGACCAACGACTTCGTCACCGAAGTGGACCAGGCCGCCGAAGCCGCGATCATCGAGACGCTGCTGACCGCCTACCCCGGCCACGGCATCCTGGCCGAAGAATCGGGCAGCGAGCATGGCGCCAAGGACTCCGAGTTGGTGTGGATCATCGACCCGCTGGACGGCACCACCAATTTCATCCACGGCTTTCCGTTTTACTGCGTCAGCATTGCGCTGGCCGTGCGCGGCAAGATCGAGCAGGCCGTGGTCTACGACCCGACCCGCAACGACATCTACAGCGCCAGCAAGGGCCGCGGCGCCTACATCAATGACCGCCGCCTGCGCGTGGGCAAGCGCACCCGGCTGCAGGAATGCCTGGTTTCGACCGGCTTTCCCTACCGGCCCGGCGACAAGCTCAAACCCTATCTCAACATGCTGGGCGAAGTCATGAGCCAGTGCGCCGGCGTGCGCCGCGCGGGCGCCGCCGCGCTGGACCTGGCCTATGTGGCCGCCGGCAACTGCGACGGCTTTTTTGAAACCGGCCTGCAGCCCTGGGACGTGGCGGCCGGCTCGCTGCTGGTGACCGAAGCCGGTGGCCTGATAGGCAACTTCACCGGCGAGAGCGACTTTTTGCACCAGGGCGAATGCGTCGCCGGCAACCCCAAAATTTATGGTCAGCTGGTCACCACCCTGGGCAAGTACAGCAAATTTGCCGGCGCCGGCGACAAGGCCGGCGTGCGCCAGGCGCTGGCCAATAACGACGCCGCCGCCGAAGTCAGCCCCGTAGCCGCCGCACCCGTGGCCGAAAAACCCACGCTCAAGGCCAAACGAATCAAGGCGGGCGCGCCAGTCCCGGCCCTGCCCGAGCAGGAGTTGCCTGACGCGCCGTTCTAGACCCTGGATTCGACACCGGGTACGGCCCCCGGTCGCCCCACCCCCGGAAATGGCGTGGGGGAGGCTTCTTTTGCGGCGACCCGTCTCGTCACGCCAATGGACCGCCTCGATGCGCTTAAACGTCAGTTTTGGGCCGATTTTTCGTGAACTAATGCTCACTTTTTGTACAAACTGACCGAAAAAATCATTTTTATCAATTTTTTCATTGATTTATTAAACCAAACGAAGTGAAATAAGGTCGCTGTTTAAAACAGTAACTCAGGTAAAAATTAGCTGGCAAGAGAAACAGGACTCCCCAGCGACTGAGCCCTTAACTTCGGGAGGTTTTTATGAATAGCAGCACATCCGTCAAATTGGCCTCCATCGCACTTGCCGTCGCCGGCCTGGCCAGCGCGCCCGCCAGCATGGCCGCCACCGCCACCGGCTCCCTGGCCGTGAGCGCCGCCGTGCTGTCCACCTGCGTCGTGGTGTCCACACCTCTGGTCTTTGGCAACTACACGCTGGCTACGGTGGACGCTACCGGACTGATCTCGGTGACCTGCACACCCGACATCACCAGCTACAACGTGGCGCTCGGCAGCGGCACCGGCACCGGCGCCACCACCTCGGCCCGTAAACTGACCAGCGCCACCAGCAGCGACACGCTGACCTACAGCCTGTACCGCGACAGTGGCCGCACCCAGAACTGGGGTGACGTGCCGAATGTGGACACTGCAGCATCAGCCAATGCCACCACCACGGTCGGCGCCGTCAAGAGCTTCACCGTGTTTGGCCGTGTCGCTGCCGGTCAGGCCAGCGCCACCGGCAGCTATCTCGACACCGTGCAGATCAACGTCAATTACTGATCCACGCAGCCATGCTGTCACGACCTGCGCGGTGGCTAGTCGCCTGTGGCCTCTGGCTGCCGCTGGCAGCACTGGCGGCGGGCAGCATTCCGCTGGCGGTGGCCCCGGTCATCGTCAAGATGGACATGGCCACCGAGTTTGCCGCGGTCGAGGTCAACAACCGCGGCGAGCAGGCCACCGGTATCGAGGTCGAAATCCTGCGCGTGCGCTGGGTCGAGGGCCGCGAACAGTATGAGCCGACCACCGATTTCGTGGTGTCACCGCCGGCCTTTCGGCTGGCGGCCAGCAAGGGCCGGATGGTACGCTTTCGTTACACCGCGCCGCGCCAGGACACGGAGGGCTTTTACCGCCTGTTTATCCGGCAACTGCCCGAAGAAATTCCAGGCAACCAGATCAGCATGGTGTTCAACCTGGGCGTTCCGGTCTTCGTTGCGCCCACCGCCTCACGCCCGCAACTGGTGATTGCCGGCCCGTCCGGCACCAAAGGCCAGGCCGCGCTGCGCAACACGGGCAACGTCACCCTGAATCTGCTGCAGCTTGAAGGCCAGAACTGCCCTGAAGGGTCCCAGAAATTGCTGACCCGCCTGTCGCCAGACCAGCAATTGGCCCTGAAGGCCAGCCTGTCGCAATGCGCCACCGGCGTGCAGACCGATCGTGGGCTGATTCCCCTGACGGCAGCGGCCAGGCCCTGAAACGTCTTGCCATGGTGCCGCGCCGCGCCGCCGCAGTTGCCGCCGCCACTGCGGCAGGCCATTGAGCATGCAGTTTTTACCCTCGCCCGTCTGCCGTTTGGCCCTGGCGGCCGGCAGCGCGCTGCTGCTGTGCCCCGCAGCGCTTGCCGCCAGTTGCCTGGACGCCGGCCTGGCAAAAAGATCCGGCATGATCATGCAGATTCGCGAAGCCGGGCAGCCCGAACGGCCGGCCACGGTGTACCGGGATGCGGCCGGGCAGGCCTGGTTTGTTCCGCTGCAGCAGGGGCAAACCGGCCCGGGCGGTGTTGAACGCCTGAGTTGCACGCTCGACGGCGCATCCTACTGGAAGCTCGCGGCCAGCGACCCGGCGCTACAGCATGACGCGGCCCACGATGTGCTGTCGTTTCTTGACATCCACCGGGTCACCGCGGTCATCGAGGGCCGCCCGCTGGCGCAGCGGCCCGAGGCCGAAACACTGGGCAGCGCGGGCGTCAACTACCAGTTGGCCCTGAACTACCAGGGCAGCTACGCCGCCAACAACAGCAGCAGCCAGTTCAACCCCAGCGCGCTCGGGGATTTTTACGCCTACCGCGGCGGCTGGTATGCCAACACCAGCTTGGGCTGGAGCAACAACGGAAAAATTGTGCGCTACCAGAGCTACGCGCTGAAGGAGTCGCTGGACAGCGGCACTTTCCTGCGCCTGGGCGACGCGGTGAGCAAGCCCACGCTGGTCGGCGAATCGCTGCAGTTTGCGGGGGTCTCCTGGGGCACCGACCGCAGCCTGCGCCCGTACGACTACTCGCCGGTGCTGCCGACGCTGCGCAACGGCAATGTGCTGGCCGGGCCGCTGGAGGTCTTCATCAACGACACGCTGCAGTTTCAGCAGACACTGCAAAACGGCGTCTTTGACCTGCGCAACCTGCCGGCCCAGCAGGGCTTTAACAGCTACAGCGTGCGCACGCTGGACGCGCAGGGCAACCCGGTCACGGTGCAGCGGGAAATCTACCTGCCGACCTCGCTGCTGCCGCCCGGCATCGCCAGCTGGCGCGTTGACGCCGGCTTTCAGCGCGAGGATTTCATCGTCGCCAATGCGCACTATGGCGCGCCGTTTGTCGCCGCCAGCTATGCCCGCGGCCTGAGCCACGACCTGACGCTGGGGGGCCAGGCGCTCCTCGGCAAGGCGGCCTCCAGCGTGGGGCTGGAGGCAGACCAGCGCCTGTCGGACCTCTGGACCGGTCACCTGGGCCTGCTGGCCGCCAACAACACGCAGCAGCAAGGCCACGCGCTGCAGGCCCGCATCGAGGGCGGCAGTCGCGCCTGGCACCTGCTGGCCGACTGGACCCACGCGGGCAAGCCCCTGCCCGGCCTGGGCAACCGCGCCGCGCTGCTGATGCAGCGGCTGCTGCGCGCCCAGTGGCATGGCATTCCCGGCTGGAATCTGGGCCTGACGCTGGCGCAGTCGCAGCGCGAGCGGCTGGCCCGCGAGGACATCGCCTCGCTGATGGCCTCGACCCGCGCATGGGACAGCGCCAGCGTGGTGCTGGGCCTGACCGAGACCCGCGCCAACGCCAGCCGGCAAAGAAGCCTGACGGTGTCGCTGTTCGTTCCGCTGGCGCCCGGGGAAGATCACCGCAACCGCTCCTTTTATGCCAGCCAGAACAGCATCGATGGCCTGCAACTGAGCCGGGCGCAATACAGCAGCAGCGGCCAGGCGCGGCAAGACCCGAGCTGGAGCGTGGGCGCGACACGCGACGCGCGCGACGCGCTGTCGGCGCTCGATGCCTCCTGGTCCCGCAGCACCGACCGGCTGGAACTGATGGCCAGCGGCCGGGCCGGCCAGAATGATTTCAGCGGCCAGCTGTCGTTGCGCAGCGGCCTGATCTGGACGGCGGGCTCGGTGTTCGGCACGCGCCCGATCAACGGCGCGTTCGCCATGGTGAGCACCGGCGAGCCCGGCGTGGAGGTCTTTCACGAGAACCGGCCGGTCGGGCAGACCGATGCGCGTGGCCTGTTGCTGGTGCCGGACCTGCGGGCGCTGGAGGCCAACCGCCTGACGCTCGATCCCGCCAGCTGGCCGCTTCACTGGATTGCCAGCGAGGTCGAACGCCAGGTGGTCCCGCCACGCGGCGGCGGCGTGCTGGTGTCGTTCAGGATCAACGCCCAGGTCTGGCCGACCCAGACCATGATCACCCCGCTGTCAGCCAGCGGCAAGCCCTACCCTTCGGGCACCGTGGTGCATGCCGGCGGCGTCGATGACCCGCGCGAAAGCGTGATCGACCGGCGCGGCCAGCTCTGGATTGCCGAGCTGCTGCCCGCGGCCAGCTTCCGCATCAGCCAGGGCGGCCAACGCTGCAGCTACGCCATGCCGCAAGCCCAGGCCAGCGGGCAGGCCGTCATCGTCGTGCCGGCCCAATGCGAAGATCGGCCATGATCGATTCGAGCGCCATCCGCCTGCGCCTGCTGCTGTCGACCGCACTGGGCCTGTGGCTGGCGCTGTCGGGCCAGGCGGCGTCGGCCCAGGTGTGCACCACCAGCGCCGTCGCCCCGGTATTCGGAAACTACCTGAGCACCAGCCCGGGCAGCAATGCGGCGGGCTCTGTCAGCGTGTCATGCGTGGTGCCGGGTGTGCTGGGTCAGAATGTTTTCTACAGCGTCAAGCTGGGCCTGAGCGGCCAGGCGCAGGGCACGCAGCGCCGCATGGGCAGCGCTGGCAACTTCCTGGCCTACAACGTGTTCTGCGACAGCGGTTACAACCAGATCTGGGCCGACGGCACCGGCGCCAGCTGCGTCAGGACCGGCGGCCAGGCCGGCTTGCTGGGAACGCTGCTGACGGTGTACCCGCTGTACGGCCGCATTCCGGGCGGGCAGTTTGTGTCGCCGGGCAGCTACAGCGACAACATCGCGATCGAGGTGCTGTACTGAGCAGGCCAGCCCCAACCCGCATTGATAATGGCGGATTCAGCATTGCGCTGCGCCCCTTTCATCCAAAGCATGAGTGACCCCCTTCCCTTGACCGCAGAACACGCCCCCGCGGCGGCCCAGGCCAGGCCCGCCGAGCGGCACACCCCCATGATGGCCCAGTATTTCGCCCTCAAGGCGGACTACCCCGACACGCTGCTGTTCTACCGCATGGGTGACTTTTACGAGGTGTTTTTTGCCGATGCCGAAAAGGCCGCGCGCCTGCTCGACATCACGCTGACGCGGCGCGGCAACTCGGGCGGCGAGCCGGTGGTGATGGCCGGCGTGCCGTTTCATTCGCTCGAAGGCTACCTGGCCAAACTGATCAAGCTCGGTGAGTCGGTGGCGATCTGCGAACAGGTGGGCGATGTGGCGACCAGCAAAGGCCCGGTCGAGCGCAAGGTGGTGCGGGTCGTGACGCCCGGCACTTTGACGGACACCGAGCTGCTCAGCGACAAGACCGAATCGATTTTGCTGGCGGTGCACCAGGGCGCGCGCAACAGCTGCGGCCTGGCCTGGCTTAGCGTGACGCAGGGCGAAATCCATCTGGCACAGTGCGCCAGCGACGAGCTGGAACCCTGGCTGGCGCGGATTGCGCCCAGCGAGCTGCTCTACAACATCGACGTGACGCCCGCCTTTGAAGCGCGCCTGACCGGCCTGCAGGGTCCGCGCTGCGCCGCCAGCGCGCGCCCGGCCTGGCAGTTTGATGCCGCCTTGGGTGCGCGCCGCCTGCTGGAGCAGCTCAAAGTCGCCTCGCTGGCGTCGTGGAATGCCGAAAACCTGGGCGACGCCCACGCCGCCGCCTCGGCGCTGTTGGGTTACGCCGAACACACGCAGGGCCGGGCGCTACCGCATGTGCAGGGCCTGCAGGTGGTGCGCTCCGGCGAGTTGATCGAGCTGCCGCCCAGCACCCGGCGCAACCTGGAACTGACGCAAACGCTGCGCGGCGAAGACTCGCCGACACTGTTTTCGCTGCTCGACAGCTGCACCACCGGCATGGGCAGCCGGGCGCTGAAAAGCTGGCTGCTGAGCCCGCGCCGTGACCGCGCCCAGGCCGATGCCCGGCTAGCAGCCATCACCCACCTGCGCGGCGGCCTGCAGCAAACCCTGCGCGCCCGGCTCAAGGGCAGCAGCGATGTGGAACGCATCACCGCCCGCATTGCGCTGCGCCAGGTGCGGCCGCGCGAGCTGATCGCGCTGCGCCAGACGCTACAAAAAACAGAGCAGCTCACGCCTGATACATCTGGGCTGGCGGTACTTTTGACGCGTATTTTTGAAGATTTGCAGCCCCCCGCCGGTTGCGGCGAGCTGCTCGGCCGCTATCTGCTCGACGAGCCCGCCGCGCTGGTTCGCGACGGCGGCGTCATCAACCACGGCTGCGACGCCGACCTGGACGAGCTGCGCGCCATCCAGACCAATTGCGACGCGTTTTTGCTCGACCTCGAAGGCCGCGAAAAGGCCCGCACCGGCATTGCCAACCTGCGCGTGCAGTTCAACAAGGTGCATGGTTTTTACATCGAGGTGACGCAGGGCCAGCTGGACAAGGTGCCGGCCGACTACCGGCGCCGCCAGACCCTGAAAAACGCCGAGCGCTACATCACGCCCGAGCTCAAGACCTTTGAAGACAAGGCCCTGTCGGCGCAGGAGCGGGCGCTGGCGCGGGAGAAATTTCTTTACGAACAACTGCTCGACCAGTTGCAGGACTTCATTCCGGCGCTGAGCCGGCTGGCGCGCGCCCTGGCGTCGCTCGACGCGCTGTGCGCGCTGGCCGAGCGCTCGCTGACGCTGAACTGGACCGCGCCGCTGTTTGTCAGGGAACCCTGCATCGACATCGCGCAAGGCCGGCACCCGGTGGTGGAAGCGCGTCTCGCCGAGACCAGCGGCGGCGCCTTCATTGCCAACGACTGCAGCTTGAGCGGCAAGCAGCGCATGCAGGTCATCACCGGCCCCAACATGGGCGGCAAATCGACCTATATGCGCCAGGTGGCGCTGATTGTGCTGCTAGCCAGCGTCGGCTCCTATGTGCCGGCCAGCCGCTGCCGGCTCGGGCCGATTGATGCCATTCACACCCGCATCGGCGCCGCCGACGACGTGGCCAATGCGCAGTCCACCTTCATGCTGGAGATGACCGAGGCGGCGCAGATCCTGCACACCGCCACCCCGCATTCGCTGGTGTTGATGGACGAGATCGGCCGCGGCACCTCGACCTTCGACGGCCTGGCGCTGGCCGGCGGCATTGCCGCTTACCTGCACAACAAGACCCAGGCCTTCACGCTGTTTGCCACGCATTATTTCGAGCTGACCGAATTCCCGGCCCAGCACCACGGCGCCGTCAACGTGCATGTCAGCGCGGTCGAATCGGGCGCGCATATCGTGTTTATGCACCACATCGAGCCCGGCCCGGCCAGCAAGAGCTACGGCATTGCCGTAGCCAAACTGGCCGGTGTACCCGCCGCCGTGGTCAACCACGCCCGCCATGCGCTCAATGCACTGGAAACCCAGCAGGTCGAAACCCGCGCCCAGGTCGACCTGTTTGCCGCCCCGCCCGAGGCCGCGCAGCCCGAGCCAAGCGCCGCGCTGAAGGCATTGGGTACCATGGACCCTGACGCGCTGAGCCCGCGCGAGGCGCTGGAAGCGCTTTACCAGCTGAAAAAACTGGCCACCCAGGCCTGATCCCCCTTCGCACCGACTGACTACCTACTGATTTTTTATGACTTACTGCGTCGCCATCAAACTCAATGCCGGGCTGGTGTTTTTGTCCGACTCGCGCACCAACGCGGGCCTGGACCACATCAGCACTTTCCGCAAAATGATTGTTTACGAGAAAAGCGGCGACCGCTTCATGGTGCTGCTGACCGCCGGCAACCTGTCGATCTCGCAATCGGTGCGCGAGATTTTGCAGGTGGAGCACCTCAAGGACACCGAAACCGGCGAGTCCATCACCATCTGGAACGCCAAGAGCATGTTCGATGCCGCCCGCGTGCTGGGCTCGGCGATTCGCCGCGTGCATGACCGCGACGCCGCGTCGCTGAGAAGCTCCGATGTCGATTTCAATGTCTCGCTGGTGTTTGGCGGGCAGATTCGCGGTGAAGGTATGCGCCTGTTCCAGATGTATTCGGCCGGCAACTTCATCGAGGCGACCGGGGAGACGCCCTACTTCCAGGTCGGCGAATCGAAGTACGGCAAGCCGGTGCTGGACCGCGTCATCACGCCCGACACACCGCTGGCCGAGGCCGCCAAATGCGCGCTGGTGTCTATGGACTCGACCATGAAGTCCAACCTGTCGGTGGGCATGCCGCTGGACCTGGTGGTATATGAGGCCGACAGCTTTCAAAGCGACAAGCTGGTCTGCATTGACAACAGCAACCCCTACTACGCCATGCTGCACAACAACTGGGGGCAAAAGCTGCGCGAGGTGTTCGACAGCATCGAGGACCCGGTCTGGGACGACGCGCACACCGACATTCCGCTCAAAATGCCGGCCAGCCGCCACGACCCGCTCAAGAAAATCAGCAGCCCTGAAGAAAAGCTGATCTGAGCCGTGCCGACGTCCGCCAAACCCCTCATCATCTTCTCCCACGGCAACAGCTTTCCGGCCAGCACCTATGGCGTGCTGTTCAAGAGCCTGCGCAGCCGGGGCTTTCAGGTCAGGGCGATTGAAAAATTTGGGCACGACCCGCGCTACCCGGTCAGCAGCAACTGGCCGCACCTGGTGCAGCAACTGGCCGACTTCAGCGGCCACGAGGTCGAGAAAAGCGGCCAGCCGGCGTTTCTGGTCGGCCATTCGCTGGGCGGCTTTTTAAGCCTGATGTGCGCCGCCCGCAACCCGCTGCTGGGCGGCCAGCCGGTGCGCGGCGTGCTGCTGATTGACTCGCCCATCCTGGGCGGCTGGCGCGCCGCGGCGCTCAGCGTGGCCAAACGCGCGCAGCTGGTCGGCTCGATCTCGCCCGGCGCCATCAGCCGCAAACGCAAGCAGCAGTGGCTGGGCCGCGATGAGGTGCTGGCGCATTTTCGCAGCAAGAAAGCCTTTGCCCAGTGGGACGAGCAGGTGCTGATTGACTACATCGAGCACGGCACGCACGACGACCAAAACCAGGGAAATGGCCAACGCCTGCTGAGCTTTGACCGCGACGTCGAAACCCGCATCTACAACACCCTGCCCGACAACCTGGAGCGCCTGCTAAAAGCAAATCCGCTCAAATGCCCGGTGGCCTTTATTGGCGGGCGCCAGTCGGCCGAGATGAAGCAGGTCGGCATGGCCATGACCGAACAGGTCACCAAGGGCCGCATCATGATGCTGGACGGCAGCCATCTGTTTCCGATGGAAAAGCCCGAAGCCACGGCGGCGGCGGTAGAGGCCGCGCTGCGCAACCTGATGGGCTGATTGCCGGCTAAGCCGCCCAGCTCACCAGCCCGCTCCAGGCCGTGGCCAGCACCACCACGCCAAAGGCGATGCGGTACCAGGCAAAGGGCACAAAGCTGTGGCTGGCGATGTAGCGCAGCAGCCAGCGAATGCACAGCCAGGCGCTGACAAACGAAAACAGCAGCCCGACGCCAAACAGCGGCAGGTCGGCCAGCGACAACAGCGCGCGGTCTTTGTAGAGGCTGTAAACGCCGGCGCCAATCAGGGTCGGAATCGCCAGGTAAAACGAAAAGTCGGTCGCCGCCTTGCGCGACAGGCCCAGCAGCATGCCGCCGATGATGGTGGCGCCGCTGCGGCTGGTGCCCGGAATCATGGCCAGGCACTGCACCAGCCCGACCTTGAGCGCGTCCATCGTGCTCATGGCCTCGACGGCGTGAATGCGCGCCACGGCCGGGTTGCGCTGCTGGCGCTTTTCGGCCCACAAGATAATGAAGCCGCCAATGATGAAGGTGCTGGCCACCACCACCGGCGTGAACAGGTTGGCCTTGATGGCCTTGCCAAACAGCAGGCCCAGCACCACCGCAGGAATGAAGGCCACCAGCACATTGAGCGCAAACTGCTGCGCCTGTTTTTCGTCGGGCAGCGCCACCAGCGTGTCGCGGATTTTTTGCCAGTACACCAGGATCACGGCAAAGATGGCGCCGGTCTGGATCGCAATGTCAAACACCTTGGCCTTGTCGTCGTCAAACCCCAGCAGCGCGCCCGCCAGGATCAGGTGGCCGGTGGACGAAATCGGCAAGAACTCGGTCAAACCTTCAACAATGCCCATGATGGCGGCTTTGATCAACAGTGCAATGTCCACGCTGGCTCCTGAAATTGGGCTTTGATTATCGCCGCCGCTTTGGAACCTGTTCTTGCAGGCCAGCCGTTCACGCGCCAAAACCGCATTTCGTCGGCGCCGCCTGCATTTCGTCGCAGCGCCCTTTTCGCCGCGCCGGTGTTTTGGCAAAGTCAGCCCAACGCCACGCCCCTCCAGGACGCACCATGCAACTCACACCGCTCATCGCCATTCACCTGTCTGCCGCCATCACCGCCACCGTCATCGGCCCGATCGCCTTGTGGGCGCGCAAGGGCCGCACCCAGCGGCCCAAACTGCACCGCGCGTTTGGCTACGCCTGGGTCACGATGATGCTGACCACCACGATCTCGGCGCTGTTCATCCGCGACTTCACGCTGCCCAATATTGCGGGTTACACGCCGATTCACCTGCTGGTGCCGTTCACGCTGCTCCAGCTTTTTATCGCCTTCCGGCACCTGAGTCGCCGCAACATTGCCGGTCACCGCGCCGCCATGCAGGGCTTGTACGTAGGCGCCTGCCTGCTTGCCGGCGGCTTCACCTTGCTGCCGCAGCGCTATCTGGGCCAGCTGCTGTGGACGCAGCTGGGCCTGATGTGAGGCGCGCGGCATCAGCCCCGGCATACTGTCGTCATGCGCCTTCCGCCCATCCCACCCATGCTGCTGCGCGCCCTGCAAACAGCTGCCCTGAACACGCTGATTGCCCTGACGCTGACTTTGTCGGGCTTGCACGGTTTTTTGCAAAACCTCATCTATTCACAATGTATCGGCCTGAGCATCTGGGCGTTGATCGATTTCAGCCGGCTGTGGCTCATCAGGAACTGGCGCGCACAGCGCCGCTGGCTGATCCTGATCGTTCCCGCCAGCGTGGCCCTGGGTTATGCACTGGGTACGCTGGTCGCGGCCTGGCTGCTTGGCGAGGACGCCATCGCCTTCACATTTGCCGCGCCCCGCACGGTGCTGAGCCTTCTGGCGATGAGCCTGGTGGCCGGCACCGTACTCACCTACTACTTTTTAAGCCGCGAGCAATTGAACGAGGCCCGCGCCCGCGCCGAATCGCTGCAGCGCCAAGCGGCGGAAAGCCAGCTCCGGCTGCTGCAAACCCAGCTCGAGCCGCACATGCTGTTCAACACCCTGGCCAATCTGCGGGTGCTGATTGACACCGACGCGGCCCGCGCCACCGCCATGCTGGACCGCCTGATTGCCTACCTGCGCGCCACCCTGCAGGCCTCGCGCACGCCCACGCACCCGCTGCAGGCCGAGTTTGACCGGCTGCAAGACTACCTGGCGCTGATGGCGGTGCGCATGGGGCCGCGCCTGGCCTACACGCTTGATCTGCCGGCGGAACTGGCGACGCTGCCGGTGCCCACGCTGCTGCTGCAGCCGCTGGTCGAAAACAGTATCAAGCATGGCCTGGAGCCGAAAATTGAAGGCGGCCGCATCAGCGTCAGCGCGCGGCGCGAGCAGGGCGCGCTGCTGCTGGAAGTGGCCGACACCGGCGTCGGCCTGATGGGCGCGCCTGAAGACGGTCAAAGCTTTGGCCTGGCCCAGGTGCGGGAGCGCCTGGCCACCGCCTACGGCAGCCAGGCCGCTATCGATTTAATAGCTGAACCCGCAGGTGGCACCAGGGCCAGCATCCGGTTTCCTTTACAACCATGAGCCCGACACCGATGACCACCGCCCTGATTGCCGAAGACGAGCCGCTGCTGGCGCAGGCCTTGCAGGCCGAACTGGCGCGCGCCTGGCCGGGCCTCAAGGTGCTGGCCACGGTGGGCGACGGCGCCGCGGCCGTGGCGCGGGCGCTGGCGCTGCAGCCCGACGTGCTGTTTTTTGACATCCAGATGCCGGGCCTGAACGGGCTGGACGCCGCCGCCGAGCTGGCCGACGCCTGGCCCGCGCCGCAGCAGGCGGGTGGCAAGCCCTTTCCGGCGCTGGTGTTCGTGACCGCCTATGACCAGTACGCGGTGCAGGCCTTTGAAGCCCAGGCGATGGACTACCTGCTCAAGCCGGTGCAGCCCGCCCGATTGCAAAAAACCGTGCAAAAAGTGCAGCTAGTCCTTATGCAGCGTGCGCATAGCGCTATCAATTCAGAAGCAGAACTGGAGCACACGCTGGGCCAGTTGCGCGCCCTGCTGGCGCCCGCCTCGGCAGCCGGCATGGCCGCCGGCAAACCGCTGCAGATGATTCAGGCCAGCCAGCCGGGCTCGCAGGGCGGCACGATCCAGATGATTCCGCTTGCCGAGGTGCTGTATTTTGAAGCGGCCGACAAATACATTCGCGTGCTCACCGCCGATGCCGAATACCTGATTCGCACCCCGCTCAAGGAGCTGCTGCCGCAGCTCGACGCGCACACCTTCTGGCAGGTGCACCGCGGCACCGTGGTGCGCGCCAGCGCCATAGCCAGCGTGCAGCGCGACGACAGCGGCCGGCTGACCCTGACCTTGCGCGGCAGCCCCGACAGGCTGGCCGTGAGCCGCCTTTACAGCCACCTTTTCAGGGCAATGTAAGGCTTTGGCTTTGCTTTTATTTTGCTTTGACTGCTTGCAGGACATTAGCCAAATGAATCGACCCGCTCATTCCGTAAAAGCAGGTTAAACCCGCTACGAATTCGCGCGCTTGGAACCTACATTCGGCAGCACCTCAATCAACGAAGCGCTCACTGATGTACCACGTCATTTCTCACCGCCTGGCCCTGGCCACGCTGGCCGCCAGTCTGTTCATGGGCGCTGCCCTGCTGAGCGGCTGCGACAACCCGCCCGACACCATCAAAATTGGCGTGGCCCAGCCCCTGACGGGCAACCTGGCCGCGCTGGGCCAGGACCTGCACAACGGCGTCAAGCTCGCCGTGGCCGAACTCAACAAGGAAGGCTTCAAGATCAAGGGCAAGCCCGTCACGATTGAAATCGTGGCGATGGACGACCGCTCCGACGCCGCCACCGGCAAGCAAGTGGCCCAGCAGCTGGTGGACGCGGGGGTCGTCGCCGTCATCGGCAACCTCAACTCGGGCGTGAGCATCGAGTCGGCCCCGATTTACGCCACCAAAGACATTGCCCAGCTGGCGATATCGACCAACCCCAAATTCACGCAACTCGGGCTGGCCACCACCTACCGCCTGGTCGCCAACGACATGCTGCAGGCGAAAGCCATCGGCTCGTTCGCCGCCAACCAGCTCAAGGCCGCCAAATATGCGGTGCTGGACGACGGCACGCCGTATGGCAAGGGCCTGGCCGAAGGCGCGGCGGATCAGCTCAAGCTGGCCGAAAAGGAAATCACGCTGCGCCAGTCGTTTGACGACAAGACCACCGCCTTTGACGAACTCGCCGCAAAGCTCAAGCAGGACAAGGTCGAGGTGGTCATCACCACGCTGAACGACTTTCAGGTGCTGGCCCTGCTCGAGGCGCTGAAAAAAGCCGACTACACCCAGCTCAGCATCCTGGGCGGCGACACCATCAAGACCCCCACCATGCTCAAGGGCATTGGCATGGTCAAGGGCCTGTATGCCACCTCGCCGATTCTGGATGCCAAGGAGTTTGTCAACGGCAAGGTGTTTTTGGCCAAATACCTGGACGCCTACAAGGTGGAGCCGGCCTACGGCGGCCACTACACCTACGATGCGATGTACGTGCTGGCCGGCGCCATGCGGCGCGCCAATTCGGTTCAGCCCAAAAAGATCACCGAAACCCTGCGCAGCTTTGACGGCTACGCGCCCGTCACCGGCTCCATGAAATGGGACGGCGTGGGCGAGCAGCGCTACGGCGTGGTCGGGGTGTATGCGGCGCGCAAGGGCGCCTGGGATTTGCAACTGCGCTCTGACCGCTGGTAAGCTTTCGGCCACCATGACCCCGCCCATCAGCCACCCAAGCGACAGCACGCCCAACACCGCCACCCCCGCCGAAATTCTTGAATTCTGGCTAGGCGACGGCATGAGCAACTGGCCCCCACGCTTGCCACCTGCGGGTGCTACGCTGCCCCCCGAGGGGGCTGTGTCTGCTGGGGGCGGCCCGGCGCCGACACCGGGCTGGCCGACGCAGGACCTGGGCACGCGCTGGTTTGGCGGCGGCGCGACGCTGGACCAGGACATCACCACCCGCTTTGGCGCGCAGGTGGCGCTGGCGGTCGACGGCGGCCTGCGCGACTGGGAACAAACGGACGAACTGGATGGCCCGCAGCCGCTGGCCCGGCTGGCGCTGGTGATTCTGCTCGACCAGTTCTCCCGCAACGTGTTTCGCGGCACCGGGCGCGCCTTTGCCGGCGATGCGCGAGCGCAGCGGCTGGTGCGGGACATGCTGGCCCGGCAGGCCGACCAGGCGCTGCCCTGGGTCGCCCGCGTGTTTACCTACATGCCGCTGATGCACGCCGAAGATGCGGCGCTGCAAGGCGAATGCGTGGCCTGCTTTGCGCGCCTGCTGGCCGACGCGCCCGAAGCGCTCAAGCCCAGGCTGCAGGGCAATCTTGACTTTGCGCGCCAGCACCAGGACATCATTGCCCGCTTTGGCCGCTTTCCGTACCGCAACGCGGCGCTGGGCCGGGCCAACACGCCCGAGGAACAGGCCTTTTTGCTCAAGGGTCCGCGCTTCGGTCAGTAGAGCAGGCGTGGCGCCGCCGCGTCCGCTGCCTCGGCAAAAAAATTCAATTTTTTTTGCCTCACCCCGCATTTTCCTGAATCCAGTCCCGCAGCCGGCGCCGTATTAGCTCCAGGACGGTCGAACGCTGCCTGCCTACCAGCTCGGGCCCGACCGTCTTGCCGATGCCGGCCTCCCTTGGGCCGGTCAACAAAAACTCAGGAGTTTAAAAATGATGTCACGTACCGCCACCGCCTGCGCTTCCGTTTTGCTGGTCTCGCTGCTGGCCGCCTGCGGCAGCATGTCGCCCATGATGCCGATGAAGCCCCTGTATTCGCAGGCCATGCTGCCCGCCACCGTTCAGGTGCCGGCCGGCAACAAGGTCGCCATGGAAACCGTGGGCGTGGGCGACATCACCTACCAGTGCAGCCCCAAGAAAGACATGGCCGGCCAGTTTGAGTGGGTGTTTGTCGGCCCCGATGCCAGGCTCAATGACCGCAGCGGCAAACAGGTCGGCAAGTACTACGGCCCGCCGGCCACCTGGGAAAGCCTGGACGGCTCCAGGCTGACCGCCACCCAGGTCGCCGTCGCCGCCAATGGCGCCGGCAACATCCCGACGCAACTCGTCAAGGCCAACCCGGCCATGGGCAGCGGCGCCATGAGCGGCGTCACCTACATCCAGCGCGTCGACACCAGGGGCGGCGTGGCCCCGGCCATGGCCTGCGCCGCCGCCAATGCGGGCAGCAAGCAGGTCGTGCAGTACCAGGCCGACTACATCTTCTACAAGGCGATGTAACAACGAAGAAAGAACGAAGAAAGAACGAAAACCGCCTTGTCGACAGGCTCCTCCGTTCTTCCCGCTTTTTTTGATTGGTCCCAAGCGTGAGCAGCCAGCCCTGAAGTTAGGCGGGGCTGGCTTTGTGGCCCGCAGGCCCGGCCGCAAGGCTGGCCCTGCGGTTTTTTTACGTCAGGTCATGCCGCCATCCCGCAGCGCCTGGGCGCAGCGTCCTACAGGCCCAGCGGCGCTTTCAGGGTGTACTGGCCTTCGAGTTCAACTACACACCGAGGAAGCACATGAGAAGCACACACAACACCCTGTGGGCCTACAGCAAGGGCGCCGCCGTCACGCTGGCCATGGTCACCGGCACCGCCGTCATTCTGGCGGCCTGCTCCAGCGTCAAGCCGCCACCCAAGGAATTTACCCAGGAAAAGGTTGACGACCAGATCATGGTGCCCGCGGGCCATGTGGTGGCGCTGGAAACCACGGCCACCGGCCTGCTCAACTACGAATGCAAGGCCAGCGCCGGCACGCCCGCCGCCGTGGGCTGGGTGCTGGTCAGCCCGCAGGCCGACCTGGTGGACCGCACCGGCAAACAGGTCGTGAAATATTCGGGCCCGCCCGCCACCTGGATGCACAGCGACGGCTCCAGCGTCGTCGGCCAGCAAATTGCCATCGCGCCACGCGTGGGCGCCACCCACCTGCCCTACCAGTTGTCCAAGGGCACACCGGGCGCCGGCGTTGGCGTGCTGCAAAACGTCACCTACATTCAGCGCCTTAAAACCAAGGGCGGCCGGGAGTTTGTCAAAAACTGCACCCAGAACGACCTTGGCGCCAAGCTGACCCTGCCCTACCAGGCCGACTACATTTTCTGGAAAGCCGCTTAAGGCCTGACAAGCCGCCCGGCTTGCCCCGCCCCAACGCAAAAAGCCTGCATCAAGCAGGCTTTTTGCTGGGTGCAGCATTTACATGCTGCAAACCGGTTCGGGATTAACGCTGGTAGTACACCGGCGCATAACCGGCAGAGCCCCAACCGGCGCCATTAACCGGGCCAAGGCCCTGGCGGTAACCACGTCCACCGCGGTCGTCATCACGGTCATGGTCGCGGCCATGGTGTTTGTTCCAGCCATGGCGGTAGCCGGGCTGCACGTACACCACCTGCGGCTGACCGTAGTAGCTCTGGTAGTGAGGGCGGGGCTGCACATAAACCGGTGCAGGCTGGTAGTAAACCGGGGCCGGCTCGTAGTAAACCGGCGCGGGTTGCACATAAACCGGGGCCGGGGCGTACACCGGGAAGGCATTGCCGACGTTAACCGACACGCCCGGCGAGCCCACGCCGACCGACCACGCGATGTTGTCGCGGGCCTGCGCGGCACCGGCAAAGCCCAGCGCTGCAAGCGCCAGGGCGCCCGCGGCGCCGGCAAAAACAACAGAGCGGCTGGATTTATTGGCAGTTTTCAAGATTCTCTCCTTACCGGGCAGAAGTGCCCATGTGCTTATTAAACGCGGCAGACGGCCATGCGCTTACCGTACGCCCCGTTAAGAGCGTTGCCAAACGTAACGCTGTGGTGTAACCGCCTAAAATCACCGCATGACTTCCCCCGCCCCCTCCAAAGCCTTAGCCCCTGCTGACAAAGAAGCCCACAAGCCCAGCAACTTTTTGCGCCAGATCATCGAAAAAGACCTGGCCGAAGGCACTTACGCCAGCCGCCGCTGGGGCGGCAGCCCGGGCGATGCCGCCCACCACGCCGCCGGCCAGCCAGATGCGGCCAAGGTGCGCCTGCGCTTTCCGCCCGAGCCCAACGGCTACCTGCACATTGGCCACGCCAAAAGCATTTGCCTGAACTTTGGCCTGGCGCGCGACTACGGCGGCGTGTGCCACCTGCGTTTTGACGACACCAACCCCGAAAAAGAAGACACCGAATACGTCAGCAGCATCATGGACGCGGTGAAATGGCTGGGTTTTGGCTGGGAAAACAACGGCCCATCGGGCAATGAGTGCAATTTGTACCAGGCCAGCGACTACTTCGACTTCATGTACCGCGCCGCCGAATACCTGATTAAAGCCGGCCACGCCTACGTGGACGAGCAAACCGCCGAACAAATGCGCCTGAGCCGCGGCGACTTTGGCCACCCTGGCACCGACAGTCCGTTTCGCAGCCGCACGCCCGAGCAAAACCTGGCCCGCTTTCGCGAAATGCGTGACGGCCGGCATGAAGACGGTTCCATGGTGCTACGCGCCAAAATCGACATGGCCAGCCCCAACATCAACCTGCGCGACCCGGCCATTTACCGCATCCGCCGCGCCACGCACCACAACACCGGCGACAAATGGTGCATTTACCCGATGTACACCTTTGCGCACCCGATCGAGGACGCCCTGGAGCAGATCACCCACAGCATCTGCACACTGGAGTTTGAAGACCAGCGCCCGTTTTACGACTGGCTGCTCGACCGCCTGTGCGAAGGCGGCCTGGTTGCCACGCCGCACCCGCACCAGTACGAATTTGCCCGCCTCAACCTGACCTATGTGCTGACCAGCAAACGCAAACTGGCACAACTGGTGTACGACCACAAAGTCAAGGGCTGGGACGACCCCCGCATGCCCACCATCGTCGGCCTGCGCCGGCGCGGCTACACCCCCGAAGCGCTGCAACTGTTTGCCGAACGCATAGGCGTGACCAAGAGCGACAGCTGGATCGACTACAGCACGCTCGAAGGCTGCCTGCGCGAAACCCTGGACACCAGCGCCCCGCGCGCCATGGCCGTGCTCGACCCGATCAAGCTGGTGCTGACCAATTGGGACGAGGTGATGGGCGCCGGCAAGCTCGATGATTGCTCCGCCCCCATTCACCCGCACCAGCCCGAGCTGGGCAAACGCAGCTTCAAAATCGGCAAGGAAGTCTGGATTGAACGCACCGACTACGAAGAAACGCCGCCCAAGGGCTTTTTCAGGTTGTTCCCGGGCAATAAGGTGCGGCTGAAATACGGCCACGTCATCGAATGCAGCGGCGCTATCAAAGATGAAGCAGGAAACGTAACGTCCGTGCTGGCTACGCTCATTCCCGACACCAAAAGCGGCACCCCCGGCTCGGATTCCGTCAAGGTCAAGGGCGTGATCACCTGGGTCGGCGTGAACGATGCGGTGCAGGCCGAAGTGCGCCTGTATGAGCGCCTGTTTGTGGAAGCCCACCCCGAAGCCGGCGGTAAGGACTTTATTGAAAACCTGAATCCCAACAGCCTGAAGGTGCTGCAAGCCGTGGTCGAGCCCTCACTGGCTGCGGCCAGGGCCGATGACAAGTTCCAGTTTGAACGGCATGGCTACTTTGCGGCGGATCGGGTCGATCATGCGGCGGGCAAGCCGGTGTTTAATTTGGCGGTGGGGTTGAAGGATTCTTGGGGGAAATGAACCATCAACTACGGCAAAGCCGTATAATTCAAACTTTATGCTGACCATCGTTGAAACGCCACTGTTTCAGGGCTTGTGGCCAGACTACTGGAGCGAGGACGAAAGAGGTGAATTTGCATCCTGGCTTGCTTACTCGCCTGATGCGGGTGACGTGGTGCCGGGAAGCGGCGGTGTGCGCAAGGTACGTTGGTCGCGCAGAGGCGCAGGCAAACGCGGTGGCGTACGCGTTGTGTATTTCAACAGGCTTGCCAATGATGAGATTTGGTTAATTCTGATTTACGCCAAAAGCGCGCAGGACAATGTGCCTGCCAACGTGCTGAAGCAACTTAAACAGGAGATCGAAGATGCCCATGACTGAGAAGCAACTACTGGCACGCGATGCCAAACGCGACATCGGCGCAGAACTTTTGTTGTCGGTGCGTCAAATGAAGGCCGGCAAAGGCAAGGTTGTTGCCCGCGTCGACGTGCCTGCCGTGACGGTTGCCCGCCTGAAGTCTGGTCTTTCGCAAGGCGACTTTGCCAATCTGCTGGGTGTATCAGTACGCACCCTGCAAGACTGGGAGCAAGGCCGCAGGCAACCGTCAGGCGCGGCGCGTACGTTGATCACCATTGCAGAGCAGCAGCCCAAAGTGTTGAAACAGGTTTTAAAGAGCTTGGCCGCCGCGTGAGCCTCAACCATGAAAAGCATTTATTTCGAGAACGACGATATCCTGCAAATCCGCGTATCGGACAAACCGATCGTGCGCGAAATTTCGCAAGGCTGGCATACCAACATCAGTTGTGCCGAAGACGGCTCGATTGTTGAGATCGTGCTGCTTGCATCGTGCACATGGTGCGCCACAGCCTGAACTACGTGAGCTGGAAACTGCGCAAGGTGGTTGCCGCCGACTTGAAAACCATCTATGCCGCGTCCACTGTGGACGAGGCGCAAATCCGGCTGCAGGAGTTCGATGACAAGTGGGGTGCTGACTACCCCACCTGTGCGCGCGAGGTGGCGGACATCTGGCGAAGGACATCGGACTTCCGTGGTGCCCAGATGGTGTTTTGCGATCTGTCATCGCCCAAGGGGGGCAAGGGCTTCATCCGGTCACTGGAAGATGTGGAACTGGCGACGTTGTCATATGCCGAGGTCAAAGCCTTGGCCTCGGGCAATCCGCTTGTCATCGAAAAAGCTGGTGTGGACGCAGAGGTGGCCAAACTCTCGACGCTGTTCTCGCTGCGGCGCAATCAGCGCTACGTCAACGAAAGTGAAGTGGGGCGGCTTCCGATGATGATCGAGGCGCTAGCGAAGAAGATTGCGCTGTATGCCCAGGACGTGGCGCGTATCGAGCCGCAAACCATGCAAGGCATTGCCCTGGAACTGGCGGGTCGACCGGTCACCGGGCCGGACGCCGTGGGCGAGGTCCTGCGGGGCTTGGTCAAGGCAGCCAAAGAAGAGGTGCGCACCGGCACCCGCATGATTGAACGGGTGGTTGGCCGCTTTGGTGGGTTTGATCTGGGCATCCTGGCGGCACGCGGCGAGGAAGTGCCCAACCTGTACCTGTCTGGCCATTGCCTGTACAACGCGGAGCCCTACCAGACGGGACCCGCCCTCGTGGCTGGCCTGATGGCGGCACTGGAGTCGGTGTCCAAACACCACGCCGATGGCGTTGCGCAATTGGAGGTGCGGCGCAAGCGGCTGGACGACATCCGGCTGGAACTGGCACGGACCTTCGAGCACGAAGGGCGTCTGGTGAATCTGCTCGCCCGTCAGCGAGAGCTGCTCAAACAGCTTGATCTGGACAAGGATGAGATGGGCAGCGCGAAAGTCGATACCGAAGAGGTTAGACAGGTCGCTTGATCAAGTTGCCCCCATGGCTGAAAGGCGATGGGGGTCTTTTTTTGTGCTTGTTTATCCACAGAGGCTGTGGACAAGCAGGTCACGGCAAGCCGACAACCCGCGTCTGGCAATGTACGACTGGCCTGCCCGCAAATTGGGCACGCCCAGAGAACGCGCTGCAAAACTTTCGACAGTGATCAACCAATGCCGACGTCAGCCCCCTGACTTACCCGTTGGCCGCCTGAAATGCGGCTTGCACAGCGCGCACCAGCGAAGGATGCAGGGTGCCAAGCTTGGGCGTCTGGCCATGTGATGCCGCAGGCGGCACCGAGAACCACTCTGTCGTGTATGGCAGATCGAGCGCTTGCTTTAAATCGAACTTGGTGTCATAGCTGAGACCCGCTGCCTCATAAGCCGCCAGATTGCGGTCACGCAGGACGGCAAATTCGCCTCGGTGCAGGGTGTTCGTGCGTTGGCTGGTACCGTAGGCAACTCGAACGTGAAACTGCGGCGCATCGTCATCAAATACCGCCAGAATCAGCGCTGGCCGTGGCTTCGGGCGCGGGTTGACATCGTCGGGAAAGTGGCACCAAACAATTTCGCCAGCAGTAGGTTCGTCCCACCACTGAGGCATCATGCCAACTCGACCTCAAACAGGCTGGAGCGTACAGAACGCTTCTTGCCCTGCGGGACACGCTTCTTGATTTGGCGAACTTGGGCGGCAGTCAGCGGCCCCTCATCCGCCTCGTACTGCGGCAGCAGCTTGACGGCCATTGTGTGCAGTGCAATGTGGATAGCCTGAGTCTCATCGACGCCCAGTCGTTCCGCCACGCGTTTTGCGGTTTCGCGCGTCACGCCCGTGGCGCTGTCGACGGTACGGTAGCGGAAGGCGATCTGGTCGGCAGCAGCACGGGTGCTCATGATGGCATCTCCTTGGTTTGGATATCTTTAAGATATCTTAAAAGGCATCCCTTGTCAAGGCCTATCACCCCGTCGTCCACATCGCGGAGTTCATTTCCCGGAATTGCCGCGTCAAACAGCCCGAATCCTCATGCGATTGCGAAAGCAGCCCCGTCGCCACGAACCGCCTGGGCTTGAACGGTTGAATCTTCCCATCGGCCAATGCAAAGACTATCTGCAAGCTGGATTGAATCCATGTCGACGTCTACAGACGACACGTAAATTCCAGATCATCAAAATATTGAGGACAATACTTGCCTGGCAAAAACGTTTGGCCAGATAACAAAATAGGAATACAAACGGCAACTGCGAAGAAAATGGCTCCCAAGGCTGCAACGACAACAAAGAAGGTAACGGCTCCCGCGAAGGCACCAAAGCCCGCTGCAAAGGCCCCAACAAAAAAGGCGCCCGTGTCCAAGACAGCCAAGGCCATTGCAAAACTAACGGCAAACATCGCCAAGCTGACCGAGCGTAAAAACAAGATCGCAGCTGAAATCAGCACCCTGCGTGATCAGCGCGCTGCACTGAAGGTTGCTCCTGCTGTTGCAGCGCCTGCAGCGCCCAAGGCAAAGACTGCTCCTAAAGCGGCTGCCCCCGCCAAGAAGGCAAAGCCGGCTGCAAAGAAGTAATTTGGATGCGCGACCCTGTCGCCAATTAGAAAAGGCCTCGCGGGGCCTTTTTTTTCGTGCGCAGAAATCTGGCGAGCAGACTGCCTGGGATTTACCTACCAGCTTGCGCGTCACCATCTCGGATCGGGGTCCATGTTTGCCACAGAGACAACGGGACATGATCGAACTCCCCGAAAACGGTGCTGTCGCAAAGAGAGGCCCGTCAATTGATCTGCCGAGCTCGTCATGCGTAAGCGGGTGGGCAACACATCTTGAGTCGAAGCTGAGTTCAAGAGAAAGTGTGCACGATGAAGATCATGCACACCATGGCGAGCGAGGCTAACGCCACTCGTCCCAAACGACGCATTTACAGCTCAGAGCTCAAGACCCA
>NZ_JANOAL010000086.1:0-3856 GCF_031411155.1 Polaromonas sp. | reverse complement strand
CCTCAATCCGTCGCCGTAAACACCGTCAGCACCCCGGTATAACCATACAGGTGGTTGCGGGCGATTTCGCCGCCGGCGAAGAAGCCGACCAGCGGCACATCGCCCAGCGCGCGGCGCACGATTTGCAGCTCGGCGCTGGGGGCGCCGAAATGCGGGCCGCCGCGGCCTGAGCAGCTGACGTAAATGGCGCCGGCGATGCGCCGGGCCGGGTGCGGGGCCGATTCGGCTTCGGGCGTGTGCAGCGCGCTGGCGACGGCCAGCGGCAGCTCTTCGGGTTCCAGCGCTTCGCGGATTTCGGCGCAGATGCGCACCAGGTCGCCCCGCGCGGCCTCGGCGTTGCGCTCGCAAAAGGCCAGCGTCATGCCGACCCGGGGCACGGCCGCAATGGCGATGCCCTTGCGCGCCGGGTCGAGACCGACCAGATGCCGCACCACCACCTCGGCGCCGAACATGCCGGTGCGCCGCACGGCCGGGCCGTCGTTGAGCTGGTCTTTGAGGCTGCTCAGGCCGACCAGCGTGGCGCTGACCTTGGCCAGGGCTTCGCGCGGCTGGCCGAGTGACACCTTCAAATCGGCCAGCATCACGTCGAGCGCGGGCTCGTCGTCAAGCTCGGTCACCACGTTGTCTTCGCAGGCGGTGATTTCATGGTTGCCCGACACCGGGCGGCAGCCCTGGGTGATGCGCGACATCAGGGCAAAGCCACCGGCTTCACCGCCCGACAGATCGCGCGCAAAGGCCACGCCACTGAGGCCGCCGCTGAACACGCCGCTGGCCGCGCCCTGGCCGCTGACATTGCCGTGGCCGCTGAGCGCAAACTGCACGGTGTTGCCGCGGCTGCAGGCCAGGCCGCCAAACACATAGCCGCTTTCGGTGCGCTGGGCCATCTCCTCGATCAGTTCGGCCAGGTCGGGCGTGGCGGCGTCGGCATGCACCAGCGCGGTGTGCGCCTTGAAGCGGCCACTGGCGGCCGGCGGCAGCGGCGAGACGCCGGAAAACACGCGGTACTGGTCGTGCGGCAACTCGCACAGCATCACGGCCAGCGCCGGCTCGTCAAAGTACTCGACATTGTTGGCGGCAATGCCCACGCCCACGGTGCCGCTCCAGTCGGTGATTTCGGGCAGCTCGGCGCTCAGGTAGTCGAGGATGTCCTGCGCCTGGGCCACGTACAGGTCGGTGATGTAGAGCAGCCCCAGCGTGGGCGCGCTGGCGTAGCCGGGCAAGGCCATGTGGGCGCGCAGCTGCGCCAGCACAAGGCCGGCCGCCATCTGCCATTGCGGATGGGTGGCGTGGCCGTAGGGAAAAAGCTTCATCGGGACTTGCGACCAAAGATTGCGGCGATACGTTTGGAGCGAAGCTCAGCGCGGGGTTTTGCCGGCTGCCGTCTTGCGCGCCGTGGCCTTGGGCTTGGCGGCCTTGCGGGCGGCGGGCTTGACGCCGGCGCTTTTGCCGGCGGGCGGTGTCGGCCAGCCCTGGGTGCTGCGCAGGGCGCTGTTCATGGCCGCGCGGGCGCCGCCGGCCACGGTTTTTCCGGCGCTCTCAGCCATGCCTTTGGCCATGTCCTTGGCCATGCCGGTGGCGGTCTTGACGGCGTCCTTGGCCAGGCCGGTGGCCATGTGCTTGGTGGCGTCCATGGCGGTTTTCTTGGCGGCGTCTTTCATGGCGTCGGCCGCAATCGTCTGAAACTGCTGGGTCAGCGCGCCCCACCATTGCAGCGGGTCGACCACGCCGCCACTACCAGGGGCCTTTGCTGCCTTGGCCGGTTTGGCGGCTTTGGCTTTGGGCGCGTCTTCGCTTTCCCCGGTGTCGTCCTCGGCCTCTTCAGGCTCGGTTTCCGGCGCCGGCACTTCAAAACCGGCGAAGGTCTTGGCCTTGTCGGCCACGCGCTGCACGCCGCCGGCCACGCTGTCGGCGACCTTGAGCTTGAAGGCGTTGGCCACGTCGCCCATGTTGAAGTTCATGCCCTTGAGGGTGGCCAGCGTCATCTTTTGCACCTCCAGCGCCTGGATGGTGGCCTTGAGCGCCATGGCGTTCTGGTCGAGCCAGAACTGCACCGCTTTCAGCTCGTCAATGCGCTTGTCCAGCTCTTCGACATTGAGCGTGGGCGCGACCCAGTTGCCGAGCTTGGGCAGTTGCGGAATGCTTTGCGCCGCGCTACCGGCGGCCTGCTTGGCCAGATTTTGCAAAAAATCAAAGCCGGGCACAAACTTGCCGAAGTCGGTGAAGGAAGGGTTGTCTGCGTCACTCATGGTGTCTCCTGGCGGGTTGGGCACGATTGCAACTGCGGGAGGCGGCTGCCCCTTCATTGTGCAACGCCGGGGCGGCGCGTCAACCCATATTTGTGCGTTGGAGCGCCGGCGCGGCGCGCGTGCCGGCGCCGCCTCGCCTGGAACCGTGCTTTATCGGCATTTTAATGATCAAATCGGCCTCCAGCCCATACCGATAGCGCACAAGCAGCTATTTATTTGATAGCGGTCTGCAAACCCGTCGCGGCCCGCTGGCCCTGCTAAGCTAGCGCCATGAAAAGCCTGTTCCACTTCGCCTTCAACGTCACCGACCTCGATGAAGCGCGCCGCTTCTATGGCGGCGTGCTGGGCTGCAGCGAAGGGCGCAGCAGCGCCAGCTGGGTCGATTTTGATTTCTTTGGGCATCAGCTGTCGCTGCACCTGGGCCCGCCCTTCAAGACCGAACGCACCGGCCATGTCGGCGACATTCTGGTGCCGATGCCGCACTTTGGGCTGGTGCTGGGCCTGGACGACTGGCAGGCCATGGCCGACCGCCTGAGCGCCGCCCAGACGCCGTTTGTGCTGGCGCCGCAACTGCGCTTTGCAGGCCAGCCGGGCGAGCAATGGACCATGTTTTTCTGCGACCCGTTTGGCAACCCGCTGGAGATCAAGGGCTTCCGGTCGCTGGACGCGCTGTACGCGGCCTGAGCCGGATCACTCATGGGCTATACCTTCGCCTCCGCCACTATCCTGCTCTTGCTGATCACCGACCCGCTCGGCAACATCCCGATTTTCGCCAACGCGCTGCGCAATGTGGCGCCCGAGCGACGCATGTGGGTGATTCTGCGCGAGGTGCTGATTGCGTTCTTGCTGCTGCTGGCCTTCATGTTTGTCGGCGACGGCTTTTTGCGGCTGATGAACCTGAGCGATCTGTCGCTGCAGATTGCCGGCGCGGTGGTGATGTTCTTGATTGCGCTGCGCATGATTTTTCCGTCGGCGGCGGCCGAGGCCGAACCGATGCAGGGCGAGCCGCTGATCGTGCCGCTGGCGATTCCGGCGCTGGCCGGCCCGTCGGCGCTGGCCACGGTGATGCTGCTGGTGTCGCAGGCCCCGGCCCGGCGCCTGGAATGGGTGGCCGCGCTGTGCGTCACCATGGCCGTCTGCGCCGTGGTGCTGGTGCTGTCCGAGCGGATTCAGCGGCTGGCGGGCGACCGGGTGATGATGGCTTTTGAACGCCTGATGGGCCTGATCCTGGTGTCGATTTCGGTCGAGATGCTGCTGCGCGGCATCAAGGCGTTTGTCGGGCAGATGGGCAGCGCCACCTAGCAGCGCCACCCAGCAACGCCGTATCCGCCTGCAAGCTTCAGGCCGCTGCCGCCACCTTCTGCTCAATCGCGCCAAACACCGACAGCCCGTCCTTGCCCTTGGCCTCGATGCGGATGGTGTCGCCAAACTTCATGAAGGCGGTGCTGGGTTTGCCGTTTTCGATGGTCTCAATCGCCCGCTTTTCGGCGATGCAGCTGTAGCCGTGGCTCCAGTCCTTGTTGCTGACGGTGCCCGAGCCGACGATGCTGCCGGCGCGCACATTGCGGGTCTTGCAGATGTGGGCAATCAGCTGGCCGAAGTGAAAGGTC
>NZ_JANOAL010000085.1:0-11039 GCF_031411155.1 Polaromonas sp. | reverse complement strand
CTCGGCCAGCAGCAGCTTGAGCCAGTCCAGCAGTTCGCTGGTAGAAGGTTTCTTTTTCAGGCCGGGCAGGTTGCGCACCTCGTAAAAGGTTTTCATGGCCGCCGCCAGCAGCTCTTTCTTGAGGCCGGGAAAGTGCACGTCCACGATCTGCTTCATCGTCTCGGCGTCCGGGAACTTGATGTAGTGAAAAAAGCAGCGCCGCAAAAACGCGTCGGGCAGCTCTTTTTCATTGTTGGAGGTGATGAACACCAGCGGCCGGTGCTTGGCCTTGATCAACTCGCGCGTCTCGTACACATAAAACTCCATGCGGTCGATTTCGCGCAGCAAGTCATTGGGAAACTCGATGTCGGCCTTGTCGATTTCATCAATCAGCAGCGCCACCGGCTGGTCGGCCGTGAAGGCCTGCCACAGCACACCCTTGACGATGTAGTTGTGAATGTCCTTGACTTTCTCACCGCCGTCCAGGCTGCTCAGCTGCGAGTCGCGCAGCCGGCTGACGGCGTCGTACTCATACAGGCCCTGCTGCGCCTTGGTGGTGGACTTGATGTGCCACTGCAGCAGCGGCAGGTTCAGCGCCTGGGCCACTTCCTCGGCCAGCATGGTTTTTCCGGTGCCCGGTTCACCCTTGACCAGCAGCGGCTTTTTCAGGGCGGCGGCGGCATTCACGGCCAGCATCAGGTCATCGGTGGCGACGTAATTTTGGGTGCCTTGGAATTTCATGTTCTTGAGTCAGCAGTTCAGCGGTTGAGGGAGACTTTGCGCAGGCTGTCGCTCGCGCGGGTCCGGGCCAGGCAGGCCCAGATATAATCCAAGGTTGTTTTATACGATGAATTCTCACCTGATTGTGCGCGCAAAATGAATAAGCTGTTCACCACGATATTTGCATTGGCTGTCTCCTCCGTGACGGTCTCTGGCCTGGCTCAAGAGGCCAAGGGCGATGCCAAGGCAGGCGAAACCAAGAACGCCATGTGCATCGGCTGCCACGGTATCAAGGGCTACCAGGCGTCGTTTCCCGAGGTGTACAAAGTCCCGATGATTTCCGGCCAGAGTGGCAAATACATCGCGTCGGCACTCCACGCCTACAAAAAGGGCGAGCGCAAGCACCCCACCATGCGCGCCATTGCCGACTCGCTGTCGGATCAGGATATCGCCGACCTGGCCGCCTACTACAGCACCAGTGGCCTGGTGGCCGGTGCCGAGCTGCCGGCCAAGCCGGCCGAACCCAGCGCCGAAGTGCAGGCCCTGCTCAACAAGGCCAACTGCTCCTCGTGCCATGGCGCCAATTTCAGCAAGCCGATTGACCCGTCCTACCCCAAGATTGGCGGCCAGCACGCCGACTATCTGTTTGTCGCGCTCAAGTCCTACAAGGTCGAGAACAACCCCAAGGTCGGCCGCGGCAACGCCATCATGGCCGGCATGGCCAGGCAGTACACCAACACCGAACTGAAGCAACTGGCCAAATACCTGTCGTCCGTCGACGGCGAACTCAAGGTCGTGCCGCAAGGCAAATTTCGCTGAACGCAGCATAAGTACAAAAAAGCCGCCGTCTCAGCGGCTTTTTTTTGGGCTCAGTGTTCCGCCGGGCCGCCCCTAGAAAAAAAAGCCCCCTTGGGGGGGCAGAGAGCTACAAGAAGTGAGCGAACGTGGGGGCCGTCAATCCCTTGTGGCGCGCCGCTGCACGCAGTCGATGTAGGCCGCGCCGTCGGGCGGGCGGCCGGCGCGCTGGCTTTCCCACACCATCTGGCCCAGGCAGTCCATGGTTTCGTGGTGCGCGTCGTGCAGCGAATTACGCCGCGCCGTCAGCAGCTCCACCGCCTGGCGAATGCCGCGCGGCTGGTCAATCGAGCACTGCTCGCTGATCGACAGGTGCATGGACAGGTGCAAAAAGGGGTTGGTGACGCCGTCCTCCACCGCGTACATTTTTTCCAGCGCGGCCTCGGCGTCGGCAAAATCGGCATGGTATTCGGGGTGCTCGTCAAGCCACTGGCTTGCTATTGTTTCAATAGCATCCAGCGGTTGTCCTGCCTGGGCTTTGGCATAAACAGCGCAGAAAAAACGGCGAACGTCGGCTTGCGAAGGGGTGAACATGGGGCACTAGCGTATCACGCGCCCGACAGGCGCCGGTTGCGTCCTACAGACAGCCTGTGAACACCGGCTTACAGTCATCGTGAGGGTGGCGCAGTTCCGGGCTGCGGCTGTCCGACGACACACAACCCGGCGAGGAGATTTTCATGAACGCAGCACGCATCGCCGGTATTGTTTTGATCCTGATCGGTCTGGCCGGGTTTTTTACCGGCGGCTTCAGTTTTACCAAGGACACGACCGCCGCCAAAATCGGCCCTATCGAGCTGACGGTGACCGAAAAAGAATCGGTCAATATTCCGCAGTGGTTGAGCCTGGGCGCCGTGGCACTGGGCGCCATCGTGCTGGTGGCGGGTTTCAAAAAATCCTGACGGCTCAAATTGCCAGGCCCCCTTCAGGCCGGCTGAACGCCCAGCATGCGCGAGATGGTCTGTGCGGCAGCGAGTAACTGCGGCAGCATGGTTTCCTGCATCACCTTGGCGCTGGTGCGGTTGGCCTGACCGCTGATGTTCAGCGCCGCCACGGTTTGCCCGGTCCGGTTGGTGATGGGCGCCGCCATCGACACCAGGCCTTCCTCCAGTTCCTGATTCACCAGTGACCAGCCCTGTTTGCGCACCTGCGCGATTCGGGCGGCCAGTTCGGGCACATCGGTCACGGTGTGGCGGGTGCGCGCGGTCCTGTCTGATGCCTGCAGGCAGGCCATCAGTTCGTCCTGCGGCAGGGCCGACAGCAGCATGCGGCCCATCGAGGTGCAGTAGGCCGGCAGGCGCGAGCCCACGCCCAGGCTGATGCTCATGATCTTGTGTGTCGGCACGCGCAGCACATACACGATGTCGGTGCCGTCCAGCACCGCCGCCGAACACGACTCCTTGACTTGCTCGACCAGGGTTTCCATCACCGGCTCGGCCAGGTCCCAGATCGGCATCGACGAGAGATAGGCAAAGCCCAGATCGAGGATGCGCGGGCTCAGGGAAAACAGCTTGCCATCGCTGCGCACATAGCCCAGCGCCTGCAGCGTCAGCAGGATGCGGCGCGCGCCGGCGCGGCTCAGGCCGCTGCGCCCGGCCACTTCGGTCAGCGTTTGCCTCGGCGCGCTGGCGCTGAAGGAGCGAATCACTTCCAGCCCGCGCGCAAACGACTGGACATAACCGTCGCCGGGCTTGAGGTCTGTGCTGCGGGTCGAGGCGGCATTTGCCATGAGGGTAAAAATCTCCTAAAATTCATTATACGAACTCTTGTTCGACTATAGAACAAATATTTGCCGGCCGGCAGCCAGAGTTCGTGGCCGGCACCGTGTCTCATCCTTTCCATTTTTAGCCCCTTCAGGAGACTTTTGAATGATCAACAAGATTGCCCGCTCGGTGGCCGATGCGCTGGCCGATGTGAAAGACGGCTCCACCGTGCTGATCGGCGGCTTTGGCACCGCCGGCATCCCCAACGAACTGATTGACGGCCTGATCGAGCAGGGCGCCAGGGACCTGACCGTCGTCAACAATAACGCCGGCAATGCCGAGGTCGGGCTGGCGGCGCTGCTCAAGGCCGGGCGGGTGCGCAAAATCATCTGCAGCTTTCCGCGCCAGGCCGACAGCCAGGTGTTTGACGCGCTGTACCGCAGCGGCCAGCTGGCGCTGGAACTGGTGCCGCAGGGCAATCTGGCCGAGCGCATTCGCGCCGCCGGGGCCGGCATAGGCGCGTTTTTCTCGCCCACCGGCTACGGCACCGAGCTGGCGAAAAACGCCGACGGCAGCGCCAAGGAAACCCGCGAGATCAATGGCAAACAGTACGTGCTGGAAATGCCGATTTATGGCGACGTGGCACTGATCAAGGCCGAGCAGGGCGACCGCTGGGGCAACCTGACCTACCGCAAGGCGGCCCGCAACTTTGGTCCGGTGATGGCCACGGCGGCCAAAAAAACCGTGGCCACCGTGCACGACATCGTCGAGCTCGGCGCGCTGGACCCGGAGCACATCGTGACGCCGGGCATTTTCGTCCATCAAATTGTGAAAATTGACCGTATCGCCACCCAGGCGGGCGGTTTCAAGAAGGCTGCATGACATGAGCACACCCCTCACCTACCAAAAACGCAGCAAAGACCAGCTCGCCGCCCGCGTCGCGCAGGACATTTACGACGGCGCCAGCGTCAACCTGGGCATCGGGATGCCGACGCTGGTGGCCAACCATATACCGGCCAGCCGCGAGGTCGTGCTGCACAGCGAAAACGGCATTCTCGGCATGGGCCCGGCGCCGGCCGAGGGCGAGGAAGACTACGACCTGATCAACGCCGGCAAGCAGCCGGTGACCCTGCTCAAGGGCGGGTCGTTTTTTCACCATGCCGACAGCTTTGCCATGATGCGCGGTGGCCACCTCGATATCTGCGTGCTCGGCGCGTTCCAGGTCTCGGCCACCGGCGACCTGGCCAACTGGAGCACCGGTGAGCAGGGCGCCATTCCCGCCGTGGGCGGTGCCATGGACCTGGCGATTGGTGCCAGGCAGACCTGGGTGATGATGGACTTGCTGACCAAAAAGGGCGACAGCAAGGTGGTGGCGCAATGCAGCTACCCGCTCACCGGCATTGCCTGCGTCAAGCGCATTTACTCCGAGCTGGCCACGCTCGAATGCACGCCGCAAGGCCTCAAGCTGATCGACAAGGTCGAGGGCCTGGCGCTGGCCGAGCTCGAAAAACTCCTGGGCCTGCCGATCGCCGCCTGACTCACCCCGCGTTCGGGCCGCCCCCGGGCTGGCCCGGCAGCTCATTCAATTTCTGGAGATATTTCATGAACCAAGCCTTTATCTGTGACGCCATCCGTACCCCCTTCGGCCGCTATGGCGGCGCCCTCAGCAGCGTGCGGGCCGACGACCTCGGCGCGATTCCCCTCAAGGCGCTAATGGCGCGCAACCCCAACGTGGACTGGCAAGCCATCAGCGACGTGATTTACGGCTGCGCCAACCAGGCCGGTGAAGACAACCGCAACGTGGCCCGCATGTCGGCGCTGCTGGCCGGCCTGCCGCTGGAAGTGCCCGGCGCCACCATCAACCGCCTCTGTGGCTCGGGCCTGGACGCGCTGGGCACGGCCGCGCGCGCCATCAAGTCGGGCGAGGCCGGTTTGATGATCGCCGGCGGCGTGGAAAGCATGAGCCGCGCCCCGTTCGTCATGCCCAAGGCCGAAAGCGCTTTTGCCCGCGCCAACGCGATCTACGACACCACCATAGGCTGGCGCTTCGTCAACAAGCTGATGAAGGAAAAGTACGGCGTCGACGCCATGCCCGAAACCGCCGAGAACGTCGCCACCGATTACAAGATCAGCCGCGAAGACCAGGACAAGATGGCGCTGGCCAGCCAGCAAAAAGCCGTGGCGGCCCAGCAGGCCGGCTTCTTCGACGCCGAAATCACCCCGGTCACGATGGCCCAGAAAAAGGGCGACGCCATCGTCGTGAGCAAGGACGAGCACCCGCGCGCCACCAGCATGGAAACGCTGGCCAAACTCAAGGGCGTGGTGCGTCCCGACGGCTCGGTCACCGCCGGCAATGCCAGCGGCGTCAACGACGGCGCCTGCGCGCTGCTGCTGGCCGACGAGGCCAGCGCCGCCAAAAACGGGCTCACGCCGCGCGCCCGCATTGTGGGCATGGCCACGGCCGGCGTGGCGCCGCGCATCATGGGCATTGGCCCGGCGCCCGCCACGCAAAAAGTGCTGGCCCTGACGGGACTCACCATCGCCCAGATGGACGTGATTGAACTCAACGAAGCCTTCGCCGCCCAGGGCCTGGCCGTGCTGCGCCTGCTCGGCCTGCGCGACGACGACCCGCGCGTCAACCCGAACGGCGGCGCGATTGCACTCGGCCACCCACTGGGCGCCAGCGGCGCGCGCCTGGCCACCACGGCGGTGAACCAGTTGCACAAGAGCGGCGGCCGCTACGCGCTGTGCACCATGTGCATTGGTGTCGGCCAGGGCATTGCGGTGGTGCTTGAACGCGTATGAAGAGGGCGGTTTTTTTGAGCCTCTGAAATTTCAAGCCGCTGAGTCCCGACTGAAAGGAATCCATCCATGAACCTTTCAAGGCTTGGCCGCGAACGAACTACTGGCCTTGCCGGAAACACGCGTCAGACGCGCCAGGCTGGCAGTTCCCAGTTTCGCCACAGGGCCACCATGCGCAGACCGGCGGTCACGAGGATGCAGGCCAACAACGCCATCCAGCCCGGGGTGTCAAGCAGCCACAGGCCCGCGTATATCCAGCCGCCAGAGAAGGCGCACACGGCGTAAGGTCGGTGGTCACGAAATGCCGTCGGTACTTCATTGCAGACCATGTCGCGCAGCACGCCGCCGAATACGCCCGTCGTCAAGCCCATCAGGACCGCGACCAGTATGGGCAGGTGGTCCATCAGCGCCAAGTGAACGCCGGTGGCCGTGAACAGACCCAGCCCCAGTGCATCGGGCCACTGGATTGCTTTTTCAGTCAGCTCTAAATGGTGCTGGCGCAGGAACAGCATGGCAAGTACGCACAGCGCCATCACGCCCCACAGCAGCTCGACATGCTGGACCCAGAAAAAAGGCCGCCGGTCGAGTAGCAGGTCGCGCAAGGTGCCGCCGCCGAAGGCCGTCAGAAAAGCCACCACGCAAATGCCCACCGCGTCCAGCCGTTTGCGCGCCGCTTCCAGCAGGCCCGACAGGGCGAATGCGGCCGTGCCCAGCAGTTCGATCAGCAGGCGCAGCGTTTCTCCCCAGGATTCAATATCAGACATGCGTCAATTGTCGCCGCGCTGACAAGGCGCCGGGTAACATGGCGACCCTTGTTCCCCTCGCCCCAGCCTGCCCGCGCCATGCGGGCCAGAAAGACTTGCCGCCGTGGACTTCCCGCTGATCACTGATCCCTTCTTTTACGCCGTGGCGATTCCGGCCGTGCTGATGCTGGGCATCAGCAAAAGCGGCTTTGGGGCGGGCTTTGGCTCGCTGGCGGTGCCGGTGATAGCCTTGTCGGTGACGGTGCCGCAGGCCGCCGCGATTCTGATGCCGCTGCTGCTGCTGATGGACTTGCTGGGCGTGGCGGCTTTTCGCAAGGACTTTGACCTGAAGTTTTTGCGCTTTCTGGTGCCCTGCGGCCTGCTGGGCACGGTGGTGGGCGCGCTGCTGTTCAGGCTGCTGGACGCCAGGATGGTGGCCGCCATTGTGGGCGGCTTCACCCTGCTGTTTCTGGCGCAGCGACTGCTGTTTGCGCCGCGCGCCGACAGCCCGCCGCCGCCCAGATGGCTGGGCGCGATGCTGACGGTGACCTCGGGCTTTACCAGCTTTGTGGCCCACGCGGGCGGGCCGCCGCTCAGCGCCTACGTCATTCCGCTGCGCCTGAGCCCGGTCAAATTCACCGCCACCATGGCGGCGTTTTTCTTTGTCATCAACCTCTCCAAGTGGATTCCCTATGCGTGGCTGGGCCTGCTCGACATGCGCAACCTGGCGACCTCGCTGGCGCTGCTGCCGCTGGCGCCGGTGGGGGTGTGGATGGGTGTGCGGCTGGCCAGGCGCATCAGCCCGGTCTGGTTTTACCGCGTGCTTTACATCGGCATGTTGCTGACCGGCATCAAGCTGCTGTGGGATGGCGTGCATTAATGCGCCGAAGCGGCGAATCAATGCGGGGCAAAAAAACCACAGCGGTGAGCCGATGCCGGCTGGCTCATGTATTGTGTCAATATGTATGCTTTTGACACGTTCACCTCCAGATCCCCATGAGTCTTACCAAACTGGGTCGATACGATCTCATCCGCGTGCTGGGCAAGGGCGCGATGGGGCTGGTGTACGAAGGGCGCGACCCGAACCTTGAGCGCCGCGTGGCCATCAAGACGATACGCGTCGAAAACCTGTCCGAACAGGCGGCCGCCGACTACGAGCTGCGCTTTCGCACCGAGGCCCGCTCGGCCGCGCGCCTGCAGCACCCCAACATCGTCAGCGTCTACGACGCCGGCCGCGACGGCGACATCGCCTATATCGTCATGGAATTCATCCAGGGCGACGACCTCAAGAACCACCTCGACCAGGGCAAGCTCTACACGCTGGAGCAGACGCTGGCCATCATGGGCGACCTGCTGTCGGCGCTCGACTACGCGCACCGGCAAAACATTGTTCACCGCGACATCAAGCCGGCCAATTTGCTGATCGATGCGGCCGGCCGCGTCAAGCTGACCGATTTTGGCGTGGCACGCATCCAGGACTCGGGCGATGCCACGCGGACCCAGGGCACCATCGTCGGCACGCTCAAGTACATGTCGCCGGAGCAGGTGCAGGGCCTGCCGGTCGATGCCCGGGCCGACCTGTTTGCGGCCGGCATCGTGCTGTTTCAGCTGCTGACCGGCAAGCGGCCGTTTGACGGCGGCACCGACTTTGCCATCATCCAGCAGATCGCCACCCACCACCCGGCCGCGCCCACCTATTTCAACCCCCAGCTGCCGCCCGCCGTCGATGCGGTGGTGGCGCTGGCCCTGGCCAAGTCGCGCGACCAGCGCTTTGCCAGCGCCCAGGCCTTTGATGCGGCGCTGCGGGCGGCTTGCAGCGAAGCGGCGGATCTGACCTTCACCCCCACCGTGAGTTCGGCCGGGCCGGGCCGCAACGCCACCTGGACCGCTACCCTGCTTCCGGGCGAAGCGCTGATTGACATGCAGCCCACCAACGCCGGCGTGTCCACCGTGACGCAGGAACTGGAGCTGGTGTACTGGAAGGACATCAAGGACTCCAACGACATCGAGGATGTCGAGGTGTTTCTGGCCAAGTTTCCGTCCGGCATTTACGCCGACCTGGCGCGGCGGCGGCTGAAAAAACACGGCGCGCTGGCCAGCGCCGGGTCGGGCGAAGACTCCGACCCGGGCGCCGGCAGCGGCACCCTCACCCAGGTCATGCCCACAGCGCTGGCCGGGCTGGAAAAAACCGTGTTCATGCCAAGGGAGGCGCCCGTCGCGCCGGCCTCCTCGGTGACCGCCGGCGCTTCCATCCTGCCCAGCCCAGCCATGCCGCCCAGCCCAGCCATGCCGCCCAGCCCGCCCGAGCTGGAGGTCGCCAGCCAGGACAGCACCGTGCAACTGCCGCCGCCACCGCCACCGCTGGCGCCGGCCCTGCCGCTGGCCCGCTCTGCGCCACCACCAGCAGCAGACCCGCCCCGGCCTGCCGCCAGGCGCCCGCCCTGGGCGCTGGCGGGTGTGGCCTTGCTGGCCGCGGCCGGACTGGGCTTGACATTTTTGTCGCGACCTGGCGCACCGCCGCCGGCGCAATCGGCGCAGACCGAAGTTGTGGCTGGCGCAAGCCAGGCGGTAAGCCCCAGGCTGCCCGACACAAGCGCCGCGCCCAAAGTGCCCGCCGCGCCCGCCGCTCCCGTAGCTACCATAGCCCCCAGCTCCGCGCTGGTCATCTCGTCCACGCTGGCAGCCGCCCCCGTGCCCATTACTTCCGTTGCGCCCGTCGCGCCGGCCGCAGCCCCGGCGGCAACCAAAGCCTCGGCCGCGCTGGCCGCAGCCGCCGCCAAAAAGCTCGCCAAAGACCAGGAAAAGCAGGCCAGACAGGCCCAGGCCCAAGCCAGGGCCGCCGCAGCCGGAACCAGATCCGGAACCGAAGTGGCAAGTGCAAGCCAAACCGCCGAACACCCGGCGCCCCCCCCTGCCGCCAGAGAGGCGTCAGCCAGCCCGCGCCAGGCCTGCGAAGACCGCGTGCTGATCGGCTTTCAGATCTGCATGGCAGAGCAGTGCGCCAGGTCGGCGTTCACCAATCACCCACTCTGCGTGCAGCGCCGCGCGATGGAGCAGCAGCGACGCGAGAGCGAGCAGATGCGCCGTTAAAGGCGATTGATTTGCTATAAAAACAATAGCTGCCTGCGCATGTTTTGCAAGGGCCAGAGGCCTTTTTAACCAATTTTTTGGTCCTTTCAGCCTTTTGCCAGGCGCGTCGTTCATAGCAACTTGCCTTGGGTCGAGGCGTCCGCCAAAGGCCTGAGCCGCGCGTAGTCCAGCAGCTCCGCCAGTCTTGCGCCCTTGGCCTGCCACTCCAGCAGCACGTTTTCTGCCAACAGCACGTAATGCCAGGGCAAGCCACCGCGCTGGCCTTCGGCTAACCCGTTAATGCGTTCGCACCAGGCCATGGCGGCTTTGAGTTTGCGCTGCACGTTGGGGTGAATCGTCTGCTGCTGCGCCTTGGTTTCCACCAGATAGATCGCGCCTTCGGTGCGCACCATGAAGTCGGGCGAGTAAAACGCCGGCAGGCCGTCGTCTTTCACGTAACGCAGACGGGCAAAGGTGTGCCGGTTTTCGCTGATCTTGCAAAACGCCAGCGTTTGCGTGTCGGCCTGCGCCCAGTGAATGAAGGCGCGCTCCAGTCCGCCGCTCTGCGCCGGCCAGGCCAGGCGGGTGTAAATGCACTTCGACACCTCGACTGAATGGCTTTCCCGCATCATCAGGCGGGGCACTTCGCTTAAATGCCGTAAAAACACTTCGGTCTGGCCGGTCACGTGTTTTTGCTCGGACTCCAGCAGCGCCACCGCAAACACCTTGGTGATGTGGTCCATCACCGGCTGCAACAGCAGCAAGCGCCAGTTTTCATCATCCAGCGGGTTAAAGGCCGCATCAAACAGCTGCGTCCAGATGTAGTCGTCCAGCCAGCCCGTCAGCTCGGCGGTGTTCACCTGCAAGTAGGGCTTGGCCAAATGCGTTGCCACCTTGTTGCCCTTGGGCAGCGGCTCGCTCAGCGCTTGGCTGATGCGCCGAGTCAGGCGCGCCAGGTACTCGTTGTAGCCGCCCACGTTCATCACCGCGCCGTCCACCCGGTAGTCGCCAAACAGTGTGGCGCTCTGCAGGTCTTGCGAGATGAAGGTGTCGCCCTTGCCCAGCAAACCGGAAAGTTGCGTTTGCGACATGGCGGTGAATACCGGCAATGCGCCAACGTCCAGTTGCTGGTGATCGCGTATTTCGTCGGCTTCCTGCAAGATGAAGGGAA
>NZ_JANOAL010000084.1:0-26402 GCF_031411155.1 Polaromonas sp. | reverse complement strand
ACCTTGACCCAGATCTCCAGAAACACCTTGCCACCCGTCAGCGTTTCCAGCTCGTGCCGGGCTTCGGTGCCAATACGTTTGAGCTTTTCGCCCTTCTCGCCAATGATCATGCCCTTGTGGCCGTCGCGCTCGACGACGATGGTGGCGGCGACCTTGCGCAGGTTGCCTTCTTCTTCGTATTTGTCGATGATCACGGTCGAGGTGTAGGGCAACTCGTCACCGGTCAGGCGAAACAGCTTTTCGCGGATGATTTCGGCCGCCATGAAGCGGTCGCTGCGGTCGGTCAGCTCGTCGGCGCCGTACATCCAGGGCTGCAGCGGCAGGTATTTCTCGCAGATGCCGAACAGGCGCTCGATGTCTTTGGCGTTGTTGGCCGACATCGGCACAAATTCGGCAAAGTCGTGCCGCTCCTGCATCGAGCGCAGCCAGGGTGCAATCTCGGCGCGGCGGTGAATCAGGTCAAACTTGTTGGCCAGCAAAATCGCGGGGGTCTTTTCGGGCAGCAGCGCCAGCACCTTGGCATCGGCCAGGTTGAACTGCCCGGCCTCCACCACAAACACAATCAGGTCCACGTCGTTGACGGCGCCCACCACGGTGCGGTTCAGCGAGCGGTTCAGCGCATTGCCGTGCCGGGTCTGAAAACCGGGCGTGTCGACAAACACAAACTGCGTGGCCTGGACGGTGCGCATGCCGGTGATGCGGTGGCGCGTGGTCTGCGCCTTGCGCGAGGTGATGCTGATTTTCTGGCCCACCAGCGCATTGAGCAGTGTCGATTTGCCGACGTTGGGCTTGCCCACGATGGCAATCAGGCCGCAGCGCTGGGTGTCTGCCGGCGCAACATCGGGCGCCGGGGTCGCCGCACCGCGCGAGGCCAGCGCGTTGGCCAGCATGGCATCCAGGGCGCTCTGGCTTTGCACCGGCTCCGTGGGCGCCTCAGGGGAGGTAGCCACCGGATTTGGTGGAGGGGTCGGCTTTTGTTTACCTGTACTCATGGTTTCTTCGTAATGTTGGACGGTGTGGCGCTACAGATTTTGTAGCGCCCGGTCAGGAGCCCAGTGTTTTGACAAACATCAGCATGGCCGCCGCTGCGGCCTGCTCGCCGGCCCGGCGCGAGCCCCCGATGCCGCGCTCGGTACGGCCGTATTCAGAGATTTCGCATTCCACGTCGAAGGTCTGCTTGTGCGCCGCGCCCATGGTGCCGACCACCCGGTAGATGGGCAGGTTCATTTTGCGCCCTTGCAGCCACTCCTGCAATTCGGTCTTCGGGTCTTTGCCGATGGCCTGCATCTGCGGGTTGATCTCGACATCCTTGAACAGTCGCCGCACCAGCTGGTCGGCCTTGTCGTAGCCGGCATCGAGGTAAACCGCGCCGATCACGGCCTCCAGGGCGTCGGCCAGAATCGAGGGGCGCTTTTGGCCGCCCGACTTGGCCTCGCCCTCCCCCAGGCGCAGCATGTCGGGCAGCCCCAGGGTGACGGCCAGTTGGTGGAGCGTGTCCTGCTTGACGAGGTTGGCGCGCACGCGCGACAAATCGCCCTCCGGCAGCGCACTCAGCTGCTCGTACAGCAGCCCGGCCACGGCCAGGTTCAGGACGGAGTCGCCCAGAAACTCGATGCGTTCATTGTGGTCGCCGGAAAAGCTGCGGTGCGTCAGCGCCTGCGCAAGCAGTTTCGGATTGGAAAACTCATGCTGCAGCCGCTTTTGCAGGGCGGGCAGATCCGGGCTTGAGGAAACACGCACTTATTTGGAACGGCCGTTGTACTTGAGCAGCAGATAGGCTGGGCCGACCATGTGGATTTCACGGGTGTAGGCAAAAGACACCACGGTCTTGTCGCCCTCTTTGGTCACTTCCAGGTCTTTGCCGGAAATGGATTTGATGTCGTCAATTTGCCCGGCCTTGTCAAAGAGGGACCTGACTTCCGGCACGGTGCTGCCGGCTGCCGCCTTGCTGGCGGCCTTGGTAATGGCTTGAAATTCAATGAGCGTAGGAAAAACCTGTGCCGCCAGAATGCCGCCGAAGGCGACCACGGCGGCCACAAACAAAAGGCCAATGAAGGAAATTCCGCGCTGCTGCTGTTTCATTTTTTCTCCTGCTCTGCCGATGCAGCCCCGTGAGTTCAGTTACTCAGAGGCCAAAAAAACCTGAAGGCCCGATCAATCGAAGGAACCAATGCGTTTGAGGTTGCCGAAATTCATCCAGACAAAAAAGGCTTTGCCGACGATGTTTTTCTCGGGCACAAAACCCCAATAACGCGAATCGAGCGAATTGTCGCGGTTGTCACCCATCATGAAGTAGTGGCCCTCGGGCACCTTGCATACCACGCCCTCGCTACTGTAGCGGCAATTTTCCTTGAACGGAAAGTCCTCGGCGCCGGGGATAAAGGCGGGGCGGTCATCATCATTGAGCAGGCGGTATTTCTTGCCGTTGTTGACTTCCTGAAACTGCTTGGCATAGCGCATCGCATCTTCGTCGAAAAAATCGGGCAAGGGCGTTTTGGGCAGGGCCTGGCCATTGATGCTGAGTTTCTTGTTCAGGTAGGCCACCTCGTCACCCGGCACGCCGACCACCCGCTTGATGTAGTCAAGGCTGGGCTTGGGCGGGTAGCGAAACACCATCACGTCGCCGCGCTGCGGACTGTGGTTGTCCAGAATTTTGGTGTTGATGACCGGCAGGCGCACGCCATAGTGAAATTTGTTGACCAGGATCAGGTCGTTGATCAGCAGCGTCGGAATCATGGAGCCCGACGGAATCTTGAAGGGTTCGAACAAAAACGAGCGCAGCAAAAACACCACCACGATCACCGGAAACAGGCCGGCGGTCCAGTCCAGCCACCAGGGCTGCATGATGAGCCGGGTTTTGGCGGCTGCCGTGTTGTCATCGACCTTGGTGATGCCCATTTTGGCCAGCTCGGTCTGGCGTTTGGCGGCGCCGGCCTCGAGGGCGGCCACCGCGCGGCGGCGCTGCGGCAGGAAGTAAAGCCGTTCGGCCAGCCAGTAAATGCCGGTGACCACGGTGGCCAGAAACAGCAGCAGCGCAAAATTGCCTTCCACCACGCCGAAATACCAGGCCGCCCCGTAGCCGACAAACACGGCAAGCACCACGGCCGTGATGGAACTCATCACACTGTTCATCAGTCTTCTACCTGCAGGATGGCGAGGAAAGCCTCTTGGGGCACTTCGACGGAACCGATTTGTTTCATGCGTTTTTTACCCGCTTTTTGTTTTTCAAGAAGCTTTCGTTTGCGTGAAATGTCGCCGCCGTAGCACTTGGCGATCACGTTTTTACGAAGCGCCTTGATTGTCTCACGCGCAATAATGTTGGCCCCGATGGCGGCCTGGATCGCCACGTCGAACTGCTGGCGTGAAATGATCTCGCGCATTTTGGCCACCACGGCGCGGCCGCGGTAGGCCGACTGGCTGCGGTGAACGATGATGGAGAGCGCGTCTACCTTCTCGCCGTTGAGCAAAATATCCACCTTCACCACGTCGGACGCCCGGAACTCCTTGAACGCGTAGTCCATGGACGCATAGCCGCGCGAGACGGATTTGAGCTTGTCAAAGAAGTCGAGCACGATCTCGCCCAGCGGCATCTCGTAGGTCAGCATGACCTGCTTGCCGTGGTAGGCCATGTTCAGCTGCACGCCGCGCTTCTGGTTGGCCAGCGTCATGACGGCGCCCACATAGTCTTGCGGCATGTACAGATGCACCGTGACGATGGGTTCGCGGATTTCATTGACGCGCCCGGCATCCGGAATCTTGGACGGGTTTTCAACCTTGATGATCTCGCCGTCGGCCTTCAGCACCTCGTACACCACGCTGGGCGCGGTGGTGATCAGGTCCTGGTCGAACTCGCGCTCCAGCCGCTCCTGAACGATCTCCATGTGCAGCAGCCCCAGAAAACCGCAGCGAAAACCAAAGCCGAGCGCCTCGCTGACCTCGGGCTCGTAATGCAGCGAGGCGTCATTGAGCTTGAGCTTTTCGAGCGCATCGCGCAGCGATTCGTACTCGCTGGCCTCTGACGGGTACAGACCGGCAAACACCTGCGGCTGGATTTCCTTGAAACCGGGCAGTGCCTCGGTGGCGGTAAAGGCCGCGCCACCGGTGCCGGGCTTGATCAGGGTGACGGTGTCGCCCACGCGCGCGGCCTGGAGTTCCTTGATGCCGGCAATCACAAAGCCCACCTCACCCGCCTCCAGCGCCGGACGTGGCTCGGTGTGCGGCGTGAAGACGCCGAGTTGCTCGGCGTTATAGGTCGCCTCGCTGGCCATGAGCTTGATGCGGTCGCCCTTGGCCAGCCGTCCATCCACTACGCGCACCAGCATGACCACGCCCACATAAGCGTCGTACCAGCTGTCAATGATCATGGCGCGCAATGCGCCAGCCGGATTGCCCTTGGGCGGCGGAATCCGGGCAACGACCGCCTCCAGAATTTCGTCGATGCCCATGCCGGTCTTGGCGCTGCACGGAATCGCGTCGGTCGCATCAATGCCAATCACTTCCTCGATTTCCTGCTTGGCGTTTTCCGGGTCGGCCTGCGGCAGGTCCATCTTGTTGAGCACCGGCACCACCTCCACACCCAGGTCGAGCGCGGTGTAGCAGTTGGCAACGGTCTGCGCTTCAACACCCTGGCTCGCATCGACCACCAGCAACGCGCCCTCGCAAGCCGACAGTGAGCGGCTGACTTCATAAGAGAAGTCAACATGGCCGGGTGTGTCTATCAGGTTGAGGTTGTAGACCTGACCATCGAGTGCCTTGTATTTCAGCGCAGCGGTTTGCGCCTTGATGGTTATCCCACGCTCTTTCTCGATGTCCATCGAATCAAGAACCTGCGCGCTCATCTCGCGATCCTGCAAGCCACCGCAGCGCTGGATGAGCCGGTCCGCGAGCGTGGATTTACCGTGATCAATATGCGCAATGATCGAAAAATTTCTGATGTGATTCATCAACGAGAACGCCTAAGTGCTTGTTTGTATTGCGAAGAGATTAAAGGCCATTCGCAATGGACCATAAAAAAGGGCGCGTCGATAAATGACGCGCCCTGAACCAACAATCTATGGCAACTGCGATAGTTGGAACTTCATTGTAGGCAAAAAGCCCGGAGCGAAAAGCCCCAAAAGACCCATATTTTTGTCGTTGCAGGCTAGCAACAGGAAACTTATACACAACTTATTCACAATTTTAGACTGGTTGCCTCTGGACAACTTGTGGGTGATCTGTGGATCAACCGGGAATAAGCTGAAATGCCCATCAATTTCATCGGCCGCCCGCCTCGATATACCAAAAAGGCAGAAAAACCAGCCTGTATTCTAACCAAATTCGTCATTCACTTGATTTCAAAGTTAGTAGACGCCAACCAAAACAACCGTGCTTGAGGCCTGAAAATATATTTTTTGGAGGCCTCCGAAACACCCACGAGCCGCAAAAAACCCCCATTCCGTCAAGGGAATGAGGGCCTTTTTGCCGCCCCCGGACCGGCCGCGCATCTGTATTCAGAGGCCTTTGAGCATGTCAGCGTGCGGGCCGGATCAGCGCGTACTGCGCCCATTCGCCACGGCGAAACAGCAGATTGACCGGCTTGCTCTTGTCAATCTTGGCCAGCGCTGTATCGAAGTCCTTGACCGTCGCGACTTCGGAATTGGCAATCGCGACAATCACGTCGCCTTCGCGAAGCCCGGCCCGCGCGGCAACGCCTTCGGCGGTATCTACCTTGACGCCGCCCTTGATCTTGAGTTCTTTCTTCTGCGCGTCGGGCACCTCGCTCACCACCAGACCCAGCACCTGCGCCGGCCCGGCCACGGGAGGCTTGGGCTCGGGGCTGGAGGCCTTGCGGACGGGTTTTTCAGGCTCGACCTCGGCAATGGTGACCGTCAGGTCCTTGCTGCTGCCGCGCCTGAACACGGTGACCACGGCCTTGGTGCCGGGTTTCACATTGCCAACCATGCGCGGCAGGTCGCTGGATTTTTCAATCGGCTTGCCCTCAAACCTGGTGATGATGTCGCCCGCTTCGATGCCGGCCTTTTCGGCAGGCGCACCGCTTTCGACGCCGCGCACCAGTGCGCCTTGCGGCTTGCCCAGGCCAATCGATTCGGCCACTTCCTTGCTGACCTGGTCAATCTGCACCCCGATGCGCCCGCGCGTGACCTTGCCGGTGCTGCGCAACTGGTCGGACACGCGCGCGGCCTCGTCGATCGGGATGGAAAAGGAAATGCCCTGAAAGCCGCCGGAGCGTGAATAGATCTGGCTGTTGATGCCAACCACCTCGCCACGCATGTTGATGAGCGGGCCGCCCGAGTTGCCGGGGTTGATGGCCACATCGGTCTGGATGAAAGGCAGGTAGTCGCCGGTGTCGCGCTGCTTGGCGCTCACGATGCCGGCCGTCACGGTGTTTTCAAGGCCAAACGGCGAGCCTATGGCCATCACCCACTCGCCCACCTTGAGGCGGTTGACGTCACCGATTTTCACGGCCGGCAGCCCGCTGGCTTCGATCTTGACAACCGCGACATCGCTGCGCTTGTCGGCACCGATAATCCTGGCCTTGAATTCGCGCTTGTCCGTCAAGGTGACCAGCACCTCGTCGGCCCCCTCGACCACATGGGCGTTGGTCATGACAAAGCCGTCGGCCGTCAGAATGAAGCCCGAGCCGACACCGCGCGGCTGCGGTTCCTCGTCGGGCTGAGACTGACCCCGATCAGGCCGCGGCGTGCGCGGCAGATTGGGCGGCACGGGAATGCCAAAGCGCCGGAAAAACTCCAGCATCTGCTCATCCACATTGCCGGCCGCCGCAGCCTTGGTTTTTTCCACCGTGCGGATGTTGACCACCGAAGGGCCCACCTGATCGACCAGGTCGGTGAAATCGGGCAGCGCGCGTGCCTGCGCCTGCGCCGGGGTGGCGGGCAGCAGCACCGACGCAGAAACAAGGGCCATCAGACCTGCGGTCAGATAAGGGCGCAGCGGTTTCCAGTTCAATTCAAGCATCATCAGCCTCTTCATCAATGTGGGTCAACGTGGGTTAATGCCGGTCGGCAGGGTTGCAGGGGGCTATTTCTTGCGCTCCAGCCCGTTGGCAAAGAGCTGCAGTGTGGCCATCGGGACTTCACCCATCACGGTGACCCAGTACGCGTCAAGCTGGCGGGCAAGCGTCTGGGTCGCGCCCATGGACAGGCTGGACTCCCTATCATGGCGCTTACGGTCAAAGGGCTCGACAAAAATCGACACCGAAGCCAGTCCGTCCGAGAAAACCCATTGCAGCGGCTCTTCGCCATTGGCCGCAGGGCTGGTGGCCACCGGGCGCTTGTAGCAGCTGATCGGCTTGAAGCCTGCCACCGGGGCTTTCAGCGACCAGCCTTCGGCGCTGGCCGTGGTCTTGACCAGCACGGTTTTTTCCACCCGGTAGCCGTCCACCTTGCTCATCATCTGGATCAACTTGTCCATCTTCACCGACGCATCGAGCTGCAACTCGGAAAACGCCGCCTGCTCCAGCACCTTGCCGTCACTGTCCAGTGTCTGCAGTTTGACGACCAGCCCCTTCTTTTGCTCGGTCCAGACCCGGTAGCCAAAGCGCAGTTTATCCTTGGGGACGAGCAGCATGATGTCGGCCTCGACGCCCGCCACCCGGTCCTGGCCGTCCGGCCGGAGCCGGTAAAAATCGGCAATGCGGCTGTCGGTCGACTGGATCAGCTCGGGAAACAGACCCAGGGATTCGCGTTTTTCGCTGCGGATCAGCTTGTGGTCCGGCATGAAGGTCAGCACCTGGTCGTTGTGCCGGAAGATGGAACGCGGAGGGCCGGTCAGCGTCTCGACCCGTTCAACCTGCTGGCTGCCCTCGCAGACATGCCAGACCTTGGCGCTGGACATGGCGCCCCCCGACGAGACGACAAAAGTACCGATATAGGCACGCTTTCTGGACGCCTCCTGCATGCGCATCAGCCAGTCGTTGATGTTGACCGACTCCGCCACCGTGGCAGGCGCGGCTGCAGAAGCGGGTGGCGCCGATGGTTGAGCCGCTACACAATTCATAGCAAGCAGCGCCCATCCGGCGTTGGCAAAGAGGCGAAAAAGCTTGAACTTCATGGTATTGGAAGTTATTTGCCGCATCAGCATGCGCAGCAAGCCCGTTCAGCGCCCCGCATTTTGCGGCGTCTCGAAAGTGGCGTTCCGCAGGAAACCGGCAGGCAACTGCAGGGCAGATGCGCCTCCGAGTTGCTTGTGAGCGGCCAGCAATTCCTCCAGCCGGGCATCACGCACCATGGGGCCTTGCGGTGAGGCCACCACCACCTGCTGGGCCGGGCTGGGCACCAGGGCAAGTTGCGGCCCGGCGGCAGGCGCGAGCAGGCCGGCGGCATTCCAGCCGATGGCCGCCACGGCAGCCAGGGAAGCCAGGCCGGCCACCAGTTTCCAGCGGAAATTGCCGTCGTTGGACGCCTGGCCCCGGTGATGAACCACGTTGCCAGCGGGCTTGGCGAGGACCGGTGCGGCGGCGCCGATGTCAACGGTGACCATAGGCGCGGTGGCGGTGATACGCGGCGCTTCCTGCGCAAGACGCAGGTTCAGGCGCTCAACAAACGCCAGGTCAGCAATCTGCACCTGACTGGCCGGTGAGCGCAGAACCTCGCCAATCAGGTGGTAGGCGTTCCAGCTGGCCAGCGCCGCTTCGCCCTGCTGGCAGGCCTCCAGTGCCACGGCCAGGTCATCGTCGGCCAGTTGTCCATCGACCAGGGCAGACAGAAGTTCGCAGGTGGGCATCGTCGGTTTCATGATGTGCTTGGCAGAGAGGTTTGCCATTTTTGTCGTGTCTGTTTGCTGGACCGGGTTCATAAATCATTCGTGCGGATGAGGCATCTGCTACCAGCGCTTGCCTGACTGGTTTTCCAGCAAGGGTTTGATCTTTTCCGAAATCGCCTCACGCGCCCTGAAAATCCGGGACCGCACCGTGCCTATCGGGCAATTCATGGCTTCCGATATCTCCTCGTAGCTCAGCCCTTCAATTTCACGCAGGGTGATGGCCTGGCGAAGCTCTTCCGGCAAGGCTTCCATGGCCGCATTGACCATTTCCGCAATTTCCTTGCTGGCCAGCACGGCGTCAGGCGTTTCCGAGCTAGTTAGTTCGTTTTCGAGCGGGGAAGTTTCATCGTCATCCCCCGATTTAAAGGAATTTTCCGAAACGGTCGGGTTGCGCTTAAGGTCCATCAGCGCTTTCTTGGCGGTGTTGACCGCAATCCGGTACAGCCAGGTGTAAAACTGGGCCTCTCCCCGAAACTGCCCCAGCGCCCGGTAGGCCCGGATAAATGTTTCCTGCGCGATGTCCTCCACCAGATCGACGTCGCGCACCATGCGGCCTATCAGGCGCTGGATGCGCCGCTGGTACTTGATGACCAGCAGCTCAAACGCCTTCTGGTCGCCCGCGACCGTACGCTCCACCAGCAGCGCATCGCTGTCGGTGGCTTTTTCGTCTTGCAAGGGGGTCAGGTCGGCACTCATGGCTTCAACTGCCGAGTATCGACCGGGCGCGGATCATGGTTCATGTCACCCGATACTGCCATAGCGGGCGGCACAGCCGCGGCCCTCGGCGTGGCAAACACCGCCCGGCGCAAGTCCAGCCAGCGTTCGGGCATGGCGCTGCGCTCTGCCCACAGCCACAAGCTGGCTTGCGCGGGGTTTTCAAGCCGGAGCAGCAGCAGGCGCTGAACATCCGCAATCACCGAAAGCTGTTGTTGCGCAGTTCCCGCCTGGTAGCCCGGGCTTTCCCAGCACCAGGCCTGGCCATCCCAAGCCAGTTGCCCGGTCGGGGTGCTTTTCCAACCGCGATGCGCCGCCATGCCGGCGGCCAGCACAGCGACACCGGCCACCGCCATTCGCCAACCCAGCTGTCCGGTGGTGAAAACCCACAGCAACAGGGCGACCGCACCCGCCAGCCACAGTCCCAGCAGCAGGAAACCCTGAAAACGCGAACGCCCCAGCGGATAGACAACCGGCGGGGCGTTGTGGAGGGTCAAGGCCGTGGGGGCTCGGATGCGCGTGACGCCGGGCAAATCAGCACGGGTCAGGCGCGCTTGAAGACCAGCGTGCCGTTGGTGCCGCCAAAACCAAAATTGTTCTTGACGGCCACGTCGATCTTCATGTCCCGCGCCGTGTTGGCGCAATAGTCGAGATCGCACTCCGGGTCCTGGTTGAAGATGTTGATGGTCGGCGGACTTTTCTGATGGTGTAGCGCGAGCACGCTGAACACCGACTCGATGCCCCCGGCTCCACCCAGCAAGTGCCCGGTCATGGACTTGGTCGAGTTGACGACCAGGTTTTGGGCATGCTCACCAAAGGCGCGCTTGATGGCGTTGGTCTCGTTCAGGTCGCCCAGCGGTGTGGAGGTGCCGTGGGCATTGAGGTACTGAACCTGGTCGACGTTGACGCCGGCATTTTTCAGGGCCATGGCCATGGAGCGGCAAGGGCCGTCGATATCGGGCGCGGTCATGTGATACGCGTCGCCGCTCATGCCGAAACCGATGAGCTCGGCATAAATCTTCGCGCCCCGCGCCTTGGCGTGTTCGTACTCCTCGAGCACCAGCACGCCCGCGCCCTCACCCAGCACAAAGCCGTCACGGTCCTTGTCCCAGGGGCGCGACGCCGTTTGCGGATCATCATTGCGGGTAGACAGCGCGCGGGCCGCCGCAAAGCCGCCGACGCCCAGCGGCGAAATGCAGGACTCGGCACCGCCGGCAACCATCACGTCGCAGTCCCCGTACTCGATCATGCGGGCCGACATGCCGATGGCGTGAAGGCCGGTGGTGCATGCGGTCACGACCGCGATGTTGGGGCCCTTGAAACCGAATTTGATCGACACATGGCCGGAAATCATGTTGATGATCGAGGCCGGCACGAAAAACGGGGAGATACGGCGTGGGCCGCGATTGACCAGCTCGGCGTGCGTCTGCTCGATCATGGGCAGGCCACCAATGCCCGAGCCGATGTTGCAGCCGATGCGCGTTGCCAGTTCGTCCCCCAGCGCATCGCCGGTGGGCAAGCCACTGTCGACGACCGCCTGGCAGGCAGCAGCCAGGCCCAGGTGAATGAAACGGTCCATGTGGCGGGCTTCTTTTTCGGGAATGTAATCCTCGATGTTGAAACCCGTGACCTCGCCGGCAAACTTGCAGGCAAAGTTGCTTGCATCAAACTGGGTGATCAGGTCAATGCCGGGCTTTCCGGCAAGCAGGTTGGCCCAGGAATCGGCCACGGTGTTGCCCACCGGGCTGACACACCCCAGACCTGTCACGACGACACGACGACGGCTCATTCAGTAATCCTGAAAAAAAACCTGAAAAGACCATGCATGGCTTTTCAGGTTTGATGATGGCAAGAACAAAGGCATGGCGCCTTCTGTCTCAGGCCTTTTGATGGGTATTGGCGTAATCAATCGCGTTCTGGACGGTGGTGATTTTCTCGGCATCTTCGTCCGGAATCTCAATGCCAAACTCGTCTTCCAGCGCCATGACCAGTTCTACCGTGTCAAGCGAATCTGCGCCCAGATCGGCCACAAAGGCCTTTTCACTGGTGACTTGACCCTCTTCCACGCCAAGTTGTTCGGCAATGATTTTCTTAACACGTGCTTCGATATCGCTCATAGTTCCCTCTGAGGGTTGTAAATTAATCCGTGATTTTACCGCGTTAGAGTCGATTCCCTAAGCGCCGGGCCGGACGGATAATAACCGGCTTCGATTTCCTGACATTGCAATCATTTGTCACTGCCGACTCGCCGTTGTGGTGAAACCGATCAGGTCGTGTGTGAAGCGATCGCTACATGTACATGCCGCCATTGACGTGGATTTCCTGGCCCGTGATGTAGCCTGCCTGCGGGCTGGCCACAAAGGCCACGGCATGCGCGATGTCCTGCGGCTTGCCCAGGTGACCGAGTGGAATCTGACCCAGCAGTGCTTTTTTCTGCTCTTCGGGCAGGCTGGCCGTCATGTCGGTTTCGATGAATCCCGGGGCCACGCAATTGACGGTGATGTTGCGCGAACCGAGCTCGCGCGCCAGCGCCCGCGTCATGCCCGCCACACCGGCCTTGGCCGCAGCGTAATTGGACTGGCCGGCATTGCCTGACGCGCCCACCACCGACGTAATGCTGATGATGCGGCCATAGCGCTGTTTCATCATGGTGCGCATCACGGCCCGGCTCATGCGAAAAACCGCCTTCAGATTGGTGTCCAGCACCGCGTCCCAGTCGTCATCCTTCAGGCGCATGGCCAGCATGTCGCGCGTGATGCCGGCATTGTTGACCAGCACCTGCAGGCCGCCATGCTGCTTGACGATGGCATCGATCAACGCCTCTGCGGCTGCCGCATCGTTGACGTTCAAATTTTGCCCACTGCAGCCCGGATAGGCCGCCAGCGCGTGGCTGATTTTGGCCGCGCCTTCGTCGCTGGTCGCGGTGCCAATCACCTTCAGGCCTTTTTGGGCCAGTTCCAGCGCAATGGCTGCGCCGATGCCGCGCGAGGCACCAGTGACCAGCGCCACCTGTCCCGCAAACTTCACTTCGGTCATGCCAGTAACTCCTTGACCGCAGCCATCGTGGCCGGATCAAACAGTGGTGCGCCCGACAACTCTGGGTCAATCCTTTTGACCAAACCGGCCAGCACCTTGCCCGGCCCGCATTCGACCACCTTGGTCAAACCGCGCGCCTTGATGGCCTGGATGCATTCCACCCAGCGCACCGGGCCAAACGCCTGCTCGTACAGCGCCGCACGGATGCGGTCCGCATCGGTCTCGACCGCCACTTCAATGTTGTTGATGACCGGAATTTGGGGCGACGCAAACGAGGTGGCGGCCAGCCTTTCCCGCAGCTTGTCGGCCGCCGATTTCATCAGGCTGGAATGAAAAGGCGCCGAAACCGGCAACGGCAAGGCGCGCTTGGCGCCCTTGGCCTTGAGCACTTCACAGGCCTTGTCGACGGCCGCCTTGCTGCCGGCAATCACGGTCTGCATCGGGTCGTTGAAGTTCACCGCCTCCACCACTTCCAGCGTGTTTTCGCCAAAACTCCGCGCCGCTTCGGCGCAGCCAGCGATCACATGGCCAGCATCCAGCCCCAGAATCGCCGCCATCGCGCCTACACCCACAGGCACGGCATCCTGCATGGCCTGGGCCCGAAAGCGCACCAGCGGCGCGGCCTGCGCCAGGGTCAACACACCCGACGCCACCAGCGCAGCATATTCGCCCAGCGAGTGGCCGGCCACCACGGTGGGTGCAACGCCGGTTTCAGCCATCCAGGCCCGGTAGGTCGCCACACCCGCCACCAGCATCGCGGGCTGGGTATTGGTCGTCAGCGCCAGTGCTTCCTTGGGGCCTTGCCGAATCAGCTGGCCGACATCTTCACCGAGTGCGTCGGAGGCTTCAGCCAGCGTTTGCAGCACGGCCGGATGGTCGCCCCAGGCGTCCAGCATGCCCACGGCCTGCGAGCCCTGGCCTGGAAAAACAAAAGCAAAGGATTTCAAATGATTTCTCCAGTTGAGAAAGTACCGGGGAAGCGCTGAAAGCGACAGCGCTCATTTCAGGAGGCCGGCGACCGGGTGGGATCGACGCGCGACGCAGTCATCTCAATACTTCAGAAGCACCGCGCCCCAGGTGAAGCCGCCGCCCACGCCTTCGAGCATCAGGGTATCGCCTTTTTTGATCTTGCCGCTGCGCACCGAGGCATCCAGCGCCAGCGGAATCGACGCGGCCGAGGTGTTGCCATGCTGGTCCACCGTGACGATCAGTTTGTCCAGCGGCAGCTTGAGCTTTTTGGCGGTGCTTTGCATGATGCGGATATTGGCCTGGTGCGGAATCAGCCAGTCGATGTCCGCATCGGTCAGATTGGCCTTGGTCAGGGTGGCGCGGGCCGCGCTTTCCAGCACGCCCACGGCCAGCTTGAACACCGCCTGGCCGTCCATTTTGAGCAGCGGGTCGCCCAGCACCTTGCCGCCCGACACGTGGCCGGGCACGCACAGGATGCCGACGTGCTTGCCATCGGCGTGCAAATCGCTGGCAAGAATGCCGGGCGTGTCGGACTCCTCCAGCACCACCGCGCCCGCGCCGTCGCCAAACAGCACACAGGTGGTGCGGTCCGAGAAATCCAGGATGCGCGAGAACACCTCGGCACCTATCACCAGCGCCTTGCTGGCCGAACCGGTTTTGATCATGGCATCGGCCACGGTCAGCGCATAGACAAAGCCGCTGCAGACCGCCTGCACGTCAAAGGCCGGGCAGCCGGCAATGCCGAGCTTGTTTTGCAAAATGCAGGCCGCCGACGGAAACACCATGTCTGGCGTTGAAGTAGCGACGATGATGAGGTCGATGTCAGACGCCTGCAGGCCGGCCGCCTCCAGCGCGTGTTTGGCCGCCTCCAGGCCCAGATCGCTGCACGACACGTCGGGCGCGGCAAAATGGCGCGCCCGGATGCCGGTGCGCTCCACAATCCATTCATCAGAGGTTTCGACGCCCTTGGCCGCCAGTTCGGCGGCCAGCTCGGCGTTGGTCAAACGGCGCGGCGGCAAATAACTGCCGGTGCCGGTGATGCGTGAATAACGACTCATTGTTTAGTGTACCGGTGTAGAAACGGACGAAACAGCCAGGAAAGCAGCCGCCGGCGGCACCTCGCTGGCCGGCGCGGCGGGCGTTGCCATCAGCAGGGGCGCGGCATGGGCGATGCGCTCACGAACCCGCTGCAACAGATGGTTCCGGGCCGCATCATAAGCCCGATTGAGGGCCCGTTCAAAAGCAAAGGCATCGGCCGAACCGTGGCTCTTGAACACCAGGCCCTGCAGGCCCAGCAGCGCCGCGCCGTTGTAGCGCCGGTGGTCAACTCGGTTTTTAAATGCAGTTAACACCGGATACGCAATGATGGCCGCAATTTTCGTCAAGATGTTGCGCGAAAACTCTGCCTTGATGAAGCCGCCTATCATGCTGGCCAGGCCTTCGCTGGCCTTCAGTGCCACATTGCCGACAAAGCCGTCGCAGACCACGATATCGGTCGTTCCCTTGAAAATATCGTTGCCCTCGACATTGCCATAAAAATTCAGATCACCAGAATTGGCGGCAGATCGAAGCAGTTCGCCGGCTTTTTTGATAGTTTCGCTGCCTTTAATGGCTTCTTCGCCAATGTTGAGCAGTCCGACGCTGGGCGCGGGGTTGTTGGTGATGGCCGCCACCAGCGCCGAGCCCATCACCGCAAACTGCAGCAAGTGATGGGCCGTGCAATCAACGTTGGCGCCAAGGTCGAGCACCGTGGTGGCGCCCCCTGACGCATTGGGCAATTGCGTGGCGATGGCCGGGCGGTCTATGCCGTCTAGGGTTTTGAGCACATAACGGGCTATCGCCATCAGGGCACCGGTGTTGCCGGCTGACAGGGCCGCATGGGCCACGCCCTGCTTGACCTGATTGATCGCCACCCGCATGGAGGAATCTTTTTTGCGGCGCAGCGCGATTTCGAGTGGGTCGTCCATGGTGACGACTTCGCTGGCGGCAACCATCTGGCAGCGCGGATGGGCCAGCAGCCGGGCGTGCAGCGGGTGCGCGGCCAGCGCTTCGGGCGAACCGACCAGCACCAGTGCGGCATCCGGGTGTCCGTCCAGAAAGGCCAGGCTGGCCGGCAGGGTGACGGCGGGGCCGACATCCCCGCCCATGGCATCAACAGCGATCCTGATCATGAGGCGACCGGCGCAGTCAGAAAGTTGAGCATGGGCAAAAGAAAGGCCCGCAGTATGAGTGCGGGCCAGTACGTAAAGCGCGGAATTACGCTTCGGATTTGGTTTTCAGCACTTTGCGGCCACGGTAAAAACCGGTGGGGCTGATGTGGTGGCGCAGGTGGATTTCGCCAGTGGTGGATTCCACGGCGATGCCTGGCACATTGAGTGCGTTGTGCGAGCGGTGCATGCCGCGCTTGGAAGGTGATTTTTTGTTCTGCTGGACGGCCATGATCCGCTCCTGAGGGGGTAAGGGGTGGGTAAATTACGCGAAACCCGTGAGAGGGGCATCTGCGCCTAGCCTTTGATTATAGCCTGATATGGCGCTCAGGCCTACCGCTGGCCCTGGCGCCCTGCGGGCCAGTCCCGGCGGCTCGCTTTGAAGGCTACTTTTTCTGCTTGAGCCGGGCCAGCACGGCGAAAGGATTGGGCTTTTCGGCCGCGACCCCGGCGATGCCGTCCTCGCCCACGCTCAGGCGCGGCGCCACCGGGCATTGCTCATGCATGGGCACCAGCGGCAGGGCCATCAGCAACTCATCTTCCAGCAAGGCCAGCAGGTCAAACTGAGGCTCCATGACCAGCAGATCCTCTTCGGACTGGTCGTCCTCGGCCATGGCAATGTCTTCGCTGGCCACGAAGCGGTACCACTGGTCCATCTCCAGCGGCGTCGCCACCGCGCCCATGCAGCGCTGACAGGTCAGGGGAATCGTGGTTTTGCCCTGCAAATGCAGCCAGACCTCGGGCTCTGTGCCTTCGCGCCCGCGCAACTCGCCGCTGGCCTGCCACTGCACGGCCGAATCGGGCTCCAGCCCATGCGCCTCCTGCGCCAGGCGCTCCATATTTTGTAGCAAGGTGGTTTCGACCAGCGGCGCGCCGTCCTGCGCGAAGGCCTGCATGTTGAGGCGGTGGGCCTGAAGAGATTTAGACATGGCTGCAGTGTAAGAGAATCGGGGCATGAACCCTGCGCCCTCCCCTTCGCCATCCTCCTCTCCCGCCAGCCGCCGCCTGATTCTGGGCTCCAGCTCGCCCTACCGCCGCGAACTGCTGCAACGCCTGCAGATTCCGTTCGAGGTGGCCGCGCCCGATGTGGACGAAACGCCGCTGCCCGGCGAAAGCCCGCACCGGCTGGCCGAACGGCTGGCGCTGGCCAAGGCGCGCGCCGTGGCCAGCGCTCATCCCGAGGCTGTGGTGATCGGCTCCGACCAGGTGGCCGAGCTGAACGGCCAGCCGCTGGGCAAACCCGGCAGCCATGAGCGCGCGGTGGCGCAGCTGCGCCAGATGCGCGGGCAAATCGTGGTGTTTCAGACTGCGGTAGCGGTGGTGTGCGCCGCCAGCGGGTTTGAAGAAAGCAGCCTGGCCGCCGTCAAGGTCCGGTTTCGCGCGCTGACGGACGACGAGATTGAAGCCTACCTGCGCGCCGAGCAACCCTATGACTGCGCCGGCAGCGCCAAAAGCGAAGGACTGGGCATCGCGCTGCTCGAATCCATTGACAGCGACGACCCGACCGCGCTGGTCGGCCTGCCGCTGATTCGCACCTGCAACATGCTCCGCGCCGCCGGTGTCAAGCTGCTGGCGGCCAGCGGAGGCAAGCCATGAACCAGGGCAAGCTCTACCTGGTGCCGGCGCCGCTGGATTTTGGCTGCGACACGCAAGCCCCGCTGCAGCAGGTGATGCCGCTGGGCACGATTGAAGTCGCGGCCCGGTTGTCGGCCTGGATTTGCGAGAACGCCAAGAGCACGCGCGCCTATTTGAAGCGTATTAGCGAGCTGCAGTCCTTGTCCCATGCGCTTCAGGCGCTACAAATTCAGGAGCTGCCGCGCGCGGTGCACAAAAAGGGCGACCACGCCGGCAACTTTGACGCGCGGCCCCTGTTGCTGGCCGCCATGCAAGGCCACGACATCGGCCTGGTCAGCGAAGCCGGCATGCCGGCGATTGCCGACCCGGGCTCGTCGGTGGTGCGCGCGGCACATGACCTCGGCCTGCAGGTGGTGGCGCTGAGCGGCCCCATGTCGCTGATGCTGGCACTGGCCAGCAGCGGCCTGAATGGCCAGAACTTTGCGTTTGTCGGCTACCTGCCGCAAGACGGCGGCGAACGCGCCCAGCGCATCCGGGAACTCGAGTCGCTGGCGCTGAAAACCGGCCAGACCCAGCTTTTTATTGAAACGCCCTACCGCAACGCCGCCCTGCTGCAGGCCTTGCTGCAGACGCTGCAGGGCAACACCCGGCTGGCCCTGAGCTGCGGCCTGACGCTGGAGCAGGCCTGGTCGCGCAGCGCCCAGGTCAGCGCCTGGAAGCGCGACAAACCGGCGGCCCCGCTGGACTTGCCGACGGTGTTTTGCCTGGGCCGCTAACGCCTAGCGCAGCGCCGGAATCGCCTTGAAAGCCCTGATGGCGCCTTCGCCCATGGCGGCGCCAAACTTCTTGGCCAGGCGCTCGGCCACGTTGTCGCGGCGCGTGTAGTCGATGATTTCCTCGGCCTTGACGACCTCGCGCGCCACGTAATCGAGGTTGCCGAGCTGGTCGGCCAGGCCCAGTTCGACCGATTGCTGGCCGCTCCAGAACAGGCCGCTGAACATCTCGGGCGTGTCTTTCAGTCGCTTGCCGCGCCCGGCCTTGACGACCGCAATGAACTGCTGGTGAATCTGGTCCAGCATGGTTTGCGCAAACACCCGCTGCTTGTCGCTTTGCGGACTGAAGGGGTCGAGAAAACCCTTGTTTTCGCCCGCGGTCAGCAGGCGGCGATCCACCCCCAGCTTGTCCATCAGGCCGGTAAAGCCAAAGCCGTCCATCAGCACGCCAATGCTGCCGACAATGCTGGCCTTGTCGACATAAATCTTGTCGGCCGCCACGGCCACGTAATACGCCGCCGAGGCGCAGGTTTCTTCCACCACCGCATAGACCGGCTTTTTGTGCTTGGCCTTCAGGCGCTGGATTTCGTCGTTCATCATGCCGGCCTGCACCGGGCTGCCGCCCGGCGAATTGATCAGCAACACCACCGCCTTGGCGCCGTCGTCTTCAAACGCGGCACGCAACGCCGCATTGACAAACTCGGCGCTGGCATCGGCGCCCGCGGCGATTTCGCCCTTGATCTCGACCACCGCCGTGTGGGGCGCGGTCACATTGGTCGCCGGCGTGCCGCGGTGCAGCGCCAGCCAGATCAGCACGACGAAAAATGCCAGCCAGGACAGGCGCACAAAGGTTTTCCAGCGGCGCATGGCCTTTTGCTCGTTGAGCGAGGCAAACACCAGCTTCTCCAGGGTGGCACGCTCCCAGCCGGGATCGCCGGCAGGATCGGTTTTGGCCGATGCGGTTGCTACTATTTCAGGAGCTGACTGTGCACGTTCTGATTGGGCTGGAGGCCGATTTGATGGGTTTTCAGGGTTTTCCGGAGGGTCAAAGGAAGGTTCGCTGGGGCCGGGGCGGTTTGAATCGTTCATGGGCCGTAGTTTAGAGCGGTCTCAAAACTCCACGGGCTTGAGGTTGTAAGCACCATGCCAGTAAACAATGCCGTCTTTTTCTGAAAGCATGATCTTCACCAGGCCGCCCTGGCACGGCCCGCCGGCGCACTGCCCGGTGGCGGGCAAGTAGGCCGCGCCGTGGCTGGCGCACAGCAGCCACTGGCCGCTGTCGTCAAACACCCGGTTCGGCTGCCAGTCGAGTTCCATCGCGACATGGGTGCAGCGGTTCAGGTAAGCGTGCGGCTGGCCCTGGTAGCGGATGGCAAAGGCGCGGCAGGTCTGGCCCGCATGGTTGATGTCAAACGGCACCGCCTGCCCGCCATCGAGCAGATCGTGGCTGTTGCAGAGCGGCTGCAGCGCATTCATGGCCGGGCTGGGTGGGGCTTAGCCGTGTTCCAGCAGCCAGTCGTGCAGTTGCCGGACCGAATGCGCCACATAACGCGGTGCGAGCGCCACAAACTCTTCAGGCTCATGCGCGCCATAGCTCACACCCACGCTGGGGCAGGCGGCATTAAGCGCCATCTGCAGGTCGTGCGTGGTGTCGCCCACCATCAGGACGCGGCTGGCGGGCAGGTCGAACTCCTGCATCAGCTCGTGCAGCATGAGCGGGTCGGGCTTGCCGGCGGTTTGGTCAGCGGTGCGGGAGCCGTCAAACACGCCCTGAAGCTCCACGCGGTGCATCACTTCGTCGAGTCCGCGCCGCGATTTGCCGGTGGCCACCGCCAGCAGGTGGCCGCGCGCCTTTAGCGCCGCCAGCAACGGCAGCACGCCGTCAAACAGGTTCAGGTCGTTGGCGTGGGCGGCGTAATGGTGCTGGTAGCGAGCGCCCAGCTCGGGGTATTTTTCGCGCGGCACATCGGGCGCGGCATGGGCCAGCGCCTGCATCAGGCCCAGCCCGATCACATAGCCGGCGGCCTGGTCGGTCGGCACCGTGCCGCCCACATCGCGCACGGCCGCCTGGATGCAGCGCACGATGATGGCGGTGGAATCAAACAGCGTGCCGTCCCAGTCGAAGGCGATCAGGTCAAAGTTTCGGGTCTGCATGCGGTGATTATGGTCAGCCCTGGGGCGTAGTTGTTTCAGGCGGCAAGAACTGCTGCAATTCGTCTGGCAGGGGCGCCTGCAGCTGAATCGCCTTGCGCGTCTTGGGGTGGTTGAACTTGAGGCTCCAGGCATGCAAAAACATGCGTTTCAGCGGCGCACTGCCGTCAACCGATTTTTGCAGCGCCTTGTTGAGCTCAAAGTCGCCGTATTTGTCGTCGCCGGCAATCGGGTGGCCGGCGCTGGCCAGGTGCACCCGGATCTGGTGGGTGCGGCCGGTCTTGATGGTGACTTCGAGCAGGGTAAACGGCGTGGCCGGCGCGGCCGGGCTGGCCGGCACCGCGGCCCTGACCTTGACCAGCGTGACCGAGCGCATGCCGTCGGGGTGCTCATTGGCCACCACCTTGACGCGGCGCTCGCCGTTGTCGAGCAGGTATTTGTGCAGCGCCTGGTCAATCACGCGCTGGCTGGCCGGCCACTGGCCGCTGGCCAGCGCCAGGTAGACCTTGTCGGTTTCGCGCTCGCGAAACTGTTCCTGCAGCAGTTTCAGGGCCATGCGCCGCTTGGCAATCAGCAAAATGCCGCTGGTTTCGCGGTCCAGCCGGTGCACCAGTTCCAGAAAATCGGCCTCGGGCCTGGCCATGCGCAACTGCTCGATCACGCCAAAACTCACGCCACTGCCGCCATGCACCGCGACACCGGCCGGTTTGTCGATGGCCAGCAAAAAGTCGTCTTCAAACAGCACCGGGAATTCGGCCGCGGGCGCGTAGCCGCCGACGGTGGAACTGGCGCCGTGGCGCGCCACTTCCTGGGCCATGGCCTGGGCTTTTTGCCCGGCCCGCTCCGAGGTGCGCACCGGCGGCAGCCGCACGATGTCGCCGGCCGCGACCCGGGTGTCGGCCTGGGCCCGGCCCTTGTTGATGCGCACCTCGCCGCTGCGGATGATGCGGTAGACATGGGTCTTGGGCACGCCCTTGAGCTGGCGGATTAAAAAATTGTCGAGCCGCTGGCCGGCGTAGTCTTCATCCACCGTCACCAGGGTGGCTTGCGGCAGCGCTTTGGCGGTCGCTTCGGGCGCGGCCGGCTGGGGCGGCGCCGGCGGTTTGGTGGCAAAGGCCGGCAGCCGTGCTGGTGATTTTGCCGGCCGTTTCGACTTGCCTGAAGCTGGCTCTATAATGTGTTTCACTAGCGATGCGCTGTAAGTGGTTGATTTGTCTGGAGTTTAGTCCACGCAAGTGCAACGCCCCTGAAACGCCCACAGACAGCCGCGCTGGAAGGTCGATGCCAATGCCGGTATTCGCCCGCAGGCGACGCGTGCCAGGCACCTCACTTGCTGCGCGTAGTGCCATGCAGACGAGTCGACGTTTTGCGAACACCAACACGGAATACCAATGTCTGCAGCCCACGTCACGCCGCAAAGCGTGCACCCCAAGCTGCAGGCGGATCCAGCTGAGACCAAGTCCTAGAACGGGTAGCCTCTTGACAACCACACTGGTCAGTCTGATTGATATGTGCCTGCGGCGCCTTCTGGCCCTGCTTTGTGGCATAAATCAGCCTCCAGTCCTTGTACAACGGGCGCAAGCAGCTATTATTTTTATAGCAAACACCCTGCGGACCGCGGCTCACTCCATCCACGCGCCTACGCTCAAGAACCGCTTGCTCGACTGATTTTTTCAGTTGACCCGGCCATCAAAAGCTCTCCGGCAATTCCCCACGTTCGCACTGCGTCAGCTCCTGGCATCGTTGGCCCATCTGGGCTTGAGAGAGACAAAGAACGATGAAGGAAGCAAACCATGAAACGGATGCTGGTAAACGCCACGCAGGCTGAAGAACGCCGCCTGGCGATTGTTGACGGACAAAAACTCCTCGACTACGAAATTGAAATTGAAGGGCGCGAACAGCGCAAGGGCAACATCTACAAGGCCGTCGTCACCCGCGTCGAGCCTTCGCTCGAAGCCTGTTTCGTCGACTACGGCGAAGACCGCCACGGCTTTCTGCCGTTCAAGGAAATCTCCAAGCAGTACTTTGCCCAGGGCGTGCCGGTCAGCCAGGCGCGCATTCAGGACGTGATCCGCGAGGGCCAGGAAATCCTGGTCCAGGTCGAAAAGGAAGAGCGCGGCAACAAGGGCGCGGCGCTGACGACGTTTGTCTCGCTGGCCGGCCGCTACGTGGTGCTGATGCCCAACAACCCGCGCGGCGGTGGCGTGAGCCGCCGCATCGAGGGCGAAGACCGGGCCGAGCTGAAGGAAAACATGGACCAGCTGGAGTACCCGGCCGGCGCCAGCATCATCGCCCGCACCGCCGGCATCGGCCGCAGCGCGCCCGAATTGCAGTGGGACCTGAACTACCTGATCAAGCTCTGGACCGCGATTGACGGCGCCGGCAAGGGCGGCAAGGGCGCCTTCCTGATTTACCAGGAATCCAGCCTGGTGATTCGCGCCATTCGCGACTACTTCAGCAGCGACATCGGCGACATTTTGTTCGACACCGACGACGTCTACGAACAGGCGCGCCAGTTCATGGCGCATGTGATGCCCGAGCACGAGCACCGCGTCAAGCGCTACCGCGACGACGCGCCGCTGTTCAGCCGCTTCCAGATCGAGCACCAGATCGAGTCGGCCTATGCCCGCACCGTGCAGCTGCCCTCGGGCGGCGCTATCGTGATCGACCACACCGAAGCGCTGGTCAGCGTGGACGTCAACTCGGCGCGCGCCATCAAGGGCGGCGACATTGAAGAAACCGCCACCCGCACCAATTTAGAGGCCGCCGACGAAGTGGCGCGCCAGATGCGTTTGCGCGATCTGGGCGGCCTGATCGTCATCGACTTCATCGACATGGAAGAGTCGCGCAACCGCCGCGATGTGGAAAACCGCCTGCGCGACGCGCTGCGGCAGGACCGCGCGCGTGTGCAGTTCGGCACCATCAGTAAGTTCGGCCTGATGGAAATGAGCCGCCAGCGCCTGCGCCCGGCGCTGTCCGAAGGCGCGTCCATCCCCTGCCCGCGTTGCGGTGGCTCCGGCCACATCCGCGACACCGAAAGCTCGGCGCTGCAGATTCTGCGCATCATCCAGGAAGAGTCGCTGAAAGACAGCACGGCCTCGGTGCTGTGCCAGGTGCCGGTCGACGTCGCGTCTTTCCTGCTCAACGAAAAGCGCTCCGAGATCGCCAAGATCGAGATGAAGCAGCGCATCAACGTGCTGCTGGTGCCCAACAAGACGCTGGAAACACCGAACTACCGCCTCGAGCGCCTGAAACACGACGACCCGCGGCTGGACAACATCGAGGCCAGCTACAAGATGGCCGAGGAAATGGAAGACCCGACCACGGTGACCCGCCGCAGCCAGGAAAAGCACAACAAGCAGGAACCGGTGATCAAGGGCGTGCTGCCCGACGCACCGGCCCCCGTGGCCCCGCCCAAGCCGCCCGTGGCGGCGCCCGCCGCAGCCCCGGTTGCAGCGCGCCCGGCACCCGTTGCCGCAGCGCCGGCCCCTGCCGAAAAAGGCTTTTTTGGCTGGATCAAGAACCTGCTCGGCGTGGCCGAAGCGCCCGCCGCCGCGCCTGCCCCTGCCGAGGTGAAAAAAGACGAGCGCGCTGGCGAAGCCCGCCGTGACGCACGCGGCGAAGGCCGTGGCGGTGAGGGTCGCTCCGACCGTGGCGAACGCGGTGGCCGTGATGGCCGGCGCGGTGGCCGTGGCCGCAGCGAAGGTCGCGGCGATGGTCGCGCTGAAGTTCGCGGAGAGGGTCGCAGTGAAGGCCGAGGCGATCCACGCGGTGAAGCCCGCCCCGACGGACGCGGCGGCGAGCGCCGTGAACGCGCCCCGGAAGGCCGCGGAGAAGCACGCCCTGAAGGCGCGCGCCAGGAACGCCAGGAACGGGCCGAGCGCCCGGCCGGTGAACTGCGCGCCGAAGGCCGCAGCGACGCCGACGGCCAGGGCCGCAATGCAGGCCGCGAAAACCGTGATGGCCGTGGCGACCGCAACCGCCGTGAACGTGGCGAGCGCGGCGAACGCAGCGCCGACCGCACCCCGCGCGATGCCGCCGAGCAGGACCTTGCCCTGGCCAACCAGGCCGCCATGGCAGCCGCCATGGGCGGCGAGGCCGTTGCGCCACGCCAGGACGCGCCAGCCCAGGACGGTGAGCGCCAGGACGCTGGCCGCAATGAAGGCCGCCGCGAACGCGGTGAGCGTGGCGGCGAGCGAGGTGCTGAACGAGGTGCTGAACGAGGTGGTGAGCGCGGCGAACGCGGCGGTGAACGCAGCGGCCGCCGCAACGACCGCCGTGGCGACCGCCCGGACGGCCAGAACGCCGGCGCCGAAGCCGCTGCCAGCAGCCCGATGAACCCGGAGGCCGCCGCTTTGGCAGCCCCCGTGCTCGACGAAGCCGGCAACGCCATCGCACCAGTGGCCAACGAGCAGACCGGCGACGAGCCACGTCAGCCGCGCGAACGCCGCAGCCGCGACCGCTATGGCCGCGACCGCCGCGAACGCGGCGAGCGCGGTGACGGCACCGAGCGCAACGAGTCGGCCGCCCATGGCAGCGCCGAATTGGCCGATTCAGAGCCCAATCAGGCCCCAGCCCAGCAGGAACGCGCACCATCCGCTACTGAATTTGTAGCACCGGTGGCGGTTGCCGCTGTCGCTGCGGCGGCGCCTGTGGCAGCCGTGGCGGCTGCCTACAGCAGCGCCCCGGTGCAGGCAGCCGCGCCGGTCGCCCCCGCGCCTGTAGCGGCCCCCGCCCCTGTTGTTGTTGCTGCGCCCGCAGCGCCAGCAGCATCGGGCACGGCCCTGCCCAAGGTGCAGGCTTACGCCCTGCCCTTGCAGGACCTGGCCCAGGTGGCCCAGACCTCGGGCCTGCAGTGGGTCAACTCCGACGCGGCCAAGATTGCCGAGGTGCAGGCCGCCATCGCCGCCGAGGCCAAGCCGATCCATGTGCCCCGTGAGCGCCCACCCGTGGTGGCCACCACCGAAGCGCCGCTGGTGCTGGTGGAAACCAAACGCGACCTGGGCACCATGCCGCTGCCGTTTGAGACGCCAACCGCCTGATCTGCGGCGTCAGCCGTAATGAAAAAGCCCCGCATTGCGGGGCTTTTTTTTGGCCTATGGAAACTACGGGACTGAGGCAGCCCAATGTCGGTCACATGTGTTGCGAGTGCTTGAATGCGAGACCTGACCCCATTGATCCAGTTATCTTTGTGGCAAGTAGTCAATTAAGCCCGTTAATTGAAGCTCATTCGTCACGATACGAATTTTCGGAGTCTTCAGGGTCAACGTTGCTGATTTCCCCGCTGAATTGCTGGTACCCATCCATAAGTGACTCACCGCAGGTTGACGACATGCCTGAGCTTCCGCTACCTCGTTCGGTATTGTCCTGATCGCTCCAGCCCAAGCCAGGGTCACTCTCTGTATCGGCATCTTGACTGAAGCCATTCCAATACGCCACGTAGTCAGGAAGTATCCAGCCGCTGTGTATGCGCTGGATCAAGATGGGTTGCTCAAGAGCGCGCGAATGACTCTTGGCAAACTCCAACACTTCTGCGTAATTCGTCCAAAGTTTACGCACGAGCTTTTTCTGGTGCGATGAATTTCACTTTGCATTTAGGACACTGGGGGTCGTCTGACAAAGACCGTCCTGTTTTTCCGCCGAAAAGCGCGCCAAATATGGCGCCAGGAATTGTGCCAGCCATGGCTCCCAATGGTCCGCCGACAATTCCGATCTTGGCACCCAGCAATGCACCGGCACCTGCGCCACCCAAAGCGCCTATGGTTTTGCCCGAAATCGTTTTTTCGTGAGTAAATCCGTGGCCGCATGAAGGGCAATAGACCGATATCAACTCAATGATTTTCTCTGTTGCCATCAGGATGCTCCCTTGTTATATGAATTAGTGTTTATGCGAATTAAAGCATAAGCAACATAGTTCCGGGTGTGAAGGACACCTTGTCACCGCCCTCACAGCTGCGCAGCGCGCTTGTAGGCTTCCGACGCCGCCGCTGCATCCTCGCGCTGCTCGGCCAGCTGCGCCAGGGCGCGCCAGGCGTTGCGGTTCAGCGTGGCGTCCTGCAGGCCCAGCACGGCCAGTGACAGCAGCTGGCGGGCCTTGCCCCAGAGTTGGCGGCTCAGGCAGGCCATGCCGGCCAAATACTGCAGATTGGCGTCGCGCGGGCGGCTGAGCTGGGCGGTTTCTATGCGGGCCAGCCAG
>NZ_JANOAL010000083.1:0-30507 GCF_031411155.1 Polaromonas sp. | reverse complement strand
TCAATGCCTTCGTCTGGGGCGTCTCCTGGTGGCCCCTGCGCGAGCTGCAGGGCCATGGCCTGCACCCGCTGTGGACCACGGCGCTGGTCTACCTGCTGGTGTTTGCCGCGCTGCTGGCGCTTTACTTTTCGGCCTGGCGCGGCTTTGTCGCGCACCCCGGCCTGTGGCTGCTGGGCCTTTCGGCCGGCGTCACCAACGTCGGCTTTAACTGGGCCGTCACGGTCGGCGATGTGGTGCGGGTGGTGCTGCTGTTTTACCTGATGCCGGCCTGGTCGGTGCTGGTGGCCTGGGTCCTGCTGGGAGAAAAGCCGACGGCGGCATCGCTGCTGCGGCTGCTGCTGGCCATGACCGGGGTGCTGATCGTGCTCAAGACGCCCCACTCGCCCTGGCCGCTGCCGCACAGCGGCGCCGACTGGCTCGCCATCATGGGCGGTTTCAGCTTTGCCGTGACCAATGCCCTGCTGCGCAAGCTGGGCCATGCGCCGAGCCGATCGCGCATGCTGGCCATGTTTGGCGGCGGCGGCCTGGTCGCCGCCGCGGCCGCCCTGCTGGGCATGTCGCAGCAACTGGTGCCGGCCCCGGCGCTGCAGGCCGCGGGCATTCCGGTGGCGCTGGGGCTGGGCCTGGCCTTCATGGCCAGCAATGCGGCGCTGCAGTATGGCGCGGCCCGGCTGGCGGCCAGCACCACGGCGATCGTGATGCTGACCGAAATCCTGTTTGCCAGCGCCTCATCGGCCGCGCTGGGTGCGGCCGATTTCAGCCCGCGTGTGCTGCTGGGCGGCAGCCTGATCGTGCTGGCGGCGGTGCTCGCGGCGCTGGCACCCTCGACACCGGAATAGCCCCCACGCTTTTCACTGCGTGCAATACGCTGCCCCCCGAGGGGGCTAATTTTCCTTGGGGCGGCCCGGCGGAAAATTGTTGGCCCCCACGCTCGCTCGCTTCGTGTAGCTCCCTGCCCCCCGAGGGGGCTAATTTTCCTTGGGGCGGCCCGGCGGAAAATTGCTGCTACGTTACGATAGTGATTCACACTTGGAGCCTCCCCATGAGCACCGTCTACGATTTCGAAGCCCGCCAGATCGATGGCAAGGACATCGCCCTGTCGGCATTCCAGGGCAAGGTCATGCTGATCGTGAACACCGCCAGCCAGTGCGGCTTCACCCCGCAGTTTGGCGGCCTGGAAGAGCTGCACAAAAGCTACGCCGCCAAAGGCCTGGCGGTGCTGGGCTTTCCGTGCAACCAGTTTGGATCGCAAGACCCGGGCAGCGAGGGCGAGATCGAGCAGTTCTGCCAGGTCAACTACGGCGTGAGCTTTCCGATGATGGGCAAGATCGAGGTCAACGGCCCCGCCGCGCACCCGCTCTACAAGTGGCTGTCGTCCGAAGCGCCGGGCCTGCTGGGCAGCAAGGCGATCAAGTGGAACTTCACCAAGTTTCTGGTCGGCAAGAACGGCCAGGTCATCAAGCGCTACGCGCCGCTTGACAAGCCGGCCGACCTGGCCAAGGACATCGAGGCCGCGCTGGCCGCCTGATTTCTGAAAAAATACGCCTCTAGCCCTGTATCAATGCGCACATGCAGCTATGAATTTCATAGCAATCTTGAAGCCCGCCGGAATCTGGCGCGCGCCTTAGCGGGCCTTCACGCTGCGCAAAAAATCGGCCAGCGTGCGGCCGCTTTCGGGCCCGAAGCGCTGCTCCAGCAGCTGCGCTGACTGCAGGCGGTCAAGCCGGAACACCCGGAAATCCTGCCGCGCCTCGCACCAGGCGCCCAGCGTCCAGACCGCGCCCCAGTAAAAGCAGCCCAGCGGCCAGACCACGCGCTCGCTGCTTTGGCCGGCCAGGTCGCGGTAAAGAATGCGCAGCTTGCAGCGCGCCTGCACCGCCTCGCGCAGCAGCTTGAGGTGGTGCTGCAGGGCGGTGTCGGGCGCCAGCACCGGGGCGTGCAGCGGCAGGCTGTCGGTGGCGGCGCGCGCGGCGCCCGGCAGCACCGAAAAAATCTTGCCCCAGGCGGCTTGCGCGTCGCCGGCCATGGCCGGGTCCAGCCAGGCCTGGGCCACCCGCACCGAGGCCAGCAGCGCGCTGGCCTCGGCCTGCGTGAACATCAGCGGCGGCAGGTCAAAGCCGGCGCCCAGGCGGTAACCCACGCCCGCTTCGCCCTGCATCGGCACGCCCTGCTGCTGCAGGTCGGCAATGTCGCGGTAAATCGTGCGCTCCGAGACCTCCAGCCGCGCCGCCAGAAAGCCCGCCGTGGTCAGGCGCCGGCCGCGCACCAGCTGCACGAGTTGAAAGAGGCGGTCGGCACGGCGCATACGCCGAACTTTAGCGCAGCCGGCGCCGGCTCAGGCCGCCAGGCCCAGCGCCGCCAGGTCGGCCCGCAGGGCCTGGGCAATGACGCGCAGATCGTGCTCGCTCACCTCGAACAGGCCAAAGCGGAACGGGTAGCCCCAGCGCTGCCGGTCCTGCACAAACTCGAACTGGTCCAGCAGGGGCAGGATGGCGGCCTCCTGGACCGGCGCATAGGCCACGTCGCGCCGGTAGGGCACGAAGCCGCCGCCCATGTCAAACGCATAGGGCTGGCCCGGCTGCACGACCCCGATGGAGACGAAACTCTGAAAGCCGTCCCTGGCACCAAAGGCGATGCTGGGCGAGTAATAGGCCACGCGGTCACCCGCCGCGAGGCGTTTGAGCGGCGCGAGTTTGCCGTGGCCGGCCTGCATGTAGCCGTTCTCGGCGGCCGCGCAGCCCATGCGGGCATGCTCGGCACTGGCGACGACGATCCAGTTCTTGGGCATGGCGTTTTCCTGGAGGCTTCAGGCCAGCGCGTGCAGGCCGACCCGGTTGCCATCGAGGTCCATGATGTGGGCGAAAAAGCCCATGCCGGGCGGCAAGGCCTGGCGCCCCAGCGCAATGCGCCCGCCGGCGGCGCTGGCGCGTGCCAGGGCGGCGTCCAGCGAGGGCGAGGCATCGAGGTACACCAGCGTGCCGCCAGCGCCCGGCGTGGGCGCCGTCGGGCCGGCCAGCAGGGCGCCACCGACGCCCTCGCCGTCATAAGGAAACACCGCACCCTCGGACGGCCCCATGGCCTCGCGGCGCAGCGTGCAGTTCAGCACCGCTTCGTAAAAGGCCTGTGCCTCGTTGAGTTGGGTGCTGGGAATTTCGAACCAGCTGATGGCGTTTTTCATGGAGGGCTCCGGAGAAGTTGAACGAGCCCCGATGATGCGCAGGGGCTACTGACAACGTGCTGTCAGTAGCCTGGTCTATCCCATGAATGCAGATCAGCTCAGCGCCTCGTCGAGCAGCTCGACCCAGTGCCGCACCGGCGTTTCGGTGCCGCTTTGCAGGTGCGTGATGCAGCCGATGTTGGCCGAGACGATGACTTCGGGCTGCATTTCACCCAAGTGACCGAGCTTGCGGTCGCGCAGCTGGTAGGCCAGCTCGGGATTGAGCACCGAGTAGGTGCCGGCCGAGCCGCAGCACAGATGCGCTTCGCAGCGCGCCGTCTTGATCTGGAAGCCGAGTTCGCCCAGATGCTGCTCGACGCCGCCACGCAGCTGCTGGCCGTGCTGCAGCGTGCAGGGCGGGTGAAAGACGACCTGGCCGGCCCTGGCCGCCACGCGTTCGCGCAGCGGCGCCACCAGCTCGGGCAGCAGCTCGCTCAGGTCGCGCGTCAGGGCACTGATGCGTGCGGCCTTGGCGGCGTACTGCGCGTCGTCTTTCAGGATATGGCCGTAGTCCTTGACGGTGACGCCGCAGCCCGAGGCGTTCATGACGATGGCTTCCACGCCCGCGCCGGCGCGCTGACCCGGTTCCACCTGCGGCCACCAGGCGTCGATGTTGCGGCGCATCTCGGCCTTGCCGCCGTCGTGGTCGTTGAGGTGAAACTTGACGGCGCCGCAGCAACCGGCCTTGGCCGCCACCACGGTCTGGATGCCGGCCGCGTCGAGCACCCGCGCCGTGGCGCTGTTGATGTTGGGCATCATGGCCGGCTGCACGCAGCCTGCCAGCATCAGCACCTTGCGGGCATGGCTGCGCGTCGGCCATTCACCGGCCGCTTGCCGGGCCGGCACCTTGTTCTTCAGCGTCTCGGGCAGCAGGCCGCGCAGCGCCTGCCCGGCCTTCATGGCGGGCGCGAACAGCGGCGACGGCAGGCCTTCCTTGAGCGCCCAGCGCAGCGCCTTTTCACCGAGCGGGCGTGGCACCTTGTCATCGACGATCTTGCGGCCAATGTCGACCAGGTGGCCGTACTGCACGCCGCTGGGGCAGGTGGACTCGCAGTTGCGGCAGGTCAGGCAGCGATCCAGGTGCAGCTGGGTCTTGCGCGTCGGCGCCGCGCCCTCCAGCACCTGCTTGATCAGGTAAATGCGGCCGCGCGGGCCGTCGAGTTCGTCGCCCAGCAGCTGGTAGGTCGGGCAGGTGGCGGTGCAAAAGCCGCAGTGCACGCATTTGCGCAAAATCGCTTCGGCCTCCAGGCCATCGGCGGTGTTCTTGAATTCGGGGGCGAGATGGGTTTGCATGGATTTGAGGGTTCAGGGGGTTTGCCGGCTGGCTTTGAGCTTGCGGCGAATGCGCAGGATGCGCTGCAGGTCGGCGTACAGCGGCGGCAGGGACAGCGCCAGCAGCACCAGCGCCAGCGGCAGCACCCAGATGAAGCCCACGTACTTGAAGCCAAAGGCACCGACCAGGCCGCCGGCGACAAACATGCCCAGCAGGGTGGCAAACAGCCTGAGCTTGATGCGGTTGGCGCGCACCCGCGACTCGGGCGGGCGCTGGCTGTGGTTCCAGTAAAACAGCTTGCCCAGCTCGATGCCGAGGTCGGTGATGACGCCGGTCATGTGGGTGGTGCGTATCTGCGACGCGGAAATTTTGCTGACCAGCGCGTTTTGCAGCCCCATGATGAAGGCCAGCACCAGCACCGTCAGCGGCACGGCAAACGGTGCCTGGCGGTTCAGCGTGGCGCCCAACAGGCCAAACAGCAGCAGCAGCAAGGCCTCGACCAGCAGCGGCAAGGCGTATTCACTGCGCAGCCAGTTCTGCCGTGCCCAGTTGACCAGCACCGCCGTCACCGCCGCCCCCGCCGTGAAGGCCAGCAGCGCGCCCAGCGCCACCGACACCAGCTTGACATTGCCCAGAATCAGGTTGTCCGCCAGCATCGAGGCGAAACCCGTCATGTGCGAGGTGTAGAGGCTGACCAGCAAGAAGCCGCCGGCATTGATGGCGCCGGCGTTGAATGCCAGCAGGGCCCCGAGCAGACGATTGGTCGAAGCCGTCCGGTGTTGCCCCGTCAGGTGGCGCAGGCGTCGCATGCCGGGCCTTACCAGTCCGCGGACAGGCGGCCGGGGTTGAAGATGCCGGCCGGGTCAAACTGCTTCTTGAGATCGCGGTGAATCCGGTCCAGCGGCGGTTTTAAGGCGTCAAATCGGTTAAATTGGCCCTTAGCCCAATCAGGACGTGCGCCACCAGCTATAAAAAGTGTAGCACTTCCACCGACAGCGGCCGCCGCCGCGCGCAGCTGCCCGGCCTGCTGCGCGTCGGCGCGCAGCCAGCGCTGGCCGCCGTGCCACTCGATCAGCGGCGCCTCGGGCAAATCCAGCACCGGTGCGGTTTGCGGCACCGACAGGCGCCACAAGTCCTGGTTGTCGCTGCGCTGCTGAAACCACGGCAGCTGCTGGTCGCGGCAGGCCCGCCAGAAGGCAGCGGCGGCTGCCGCGCCCTGCCGTTCGCCACCGAGCGCGTGGCAGGCGGCGGCGACCGCCGCATGGGCGCCGCGCAGCCGCAGGTAGAGCGTGCCGACGTCAGCAGCCGTCGCCGCCCCATCCGCCACCTCCTTCACCCAGCAACTGGCGTTGAGCGGCAGCGGCTGGCCGCCCCAGGCATGGAGCCAGCCCAGCGCCTGCGCCTGGCTGCAGGCAAATCGCAGGGTCGCCTCGGCCGGAGCGATGGGCAGCACCTTGAGGCTGACCTCGGTGATCAGCCCCAGCGTGCCCATGCTGCCGGCCATGAGCCGCGACACGTCGTAGCCGGCCACGTTTTTCATGACCTGGCCGCCAAAGGTCAGCGCCTCGCCCCGGCCATTGATGAGTTTGACGCCCAGCACATAGTCGCGCACCGCGCCCACGCTGGCGCGCGCCGGGCCGCTCAGGCCACTGGCGACCATGCCACCGACGGTCGCCTTCAGGGAAGAATCACCAAAATGCGGCGGCTCGAACGGCAGGCACTGGCCCTGGGCCGCCAGCAGCGCTTCGAGTTCCGCCAGCGGGGTGGCGGCGCGCGCGGTCACCACCAGTTCGCTCGGCTCGTAGCTGACGACGCCGGCCAGCGCCGCCGTGTCCAGCAGCTCGCCCCGCAGCGCCTGGCCATAAAAATCTTTGCTGCCGCCGCCGCGAAGGCGCAGCGGCCGGCCCGCCGCCGCAGCGGCACGTACCCGCTCGCTCAGGCCGGCAATCACATCCATATCAGAAACCATGCAGGGATGGTAAGCGGCCCCGGCCAGCGGGGTTTTGATTTTTTTGAACGCGGCCTGTTCGGTTTTTTTGCGACCGGCTCAGGCGCCGCCGGGCAGATTCAAGGCCGTTTCAGGGGCTGGCGGCGGAAAAACCGGCATGGCGCGGCGCATGAAGGCATCGAACAGCGGCACGGTAAAGTCCATTTCGCCGTGCGCCGTGCTGTAGACCATGCCTTTCTTGATCAGGCTGGCACGCACCGGGCCCTGGGCGCTGATCTTGACGCCCAACCTGTCGGCCACGTCGCCGGTGCGATACGGCCCGGCCCCCAAGTCGGCCATGGCGCGCAGGTAAATTTTCTCGAGCGGCGTCAGGCGGTCAAAGCGGACCCGGAAGAAGTTTTTGTCGAGCCGGGTCGAGACCAGCGCCGTGGCTTCGGTGACCACCTGCCGCGTGATCGGCGAGGCCGCCGCATGGTTCCAGACCTGGTAGCCCCACTCCTGCAAAAAATACGGGTAGCCCTGGGTGGTCTGGTAAATCTCCAGGCAGGCGTTGGCCTCTATCGCCTCCCCCGCCGCCTCGATCGGCTCGCGGATCGCCTTGATGGCATCGCCCTGGGGCAGCGGGCCAATGTCGGGAAAGTCAAACAGGCGCTCGGCGTACGACTTCGATTCGCCGGCCAGGCTGGGCAGGATCGGCAAGCCCGCGCCCAGCAGCACCAGCGGCAACTGGCGCTGCTGCATCTTGTGCATGGACATGATGAGCGCGCTGAGCTCGGCCGCGTTGAAGTACTGGATCTCGTCGATCAGGATCGCCACACCCAGGCCACGCGCCTGCGCCGCCTCGGCCAGCACCACCAACAGCTCCGGCAGGTCCGCCTCCAGATCGCCGCTGTCGGCGGTGCCGCTCTCGGGCTCGATGTCGATGCCAATGTCGATATCGGCCACCTTGACCTTGATGGCGCCGACAAAGCTTTTCAGCACCGCAATGCCGCGCCGCACCTGGTTGCCGGCTGCGGCAATCCGGTCCAGGTCAAACAGCAGGGTGCGCAAATGCGGCGCCAGCAGCGCCGCCAGCGACTTCGACTCATGCGCCTCGACCAGCACGGTACGGTAGCCGGCGGCCTTGGCCATGCGCTCGATTTCATTGAGCAGCACGGTTTTGCCGACGCCGCGCAGCCCGGTCAGCAACATGCTTTTTTCAGGCCGCCCGGCCATCACCCGCCCAAGCAGCACCCGGGCCTGCTCCAGCACCCCGTCACGGCCCGCCAGCTCGGGCGGCGGCGAGCCGGCACCGGGGGAGAAAGGGTTGTTGATCTTGTCCAAGGGGTGCTGCGCAGGGTGTTTATAGAGAGTTTTGGAAAGTATAGCTATTTACATCTATAAATGCTTATAGATTTCTATACATGCAGCGCACCTGGTACTCGGGGAATAAGGTCTTTCGGGCTATTGCAGTGCAACATGCCTCTATTACAAATGCTCGACCTCACTTGGTAAAACCAAGTCAATGGCCATTGACTTGGGGTGTCCGGGCCGCTCTTGCGCGGCAACACATGCGGCGCCAAGCAAGCGCAGCATGCTACAAAATTAATAGCTACATACGCTCATGATACCTGGACTGGAGGCCAACTTGACTGAGAACCGGGTGAACGGGAGGTCACCGCGGTGCATCACCGCCATCCGCAAAGCGCCCTCTTTCGCTCCGGCTCAATCCCGAAAAAAATTCACCGGCAGCCCCGGCACCTCGACCCGCATCGAAAACACACAGCCCGAGTCCGGATAGGTCTGCAATTCGGCCTCGGGCCGGTTGTGGCGGGCGGTGGTGAGGTACAGCGTCTTCAGGTCGGCGCCGCCAAAGCAGGGCATGGTGGGGCACTGCGCCGGCACCGGGATGTCGGCCAGCAAGTCGCCGGTGGGCGACAGTTTCAAAAGCCGCGCGCCTTCGAACATGGCGACGTAGTAATTGCCTTGCGCATCCACCGCCGCGCCGTCGGGCCGGCCGCCGTAGCCGGGCAGGCCGGTCTGCCAGCCCATTGGTTTGCCGGGCCACTGCGCAAACACGCGCTCGCGGCTCATGCGGTTGCGCTCACTGTCCCAGTCCCAGGCGCGAATGGTGTGGGCGCTGGTGTCGCTCCAGTACATGGTGGCGGCATCGGGCGACCAGGCCAGGCCATTGCCGACGGTGGCGTCGCCGGCCATGGCCTGCAATTGCAGCGTGCCGCCCTGATGAACATTCAACGAATCAAGCGCATAGAGCTTGGCCTGGCGCGCGTCGCGCGGCTCGTAAATCGTGCCGGCCCAAAAACGGCCGCACGGGTCGGCCTTGCCGTCGTTGAAGCGGGTGGTGGCGGGGTCATGCTCGGCCGGCACGATCAGCTGCAACGCCCCGCCCCATTGCGGCGCGCGGTAAATGCCGTCGCGCAGGGCGACAATCAATCCGCCGGCTTTGCCCTGGCTACGGACGGGCGCGATGCAGCCGGGCTCCGCGGGCATGGGCCAGCTGTCGACGCGGTCCATCAGCCCGGCGGGGTTCAGCTGGGCGCGATGCAGCCGCCGGGCCGGAATATCGACCCAGTACAGCCGCTGCTCGTCGGGGTGCCAGAAAGGGGATTCGCCCAGCTCGCAGGGCGGGGAGGTCACGGGGGTCCAGGTCATGCAGTAGCTTCTTCAGGGTTGCTCAAGTTCAATTCGCTTCAATTCATTTCACACACGCGCCAGGCGCTGCAGTATCGCCGCTGGCGGTATTCATCAGCGGCATCAGCGTGGGGGCCAGCACTTTCAGCAGTTGCACCGGCAGCCCACTGGTGAAGTCGTAGCTGGCGGCCTGCGCACCCGGCACATAGGCAATCAGGGTGCCGAAGAAACGCTCGTCGATGTTGAAGACAAAGGTGGCCGAGCGATTCACCACGCGTGACTTGATCAGCCGGCCGCCCGCGCCGTAGGTGTCAAAGCGCTGGTCGCCGGTGCCGGTCTTGCCACCGACCGCCATGATGCTGCCGTCGGGCCGCACAAAGGCCTGTTTGACCCGCTTGGCGGTGCCGTTGTCGACGACGCCGCGCATCGCGCCGCGCACGGCCTGCGCCACCTCGGGGGCCAGCACGCGCTCGGCCGCGCCGGGCTGGTAGTGCAGCAGGGTTTCATACGGCGTCGCCGCCGCAAAATGCAGCGACTGGATGCGCGTGGTCGGTTTGCGCACGCCGTCGTTGACCAGAATGCCCATCAGCTCGGCCAGCGCGGCGGGCCGGTCGGCCGAGGCGCCAAGCGCGGTCGCATACGACGGCACCAGCGAGTCAAACGGGTAGCCCATGCGCGCCCATTGCCGGTGAATCTCCAGAAACCCTTCGTTTTCGAGCAGGCCCAGAATCCGCTTGTCCTGCGCCTGCTTGCGGTGCGCCGCAAACAGCCAGGCGTACACCGCCTGCCGCTCGCCGGCGCTGGCCCGCATCACCTCGGTCTGGCTGGCCCCCGGATGTTGGCGCAGGTAGCCGACCAGCCACAACTCCAGCGGATGCACGCCGGCCAGGTAGCCGCGATCGGCCAGCGACATCTGCGCTGGCGCGTATTGCGCATGGAGTTTGGCCAGCCTGGGTTCGGCCGGGTCCATGCCGTCGGGCAGATGCGCCTTGACCAGGGTACTGAACTGCTCCAGCGGCGCATCGGGCGCGATGGTGCGAAAGATGGCCGCCAGCCGCGAGGTGCTGGGGCGCACATGGCCCAGCAAAAGTTCTTCGGCCTGCTGCGCGTTTTTGCCCTGGTACTTGGCCAGAAAGCGGCGCATGAATACCTGGCCCTCCCGATCGGCAAAGCGCGCGAGGTAGGCGGCGCGGCGCGGGTCGTCGGCATCCTGCAGCAGCCGGGCCGAGGAGCCAGGGGTTAAAAACATGTAGTGGTGCACCACGTCGCGCATCAGCCGGATGAACACCAGATTGACCGAATTGCGCAGCCCGTCGCGCACCGACAGCACGCGGCCGTTGTCGTCAGGGTTGAAATTGTCAAAGTGGTGCAGCCCGCCGCCGGTCATGAACTCTTCACCCGTGCTGGCCGAATAGCGCCGCTCCAGCGCCGCGTCGAGCAGTGCGCTCAAGCCCCGGTCCTTATCCTTGGCCGCCAGAAAATAACTGACGGCCCAGCGCGTCAGCACGTCGCGGCGATCGACTTCGAGGGCGCGCAACCGGGCCTTGTCCAGGCCGGCGAGCCGCTGGTGCAGCCCGGCCATGATGTCGAGGTAGGTCACCAGCGTGCGCAGTTTGGCGGTTGAGCCGAGGTCGAGCTTGGTGCCTTCGTTGATATTGAGCGGCTGGTCGAAATTGTCGGTTTGCACCCGCAGCACGTTGGCGTCGGCGCCGCGCTCGATCAGGGTAAAACTGTACACCACGCGGGCCGGGTCGCCGCGCGCCAGCAACTGCTTGGCGGCCAGCCCGGCCGCCTTGGCGCTGGCCGGCGTGCGCAGTTCGCGCAACAGGCTGGTGACCTCGGCCTGAACCGAACCATCGAGCGTGCTGGCCACGGCAAGGTCAAGGCGGTCGAGATCATAAAGACCGAGAAATCCGTGGGCTGCGCCATTGACCGCGGCGGGGTTGCCGCCCAGCAGGCCGGCCAGATGGGTGCGCACGGCATTGGCGGCTTTTTGCGTGACAAAAGAAACCGGATCGGCAGGCACCCGGCTGGCGCGCCGCTTCAGCCTGGCCTGCAGCGCCGCATCGCGCAGCGCGGGCGAAATCACGCCGGCACTGCCCAGCAGGCGCAGATGGCTGTCGGTCAGCTGTTCCAGCTCGGCTTCATTGGCGTCAAAATAGTAAGACGGACGGCGCTGCGAAATCAGCAGGCTGAGCGCCTGTTTGTAGATTTTCGCCTGCTCGCGAATCGCCTGGTTGTCGTCATTGCCGTCATTGGGGGCCTCCGCGTTTTTCAGGATGCGGTTGACCTCCTTGAAATCGCGTCCATACCAGACCCACAAGCCATCACCGAGGCCATGCACTTCGCCGAAACCGGCCTTGGCCGACAGCGGCATGGTGTTGATGTAGCGCAGCACGATCTGGCGCCGCACGGCGCGGGTGTCTTCGCCCTGCTGGTAGGCGCGCAGGCTGGCCGACACCATTTGCTGCAGTTTTTCGCGGATCGAGGAGGTGCGTCCCTCGGCAGAATGCTGGTATTTTTCAATCTGGGTGGCCAGTGTGCTGCCGCCGGGCGAGCGCCTGTCGCCGCTGAGGGCGGTTTTGGCCTTGGTCAGCACCGCATTGGCCAGCCGGTCCCATTCGACAGCCGGGTTGCGCTCCGGATACTGGGCATCGAGCAGCTCGCGGTTCTCGATGTACAGCAGGCTTTGCACCAGAATCGGCGCGATGTCGTCAAAACTTTCAAACACCCGTTCCGGATAGCGCTCCCGGAACAGGCTGTCGTTGTGGCAATCGAGAATACTCAGCCCGCCCTGGGTCTTTTCGGGGTAGGGCGCAAAGTAGCCGGCATCCACCATCCGCGCCATGCCCGGCGAAATCTGCGCCTGCTGGACAATTTTGAAATCCCGGGCCTGCAGCCTGGACAGAAATATCGGCAGCCCGGCATAACCGAGGCGATCATCAAAGGGCGCGTTTGGGGGGAAGCGGATGGACGGGCTGGGCCCGGCACCGACACTGTAGCTGGCCTTGCCGGCCAGCTCGGCAAAAAACCGCGCCTGCCAGGCCGAGCTGCGCATCTCCTGGGCGACAAAAACCCCCAAGACGGCCAGCAGCACGAGCACCAAAGAAGCCGCTGCAACCTTGAACCATGGAATCCGCGACGCCAACCCGGCCCACTTTACCCGCACACCCGTCATCGTGACCTCCCCAAGTGGTTGTTCTACGCGGACCATACCGTTCAACTCATGGCCCAATATATACAGAACAGGCTGCGAAAAACAGCCGGACCTCAAAAAAAACAGCCCGCCGATTTTTCAATGGGCGGGCTGAACATCCACAGGAGACGCTCTTCAATGAAAGGGCTGGCTTGCGGCCAGCCCCGACGGATCAATAAACACTCAACGGTTGTAGGCGGTTTCGCCGTGTGCGGTGATGTCCAGGCCTTCGCGCTCGTCTTCTTCGCTGACACGCAGGCCAATCGTCAGGTCCACCACCTTGTAGGCAATAAACGACACCAGGCCCGACCAGACAATGGTGATCACCACGGCCTTGGCCTGCACGATGACCTGCGACACGATGGAGTAGTCGGCCGCGGTGACCATGGTGGCCGTGACCCAGTCGGCCACGTAGCCGGGGCCGCCCAGGCTGGGGGAGTTGAACACGCCGGTCAGCAGCGCGCCCAGGATACCGCCTATGCCGTGCACGCCGAACACGTCGAGCGAGTCGTCCGCGCCCAGCATCTTTTTCAGGCCATTGACACCCCAGAGGCAGGCAAAGCCGGCCACCAGGCCAATCACCAGGCCACCGCCGATGCCGACGTTGCCGGCGGCGGGCGTGATGGCGACCAAACCGGCCACGGCACCCGATGCCGCACCCAGCATCGACGCCTTGCCCTTCATCAGCGCCTCACCAATGCACCAGGCCAGCACCGCCGCGGCGGTGGCACCCAGGGTGTTGATGAAGGCCAGTGCGGCAAAGCCGTTGGCCTCCAGCGCCGAGCCGGCATTGAAACCGAACCAGCCCACCCACAGCAGGGCCGCACCGACCATGGTCAAGGTCAGGCTGTGCGGCGCCATGGACTCCTTGCCGTAACCGATGCGCTTGCCGACGACGTAGGCACCGACCAGACCGGCCACGGCGGCGTTGATGTGCACGACGGTACCGCCGGCAAAGTCAAGCGCGCCCATCTGCCAGATGTAACCGGCCTTGCCGCTCATGGCGTCGACCACCTCCTTGCCGGTGTAGGCGTCAGGACCCATCCAGAACCAGACCATGTGCGCCATGGGCGCGTAGCTGAAGGTGAACCAGATCGCCATAAACAGCAGCACCGCCGAGAACCGGATGCGCTCGGCAAAGGCGCCAACGATCAGGCAGCAGGTAATGCCGGCAAACGTCGCCTGGAACACGGCGAACACGATTTCAGGAATCACCACGCCCTTGCTGAAGGTGGCGGCGTTGGCGAAGGTGCCGGCCGCGTTGTCCCAGATGCCTTTCATGAACAGCCGGTCAAACCCGCCGAAAAAGGCATTGCCTTCGGTAAACGCCAGGCTGTAGCCATAGATGAACCACAGCACGACGATCATCGAGAAGGTCACCATGATCTGCATCAGGACCGACAGCATGTTTTTGCTGCGTACCAGGCCTCCGTAAAACAGGGCCAGACCTGGAATGGTCATCAAGATCACCAGCAAGGTGGACACCATCATCCAGGCGGTGTCGCCCTTGTTGGGCACGGGGGCGGCGGCAGGCGCTGCTGCGGATGCGGCGGCAGCGGGCGCTGCGGCGGGAGCAGCCGCCGGAGCCGCCGAAGCGGCCGTGGCGGCGGGTTTGGCTTCGGCCGCGGCAGGGGCGGTTGCCGAAGCGGCGGGCGCTTCAGCCGGGGCCTGCGCCAGGGCGGCGGCGGCGCCGGTCAGCAGGCTCAATCCCAGGGCCAGGGAGGCAAGTAGTTTTTTCATGTCTGTGTTCTCGTTTTTTGGGGATGGGGACTGGCCGCCTTACAGCGCTTCCTTGCCGGTTTCGCCGGTGCGAATGCGCACGACCTGCTCCAGGTCGTAGACAAAGACCTTGCCGTCACCGATCTTGCCGGTGCGGGCGGCGCCCTCGACCGCTTCAATCACGCGGTCGACCAGGTCGTCGGACACGGCCGCTTCAATCTTGACCTTGGGTAGAAAGTCAACCACATACTCGGCCCCGCGGTACAGCTCGGTGTGGCCTTTCTGGCGGCCAAAGCCCTTGACTTCGGTGACCGTGATGCCTTGCACGCCAATCGCAGACAGTGCTTCGCGCACTTCGTCGAGCTTGAACGGTTTGATGATGGCGGTGACGAGTTTCATGTTGGTGTTCTCCGGTGGATTCGGTCCGGCGGCGGCAGGCACCGCCGCCGGCATGCGGTTTACAGGGCCTTGGTCAGCGTGACGACCAGGGTGCTCTTGTTGATGGACTTGCCGCTGGTGTCGACCGAAGCGGGGTAGAGGAAGCTGTTCTTCTTGTTGCCGCCGACCACGGCGCCGGCCAGGGTCAGGCCGTCGCCCAGGTCGTAGCCTGCGCCCACGCTGTAGTCCATGTAGTCAGGCAGACCGGCCGCGTTGGCGCCGCTCTTGAAGTCGGTAAAGCCGAGGGAAGCCTTGAGGGTCAGCTTGGGCATCACTTCCTGCGCAAAGGCCAGGTTGAAGTAGCCGGTGCCGCGGCCTTCGCCGGCCAGAAATTCCTTGCCCAGGCCAAAGTAGCCCTTGGACACGGTGCGCGAATACTTGGCGCTGACGGGGCCATAGCCGGCGCCGAGGTAGACCTCGGTGGTGTTGGCGCCGGTGGCGCCGGGGTACAGGTAGGTCAGCGCGCCCACGTCCATGTCCAGCGGGCCGGCCTTGAATTTGTAACCGCCATAGAGATCGACTTCAAGGGCGCTGTTGTCGCCGGAAGGCAGGTACTTGGTCCAGTTGATGGTGGAGTTCCAGTTGCCGAGGTAAAAGCCGCTGTCGAAGGCGTAGTCCACACCACCCTGCAGCGCCGGCTTGAACGCCCGGGTGCGCGACACGTCCTGGTCCTGGCCGCGAAACTTGTAATTGCTGGTCAGGGCAATGTTGAAGGTCAGGGGCGAGGCGGCTGGCTCTGCGGCCGGCGCTGCGGTCTGGGCAAAGGCGCTGGTTGACAGAAGGAGGGCCGCAGCGAGCGCGACGTTGGCGGACGTGAATTTCATGGAAGACTCCGGGTGTTGTTGAACTTGATCGCAACCTTATTAGCATGGACCGTGCCAAAACCTGCGGGCCATCCGGTCTACCGCAGGCGACCCTGCTGCGTTAAACCTCAAGCTACAAACACTTACAAAGCACCAAGTTGGCGCGTACAGCGCACCGCCATGGCACCAATCTGGCGCACAACTTTGATGCATTCAACGGGGATTCCTGAATGAGCTTATCTTTAGTGCACAGCCGTGCCTTGCTGGGCCTGCAGGCGCGGCCCGTCTGTGTCGAGGTGCACCTGGCTAACGGGCTGCCCAGCTTCACCCTGGTCGGCCTGGCCGAAACCGAGGTCAAGGAAGCACGCGAGCGGGTGCGCTCGGCGATCCAGAACACCGGGCTGGAGTTTCCGGCCAACAAGCGCATCACGGTGAATCTGGCGCCGGCCGACCTGCCCAAGGACTCCGGCCGCTTTGACCTGGCGATAGCGCTGGGCATTCTGGCGGCCAGCGGCCAGATTGATGCCGGCAAGCTCAAGGGCTATGAATTTGCCGGGGAACTGTCGCTGGGCGGGGATTTGCGGCCGGTGCGGGGCGCGCTGGCCATGAGCCTGGCGCTGGCCGATGACGCCCGCCAATCGGGCCAGGCCCCGCCCCGGCTGGTGCTGCCCGAGGGCAGCGCCCAAGAGGCGGCGCTGGTGCCCGAGGCCGAGATTTACCGCGCCCCCCATTTGCTCGATGTGGTGCGGCAATTCTTGCCGGGCGGCACAGCGCCCGATGTGCTGGACGGCTGGACCCGCGTTGAGCCGACCAGCACCCAGCGCCCGCCCGACTACCCGGATCTGGCCGACGTGAAGGGCCAGGCGGCGGCCCGCCGCGCGCTCGAAATTGCCGCCGCCGGCGGCCACAGCGTCTTGATGATGGGCGCACCCGGTTCCGGCAAATCGATGCTGGCCCAGCGTTTTGCCGGGCTGCTGCCGGCCATGACGACGCAGGAAGCGCTGGAAAGCGCGGCCGTGGCCTCGCTGGGCGGGCGCTTCACGCTGGACAACTGGGCGGTGCGTCCGACCTGCGCACCGCACCACACGGCCAGCGCGGTGGCGCTGGTCGGTGGCGGCTCACCGCCGCGGCCCGGTGAAATCTCGCTGGCGCATCGGGGGGTGTTGTTTCTTGATGAACTGCCTGAATTTCCACGCGCCGCGCTGGAAGCCCTGCGTGAGCCGCTGGAGTCCGGCAGCATCACCATTTCACGGGCCGCGCACCGCGCCGAGTTTCCGGCCCGTTTTCAGTTGGTTGCCGCCATGAACCCCTGCCCCTGCGGCTACCTGGGCTCCAGCCTGCGCGCCTGCCGCTGCTCGCCGGACCAGGTGTCGCGCTACCAGGGCAAGCTCAGCGGCCCGTTGCTGGACCGGATTGACCTGCATGTCGAAGTCGGCGCGCTGGCGGCCAATGAGCTGATCAACACGCCACCCGGAGAAGCCAGCGCTCACATCCGGAGCCGGGTGGCGCTGGCCCGCGAACGCGCCATCAGTCGCCAGGGCAGCACCAACCAGGCACTGGAAGGCCAGGCGATTGACGCGCAATGCCATCTCGACGATGCGGCGGCCAAATTCCTGAACACGGCGGCGGCGCGCCTGGGCTGGTCAGGCCGCAGCATTCACCGCTGCCTGAAGGTGGCCCGCACCATTGCCGACCTGGCCGGCGCGGCCACGGTGCAGCTGACCCACGTGGCCGAGGCGGTGCAGTACCGGCGGGCGCTCAAGGCGCACTGAGGCGGCCGCCCCAGGCAGCACCCGCTTACTGAAGACGCAGGTTCTGGCCCTCGACCGTGACGCGGCTGCCCACGTTGGGGGCCTGCGCAATTTCCATGGTGCGGTGCGAGCCGTCTTCCATGCGGATACCGACCTGGTAGACGGTGATCTTGCGCACCTGGCCTTCGATCGCATTGCCGGCAAAGCCGCCGCCGACCGCGCCCAGAATGGTGGCCGCCGTGCGGCCATTGCCATGGCCGACCTGGTTGCCGAGCACGGCGCCCAGCACGCCGCCGGCCACCGCGCCCACGCCGGGGCCGTCCGGTTTGGCGGAGCGCTGCACCGGCGTGACCGACTCGACCACGCCGCAGACGGCGCAGACCCCGCGGCCAGGCGCGGGAGAATGGGCCGCAGACGGGGCCGGTGAAATCCCCGCATGGCCGGGCGCGGGCGCCGGCCGATGCACCGGCTTGACCACTTTTTTGGCCGGCGCCGGCGCGGGCTCCGTCTTGGCGGGCGCCGCCACCGGTTTTTCAATCAGGTCGTCGGCCGCGCCGTTGGAGCCGGCAGGGGCCAGCGGCGGCAGCGGAGCGGCTTGCGGCGCCGCACTGAGGGCCGCCACCGTGGCCGCCGGAGCGGGCGCGCGCTGGTTGTAAAGCATGGTGCCGCCCATGCCGAGCACGGCGACGCTGAGCGCGCCGACGGCGGCCCACAGCGGTTTGTTGTTCGGCGAAGCGGGCTGCTGGCCCGGCGGGGTGCCTGGCTGGATGCGGTCAACGGGGGTGTTCATGGCGGGCTCTTTCCTCAGTGGCTTTGGGTTTTACTTTTGGCGTTCATCCATCCAGAACGCCCGAAACCACCCAAAGGTACACAAGCCCGGTCAATACCGCGTGTCTGTTTGTAAACGCGGCCCAGCCGCCGGTCAACGCGAAGTCAAGCCGTCCCCCAGCCAGGCGCTACAGGTTGGGCGCCAGCAAACGCTGCAAATCCTCGGCCCTGGCACCGCGCCGCCGGGCCAGGTCCTGCAGCTGGTCGTCACCAATCTTGCCGACATTGAAATACAGGCTTTGCGGATGGCTCAGGTAAAAGCCGCTGACGCTGGCGGCCGGCGTCATGGCCAGGCTTTCGGTGAGCGCCATGCCCACTTCGCCGGCCTTGAGCAGCTCGAACATGTCTTTCTTCACGCTGTGGTCCGGGCAGGCCGGGTAACCCGGGGCCGGCCGTATGCCCTGGTATTTTTCGCCAATCAGCTCTTCGGTGCTCAGCGATTCGGCCGTCGCATAGCCCCACAGGTCGCGCCGCACGCGCTGGTGCATGGCCTCGGCAAAGGCCTCGGCGAGACGGTCGGCCAGCGCCTTGAGCGTGATCGACGAGTAGTCATCGTTGTCGTCCAGGAAGTACTTTTCCTTCTTTTCGGCGCCCAGCCCGGCGGTGACGGCAAAAACCCCGATGTAGTCCGCAATATGCGAGTCATAGTGGCCCTCAGCCCCCGCCTTTCCTGCCCGGTTAGCTATCAATTCAGGAGTAAGCAGCTTGGGCGCGACAAAATCCGCCAGGCAGCGGCTGGGCCGCATCACGCCGTCGAGCGCGGTTTTTTCGGCCTGCTGGCGCAGCCCGTACCAGGTCATGGCCACCTGGCTGCGCGACTCGTCGGTATAAATCTCGATGTCGTCGCCCACGCTGTTGGCTGGGTACAGGCCGATCACGCCGCTGGCGGTGAGCCAGCGGCCCTCGATCAGGCGCTTGAGCATGCGCTGCGCATCGGCATAGACGCGCACCGCCTCGGTGCCGACCACCTCGTCCTTCAAGATCGCCGGAAACGGCCCGGCCAGGTCCCAGGTCTGAAAGAACGGGCCCCAGTCGATAAACCGTGCCAGTTCGGCCAGGTCAAAATTCTTGAAGACGCGGCGGCCAATGAACTTGGGCACGGGCGGGGTGTAGCCGGCCCAGTCGATCCTGGTGGCGTTGGCGCGCGCCTTGGCCAGCGGCCACATCGGCAGCTGCTTCTTGTTGGCGTGCTGGGTGCGCACCTTGTCGTAGTCGCTGTTGAGCTCGCTGATGTATTTGGCGGCGCTGTCGGACAGCAGGCTTTGCGCCACGCTGACGCTGCGCGAGGCATCGGGCACATAGACCACCGGGCCTTCATAGTGCGGCGAAATCTTGACCGCGGTATGCACCCGGCTGGTGGTGGCGCCGCCAATCAGCAGCGGGATTTTTTTGATGCGGAAATGATCGTCCTTCTGCATCTCGGCCGCCACATACTGCATTTCTTCCAGGCTCGGCGTGATCAGGCCCGACAGCCCCACGATGTCGGCGCCCTCGACCTTGGCGCGCGCCAGAATCTCGTGGCAGGGCACCATCACGCCCATGTTGACGACTTCAAAGTTGTTGCACTGCAGCACCACGGTAACAATGTTCTTGCCGATGTCGTGCACATCGCCCTTGACGGTGGCGATGATGATCTTGCCCTTGGTCTTGACGTCGCCGCCGGCGGCCTCCAGCAACAGTTTTTCGGCCTCGATGTAGGGCAGCAGATGCGCCACCGCCTGCTTCATCACGCGCGCGCTTTTCACCACCTGTGGCAAGAACATCTTGCCCTGGCCAAACAGGTCGCCGACCACGTTCATGCCGTCCATCAGCGGCCCTTCGATGACGTGCAGCGGGCGCCCACCCTCGGCCTTGATGAGCTGCCAGACCTCTTCGGTGTCTTCGGTGATGAACTCGTTCATGCCGTGCACCAGCGCGTGCGACAGGCGCGCCCGCACCGGCAACGCGCGCCACTCGTTTTTCTTGCTGTCGTCCCTGGCGCCGCTCTTGGCGGTTTCGGCCACTTCAATCAGGCGCTCGCTGGGCGTCAGTTCGGGCTCGCCCGGCTTGTAGAGGGGCGTACGGTTCAGCACCACGTCCTCGACCCGCTGCAGCAGCGTCGGCTCCAGGTCGTCGTAGACGCCGACCATGCCGGCGTTGACGATGCCCATGTCCATGCCGGCCTGGATCGCGTGGTACAGGAACACGGTGTGAATGGCTTCGCGCACCGGGTCGTTGCCGCGAAAGCTGAAGGACACGTTGGACACGCCGCCCGACACCTTGGCGCCGGGCAGATTGGCCTTGATCCAGCGCGTGGCGTTGATGAAATCGACCGCGTAGTTGTTGTGCTCTTCAATGCCGGTGGCAATGGCAAAGATATTCGGGTCAAAGATGATGTCTTCGGGCGGAAAGTCCAACTCGTCAACCAGAACCCGGTAGGCGCGCTCGCAGATTTCAATCTTGCGCTCGTAGGTATCGGCCTGACCCTTCTCGTCAAACGCCATCACCACGGCGGCCGCGCCATAGCGCTTGAGCAGCTTGGCCTGGTGTTTGAAGGGCGCCAGCCCCTCCTTCATGGAGATCGAATTGACGATGCCCTTGCCCTGGATGCAGCGCAGGCCGGCCTCGATCACGCTCCATTTGGAGCTGTCGATCATGATGGGCACGCGGGCGATGTCGGGCTCGCTGGCGATCAGGTTCAAAAACCGCACCATGGCGGCCTGGCTGTCCAGCATCGCCTCGTCCATGTTGATGTCGATGATCTGCGCGCCGTTTTCGACCTGCTGGCGCGCCACGGCCAGCGCGGCTTCAAAGTCGCCGTTCAGAATCATGCGGGCGAAGGCCTTGGAACCGGTGACATTGGTGCGCTCGCCAATGTTGACAAACGAAGCGCTGGGGGACAGACCTTCGGCTCTGTCCTCCTCTGAATAGGACGCGCCCACGCTGACCGGCTCCAGGCCGGACAGCTTCATCGGAGGGACATTTTGCAAAGATTGAATTTCGGACATGGACTCACCTGTTTAGCCCTTGCGGGGCTCACGGTGAGCGTCGTTGCGGCAGAAACTGTGAAAATGTCCCTGTTTCCCAAGCCTGACGAAGCAATGGCTTCGCTGCAACGCTCCTTGGGTTACCATCATTTTAAAGGCTGGCCAAAGCCCCGCACCGGCGCGGGCCTTGGCACCGCGAAAAACCTGAAAAATCCATGTTTAAAAACCTGTTTGGCGGGAAGAAATCCGCAAGTCGCACGGCGCCCGAGTTCATGCAGCCCCGGGAACGCATGCGGGCGGTGGAAGGCTCCAGCACGGCCGAGCTGGCGGCCCGGCTGCTGATCGCGCCGACGGCGCTGATGCGGCTGACTCCCGACGAAGCGCTCACGATCGTGAGCTACATGATCCCGCGCAAAATCCCCATGGGCACCACCTTCATCACCGAAGGCGACCAGACCGACACCGGTTACATGGCGCTGCTGCTGGAGGGCGAGGTCACGGTCGAAAACATCGTGGTCAGCCGCAACGCGCCGGTCACCGTGACGGTGCTGGGGCCCGGCAGCCTCATAGGCGAGATGCGGCTGGTCGATGACCGGGCGCGGCTGGCTTCCTGCACCGCCAGCACCGATGTTCAGTGCGCGATTTTGTCGCGCGCCGCCCTCGAAAAACTGAGCCAGGACGATCCGGCCACCACCGTCAAGCTGATGTTTGCGGTGTCGCTGCGGATTGCCGAGCGGCTGCGTGAAACCACCGAAAAACTCAAGCTCTACAGCCAGCTGACGCAGGCGATGCAGCAGGAAATCAACCAGCGCTGAATCGACCGGGGGATTCAGCGCCCAAGCTCGCTGGCTGTGGATTACTTGCTGTAGGTCAGCACGTAAAACCGGTCGGTAAAAAACGTATTGGCGTAATACGGCGAAACGGTGGTCGTGATCTTCTTGGAATAGTCCGCGCTGCCATCGGCGGTGACGGCGTAAATCTTTTTGGTCTTCGGGTCCATCGCCATGGTGCGCACACCGGCCTGGGTTCCCATCGCTTCCGACGGTTTGTAGCTATCGGCACTCACCTGCTCGAAGACATTGAGCACCGCATTGACGCCATTGGCCAGGAACACCCGCTTCAAATCGGCGTCGTAAATGACCTCGTCATTGCCACCACCGATTTCACTGGTGTAGACCATGGCGCCGTTCTCGGCGTTCATGACGGCAAACGAGGGCTTGACCGTCGCGCTGCCGCGGCAACCCAGAAAAATGCGGTTGTTCGCCACGTCCAGTGCCAGGCCATTGGTCTGGGCGCAGCCCGGCGTCGGCCACTGGGCGGTCACTTTCATGTCTTTGGTATCGATGCGGTACACCGAGTTCTCGTCGCGCGAGGCCATGTAGAAGTTGCCCTTGCCGTCGCCCTCGGCATGCTCGGGTTTCTTGGTCGTGACCTTGATCGTGCCAACCACCTTCAGCGACGGCGCTTCCAGCACGATCAGGTCCGTGCCGTCCTTGCCGGCGGCCATGTTGACGACGATGCGTTTGGTCGCCGGATCATAGTGGGTGGAATCGAGCTCGTCGCCCAGCTTGATGGAGGCCTGCGCCTCCAGCGTGGACAGCTTGAACGGCGTGATGGTGCCGTTTTCATTGTAAGAAATACCGAGGTCGAATTCGGGCATCAGCGTCGCGCCATTCGAGCTGTCGGCGGCCGTGGTGCCAATGACCTTGACGAGCTTTCGGGTCGCAATATCGTAAACCTGCAAACCCTGGCCGCGATGGCCGATGAACAGGTGATTGCGGGCCGCGTCCAGCGAAACATAGTCCCAGCCGGCGCCCTTGCCCGGGATGGCGGTGGCGTTTTCCAGATGCCAGCCATCAAAGGCCGCCGCCGGCGTCGAAACGCTGGCAGCACCCACCAAGGTCAAAACAGCAGCGGCCAAAGCGGACCGCGTTTTATGAATGTACCTGTCTACCTGGTCGCGACCAGGAAGAATGGGGTGGCGTGCAGGAATGCACTGGCTAGATTGTTTCGATTCCATTTTTGTCTCCAGTAATGTTTGTACTGGCACAATTTAATCGCATCACCTGTCAAAAGGCTGTCAAAACGGAAGTCTTTTTGAAGTGCCCGCTGAAGGCAGACGGAGTCGGGGAAATCCGGCATCGCTCTTGTTGACCACGAAGAGAGTCAGTAGCTACCTGCAAGGAGATACGGCACGCGCTTATAAGGCAGGGCCGGACGGGTGCATTCAGACGCTGCTGCGCGAGCGGCTCCCCGATCATTCAATGCGGAGCGCCATGGTCTGCGGCAAATCAGACCAGTTCTGGATAAAAATACTTACGCTGAACATTGCGCGGTGCTGTTGAACCTACCGCTTGATGAATGGCACCAATATGCTCGGGCGTGGTGCCGCAGCAGCCGCCCACGATGTTGACCAGGCCCTCGTCGGCAAACTCGCGCAGCAGGCGCGAGGTCACGTCGGGGGTTTCGTCGAAGCCGGTGTCGCTCATCGGGTTGGGCAGGCCGGCATTGGGGTAGCAACTGATGAAGGTATCGCCGGCCACGCGCGCCAGCTCCTGGATATAGGGCCGCATCAGCGTGGCGCCGAGCGCGCAGTTCAGGCCGACGGCCAGCGGCCGGGCGTGGCGCACGCTGTGCCAGAAGGCGGTGACGGTCTGGCCGCTCAAAATCCGGCCCGAGGCATCGGTGACGGTGCCGCTGATGATGAGCGGCAGGCGCTGGCCCGAATTGTCGAAGTACTCGTCGATCGCAAACAGCGCCGCCTTGGCGTTCAGCGTGTCAAAAATGGTTTCCACCAGCAGCACGTCGCTGCCGCCTTTCACCAGCGCCTCGGTCTGCTCGTAGTAGGCGCGGCGCAGCTCCTCAAAGCTGGTGTTGCGCGCGCCCGGGTCGTTGACGTCGGGGCTGATGCTGGCGGTTTTGGGTGTCGGGCCTAGGGCGCCGACGACAAAACGCGGTTTCTCGGGGGTCGCAAACTTGTCGCAGGCGGCGCGCGCACTGCGCGCGGATTCGTAATTCATCTCGACCGCCAGCTCGGCCATGTCGTAGTCGGCCTGGGCCACCGTGGTGGCGCCAAAGGTATTGGTTTCGATCAGGTCGGCCCCGGCCGCCAGGTAGCCTTCGTGGATGTCCTGAATCACGTCGGGCCGGGTCAGGCTCAGCAATTCATTGTTGCCCTTGACGTCCTTGTGAAAGTCCTTGAAGCGCTCGCCGCGGTACTGGGCCTCGTTGAGCTTGAAGCGCTGGATCATGGTGCCCATGGCGCCATCGAGAATGGCGATGCGTTGCGCCAGGATGGCCGGGAGCTGCTGGCCGCGGGTGTAGGGGATGGGCTTCATGCCCTGATTTTAAAGCCGGTGGCTGGCTGGACTCGACTTTCCGGGACAATAGCCCGATACGCCGACAGCCACGACCGACCATGAAAAACCTCCAACCTCAAGAAGCCTGGGCCTGGCTGCAGGCGCACCCGGACGCGCTGTTCGTGGACGTGCGCATGGAAATCGAGTCGCTTTACGTCGGGCGCCCGCCCGGCGTGGTCAATGTGCCGTGGTACGAATACCCCGACCTGCAGCCCGACGCGCACCAGTTTGCCGAGGCGGTGGCGCGCGAGGCCAGCGGCAAGGACCAGCCGCTGCTGCTGATCTGCCGCTCCGGCAAGCGCACGCTGGACGCCGGCAAGGCGCTGGTGGCGGCCGGTTTTAGCGATGTGCAGCATGTGGTGCACGGTTTTGAGGGTGATCTCGATGAGCGCTTTCGTCGCTCCACGCTGTCGGGCTGGCGCTTTGCCGGCCTGCCGTGGGAGCAGATGTAGCCCCTTTCAGGCATCAAACAAGCCTCTAGCCCTTATAGAACGCGCGCATACAGCTACTGTTTTTATAGCAAACTTTTTTTCATCCTGTCCCGATTCGCCGGGCCCCAACCTTGTCTTCCCTGCCCCTTTTGCCGACCTCTACGCCGACCCCGACCCCGACCCCGCTCGACATTCTGGGTCAGGTCTTTGGCTACGACAGCTTTCGCGGCCCGCAGCAAGCCATTGTTGAGCATGTGGTAGCAGGCGGCGACGCGCTGGTGCTGATGCCGACCGGCGGCGGCAAGTCGCTGTGCTACCAGATTCCGGCGATCGCCCGGCAAAACGCCGGCCACGGCGTGACCATTGTGATCTCGCCGCTGATTGCGCTGATGCACGACCAGGTCGGCGCGCTGACCGAGGCCGGCGTGGCGGCGGCGTTCCTGAACTCGACGCAGACCTTTGAGGAAGGCAGCGCGCTGGAAAAGCAGCTGTTGCGCAACGAACTGACGCTGCTCTATGCCGCGCCCGAGCGCATCAACACGCCACGCATGAAGGGCCTGCTGGCCTCGCTGCACGAGCGCGGGCTGCTGAGCCTGTTCGCGATTGACGAGGCGCATTGCGTGAGCCAGTGGGGCCACGACTTCAGGCCCGAATACCGCAGTTTGAGCCTGCTGCACGAAACCTTTCCCGACGTGCCGCGCATGGCGCTGACCGCCACCGCCGATGCGCTGACGCGGCAGGACATGGTAGAGCGGCTCAAGCTGGAGGACGCGCGCGCCTTTGTCAGCAGCTTTGACCGGCCCAACATCCGCTACACCATCGTCGAGAAAACCGACCCGACGCGCCAGCTGCTGCGCTTTATAGCAACCGAGCACGACGGCGAGGCTGGCATTGTGTACTGCCAGTCGAGGAAACGCGTGGAAGAGATTGCGGGCATGCTGCAGGGCGCCGGCATCAAGGCCATGGCCTACCACGCCGGGCTGGACTCCGGCCTGCGCCAGCAGCGGCAAGACCGCTTTCTGCGCGAGGACGGCATGGTGATGGTGGCCACCATCGCCTTCGGCATGGGCATCGACAAACCCGATGTGCGCTTTGTCGCGCACCTGGACATGCCGAAAAACATCGAGGGCTACTACCAGGAAACCGGCCGCGCCGGCCGCGACGGCCAGAGCGCCGACGCCTGGATGGTCTATGGCCTGCAGGACGTGGTGAACCAGCGCCGCATGATAGACACCAGCGACGCCGCCAGCGAGGAGTTCAAGCAGGTGATGCGCGGCAAGCTCGATGCACTGCTGAGCCTGGCCGAAGACACGCGCTGCCGCCGCGTCAGCCTGCTGCATTACTTTGGCGAAGCCAGCCAGCCCTGCGGCAATTGCGACAACTGTCTGCAACCCCCCGCGGTATGGGACGCGACCGAGGCCGCGCGCAAGATGCTGAGCTGCATTTACCGCGTGCAGCAGATGAGCGGCATCAGCTTTGGCGCCGGCCACATCATGGACATCCTGCGCGGCAAGGCGACCGAGAAGGTGGTGCAGTATGGCCACGACCAGCTCAGCACCTTCGGCATTGGCAGTGATCTGGCCGAGGCCCAGTGGCGCAGCGTGCTGCGCCAGCTGATTGCCAAGAACACGCTGCGGGTCGATGCCGAGGCCTTCAGCACCCTGCAGCTGCTGCCCGATGCGCGCCAGGTGCTCAAGGGCGAAACCCATGTGGTGCTGCGCGAGCAGGCGCTCGGGGCCAGGGCGGACAGAGCCAGAGGCAGCAAGCGCGTCACCAAGACCTCGGTCAAGGGGCTGGCCGAGGCCACCCTGAATGCCGGCGCGCTGGAGCGGCTGGCCTGCCTGAAGGCCTGGCGCGCCGAGGTCGCGCGCGAGCACAACCTGCCGGCCTTCGTGATTTTTCACGATGCCACGCTACGCGCCATTGCCGAGCGCGCCCCGCAAAGCCTGCAGGAGCTGGACGGCATCAGCGGCATAGGCGCCAAGAAACGCGAAGCCTACGGCGCCGAAGTGCTCAGGGTGTGTGCGTCTGTCTGAATCCAGGGCGACCGCAGCCCGTGCGGACTTTCACGCGATCCTGGGGAGCCCATCTTGAGCACTTTCATGCAACGCGCCGGGCTGCTGCCGGCGCTGCTGGTGGCCCTGGCCGCCTCGTTGATGCTGATGGCCCTGCCGCTGCACGCCGAGCCCGCGCCCACGCTGATGCTGAACCGCGATGTCGGCCAGGCGCCGCTGGAGGCGTCGCTGCAATGGCTGCTTGACCCCGGTGGCGAGCTGAGCGCCGAGCGCATCGAGGCCCAGCCCGGCCTGCCGTTTGCCGGGGTTGAGCCCGAGCAGCGCCACCTGCTGGGCACGGGCGCCCTGTGGCTGCGTTTTGACGCCGCCATCCAGAATCCGCAGGTGCACTGGCGGCTGACCGTGCCGCTTCCCGGCGTGGACGAAGTGAGCCTACACTTTCGGGATGCGGCTGGCCAGTGGGTGACGCAGCAGGCGGGTGATGGCGTGGCCACGAATCGCTGGGCGCAGCCGGCGCGCTACCCGGTGTTTTCACTGTCGCCCGAGCCGGGCCAGCCGGTGCGCTACTACCTGCAGATACGCCACGGCCGGGTGCCGTTTTCGGCGCTGCCGCTGGTGCTCAGCGATGCGCGGCTGATCAGCCAGAGTCTGGCCGAACACCTGGTGCTGGGCATTTACTTTGGCCTGGCCGCGCTGGTCATCGTGCTGGCGCTGGCCCATGCGATCAGCGACCGCGATGCCGGCTTTGCCACCTACGCCCTGTACATGGCAATTTTTGCCGCCTCGCAGGCCAGCTTTACCGGCCTGGCCGGGCTCTACTGGTGGCCACAATGGCCCGCGCTGAACCGGGCCACGGTGTTTTTGCTGCCGGCCGCGGCCGCCAGCGCCATGTGGTTTGCGCGCACCATCACCCTGCCGCGGCGCTTTGCGCCGGCGCTGGACCGGCTGCTGCTGGCCCTGATGCTCATGCTGCCGCTGGCCGGGCTGTATGACGCGGCGATTCCCACACAAACCGGCTTTGTCATCCTGAACAACCTGATAGCCCTGAGCATGCTGGTGCTGCTGGGGGTGATAGGCATGGCGCTGGCGGCCGGCGACTACTACACGCGCTGGATTGCCGCCGGCTTTTTGCCGGTGCTGCTGGCCGCGCTGTTTCCGCTGCTGCGCAACCTGGGCACGATTCCGTCGAGCTATTTGAGCGACTATGCGCTGCTGCTGGGCTCGGCGATTGAAGCGCCCATCCTGTTTTACGGCCTGAACCGCCGCGTGGCGCAGCGCCGCAGCCTGAGCGCCCGCGCCTCCCGGCTCGGCAACGACGACCCGCTGACCGGCCTGCGCTCGGGCAAGGTTTTTCTGGACAAGCTGCGCAAGTCGCTGGCGGCGGCCCAGCGCTCGCGCCAGCCTTTTGCGCTGCTGCTGGTGAACCTGGCCAACCTGGCCCGCCTCGAAAAAACCCATGGCCGCGAGACCGCCGACCGCGCCGTGGTGCTGGCCGCCGCCTGCCTGCGCGCGGTGGCGCACGCCAGCGACACCGTGGCACGGGTCGGCGACACCGAGTTCGCGCTGCTGATCGACGGCCCGATCGGCCTGCAGGCCGCCAACGCGGTGGCCACCCGCATCCTGAGCAGCGGGCTGCGGCCCACCGACCAGTTGCCCGATGCCGAGCCGCTGCGCTTTCACATCGCGCTGGGCCATCTGGCGGCGGCGGATAGGGCCACCACCGGCGCGGCGGCGCCCGATGCCGACGCCTGCCTGGCGCGCCTGCTGACGGCGCTGGCCGACATGAACGACGGCTCGGGCAAGGCGATCCGGCAGGTCAAGCTGGTTTAGCCATCAAATCCAGCTCTAACCCATACATATAGTGCACAAGCAGCTATCAAATAAATAGCGAATCGTGGCCACTACTGCACAAAGCCGATGCCGCGCGACTCGCGCACCTCGGGCTTGATGCGGTGCTCGGCCTCGAGCTGGCTGATGAATTCCTCGGCCGTGAAGTGCGCGTCCAGAATCTCGGTCTGGCGCTTGACCGCGGCGAAGTCGCCGGGGCAGATCTGCACCAGCCTGGCCAGGCGCTCGCGTAGCGCCGGGGTCAGCGCGTCGGCCTGGCCGCCCAGCGCTTCGGTGATGAACATTTTCTCGCGCTGCGCGGCGGTCAGCGGCATGAACTTGATCTTGAAGGTAAAGCGCCGCAGCGCCGCCTGGTCCAGGCTTTCGAGCAGGTTGGTGGTGCAGACGAAAATGCCGGCATAGCGCTCCATGCCCTGCAGCATTTCATTGACCTCGGTCACCTCGTAGCTGCGCTGGGCGCCACGCCGGTCCTGCAAAAAGCTGTCGGCCTCGTCCAGCAGCAGCACCGCCTTCTCGGCCTCGGCCTCCCTGAACATGGCGGCCATGTTCTGCTCGGTTTCGCCCACGTACTTGCTCATCAAATCACTCGCCTGCTTGATGATGAGGGGCTGCTCCAGCGCGCTGGCAATGTGCTCGGCCAGCGCGGTCTTGCCGGTGCCGGGCGCGCCGTAAAAACACAGGCTGCCGTGGCCCCGGCTTTTCAGCGCCTCGACGATGCGCGGCACCTCAAAGCGCGACTCGACATGGAGCATGGCCAGGTCGTAGGTGGTCACGCAGCGGCGGCCGTTGGATTCGGCCTTGTTGCCGAGCGCCACATCGGCATTCTTGAGCTGGCGCTCGATCAGCGACTCCAGCAATGAAATAGCAGCCCCCACGCTCCCCACTTCGTGTGGTTCGCTGCCCCCCGAGGGGGCTGGCCTTGCTTGGGGCGGCCCGGCGCGGCGGCCTTCGTCCGCTCTCTTCTTGACGCCAATTTGCGTCTCTGCGGCGTTCTCAGGCGCGCTGGCCAGGCGCGCAAAGCGCACCGCGGTGCGGATCTGCGCCGGCGTCAGGCCCTTGCGCGCCGTCAGTTTGGCGACAAAGGCATCGCTGACCTGCACGCCTTCCAGCGTCTTGCGCACCACGCCCTCGCGCGCGCCGGGCGGCGGCGAACGCAGCTCCAGGTGGTAGGCAAAGCGGCGCCGAAAGGCCGGGTCGATCTGCTCGATGCGGTTGGTCACCCACAGCGTGGGCACGGTGTTCGATTCGAGAATCTGATTCACCCAGGCCTTGCCGTTGACCGAGCCGTTGGCCGGGGCCGGCAGTTGCTCGGAGCGCGCCATCAGCTGCGCGGCTTCGCTTGAAATCGGCGGAAACACGTCTTCGACTTCGTCAAACAGCAGGGCCGAATGCGCGCTGCCCTTGAGGAACACCTGCGCGATTTGCAAAGAGCGGTAGCGGTCGCGCCCGCTCAGCGAATTGCCGGCCTGGTCGGCGTACTCGACCTCGAACAGGTCCAGCCCGGCGGCCTGCGCCACCACCTTGGCCAGCTCGGTCTTGCCGGTGCCGGGCGGCCCGTAAAGCAGCACGTTGACACCCTGCTCCCTGGCCGCCACCGCATTGCGCAGCAGCGACACCAGCACCTCGGCGTCGTCGCGCACAAAGGCAAAGTCGCCCAGGCCCAGGCAGCTAGCGGCCGCCGGACGGGTGAACACCGCCATCAGCTCGTTCTGGTCGCGGTATTCGCGCATCAGCACCGGCGGCAGCTTTTCGCTGACCTTCATCAAATCGGCCAGGTCGGTGATGTTGTGCTCGGAGATCAGGTTCTCGACCATGCCGATGCGCTCGAGCCGCGAGCCGGCGCGCAGCGCTTCGGCCACATCGTGGGCCTTGACGCCGGCCACATCGGCAATCGCGGCATAGGCCTCGGGCGCGTTGTTGACCTTGAACTCGACCAGCAGCGAGCGCAGGTCGCGCTGGTAGCGCGCCAGCGTGCCGTAGAGCAGCAGCGCGCGCTCGGCGCGATTGAGCTGCAGCAGATTGGCCAGCGCGTCGATGTTTTTCTCGACCAGGGTGGACTGCTTTTTCAGCGCGTGCGTGAGCCA
>NZ_JANOAL010000082.1:0-13338 GCF_031411155.1 Polaromonas sp. | reverse complement strand
CCCAGTGCTCCATCTGCTCGGCGACGCGGCGTTTGACGGCATCGGCGGCCACGATGCAGCCCAGCACCCGGTCCGGTTGCGGCAACACGGCCCAATCGGTATCGGCCAGCTTGTCGAGGTTTTCGAGAAAAACCGCCCCCTGCGCGACCGGGCTTGCGCCCGACGCCATGTCGTCGTAGAGCGCCCATTTCAGGCGCGTATTACCTACATCAAGAGCCAGAAATGTCATGTGACGGAATTATGAACAGATTTGGGTCGCAGGCAGACAGGCTGTAACAGCGTGTTCGAAGGTAGGACAGCCCGCCGTCATGCAACTCCATGGAGGTCGCATCAAATCAGGCCGAACCAGCAGGCCCGCTGCACTGCAGCCATCTTGTTGTCGACCTGCAGCTTGGCCATCGCATTGGCCAGGTGAAAGTTGACGGTGCGCTCGCTGCAGGCCAGGGTCTCACCGCTTTCGCGCGCGGTCATGCCCTGAAACGCCAGGTTCAGGCATTCCAGCTCGCGCGGGCTCAGGGGGCTGCGCGCGTCGGCCAGCGCCCGCTTGAGCAGCGGCCAGATGTTGAGCGCCGACCAGACCAGTTGCGAGGCCTCGGTGCGGTCATGCCACTGGCGCGGGCTGAACAGGTAGCATTCAAACGCGCGCCCCACCGTGACCGGAAAGGCAATGCGCACCACGCTCTGGTAGCCATGGGCCAGCCAGAGCCGGCGCCAGCGCCCCAGACTTTCGAAGGAGGATTTTGAAATATCCTGCCAGGCCACCAGCGGCGCATCCGAGTCGCGCCAGGGTGCGCCAAAGTCCCGGCTCTCGGCCAGTGCCTCGGCCGCGTCCAGCAGGCGCGGCGGATGCAGCGCCAGCACCAGCCGCTCCTCATGCCCCGCAAACGGATCGGGGCCCAGCACCAGCAGCGCCTCCACCGAAAACTCGCGCAGGGCGCACAGCCAGTCGCTGATGACGCCATCGAGACTCACGTTGTCAAAGTTAGCAGGTAGTTGCATTGGCTCGCTCAATCAAGAACACGCACAATACAGTTAAATACCCCATGCGTCATTACCCAGATTTCCGATTTTGAAAAAAAGGCTTCCAACGTGAAGGGGGCCCGCTTCCATGCGTGGCTCGCCCGGCAGCGTCTGCTGCTGTGGCTGCGCGATGAATTCATGCTCGCGCCGCTGGAGCCGATTCTGCACCCGTCGCGTTGGCGGGTTCGCCTTCTGGGATTGACACTGCTGGTAAGCCAGCCACTCTTCGGCCTGATCTGGTCGCAGTGGCTGGTTCAACCCTATGAGAATCTATGGCTGCGTGGCCTGATGAGCCTGCTGGGCGGCGCCCTGATGCTCCCTTATCTGACCCGCGACATCTCCAGTTCGATGACGCGCGTGGCGTTTACCGTCATTGCATGGATAGAGTTTCCGCTGTTTTTTGGCTGGATGTACCTGTGCAATGCCGGCGGTGTCGTCTGGCTTGCCAGCTTTTGCGCGATGATTCTCATCTACTACCATGTAACGGACCTGCGTATTGCCACAGCGGGCATGGTCAGCGGCGCCCTGATTGCTTGGGGCCTGTTTCGCGCGCTCATTCCCAACGCACCTGGCGGGGCAGGAGCCTGGAACGCCGTCGATATGGTGGTGATCGCCTTTAGCTGGGGAGCCTCTTTGTTGCTCAGCCTGTCGTCGGCCAACCTGAGACGGGAACAACTGCGCCACGCCCTGGCCACCATGGGCATCATGGCGCATGAGTTGCGCACGCCGCTGTCGACTGCGGCGCTGATTGGGGACGCGATCCAGCTGGAGGTGCAGCGCCAGCCCGATTCCCCGAGTGCGCTGCAGCTGGACAAACTGGCCTTGCGCCTGCACACGCTGGTGCGCAACATGAACCACCAGATCGACACGCAAATCGCCAACGCCAAGCTGCTGCAGTTGCCCCGACTCGCAGAACAGGTTTCCGCCGCCAGGCTGGTCACCGAGGTGGTGGCGGCCTACCCCTACCAGACCAGCCGCCAGAGGGAGTGCGTGAAGGTGATGGTTCACACTGACTTCATGTTTCAGTCTTCCGCCCGCCAGTTTTCCCAGGTGCTGGACAACCTGATCAAGAATGCCCTGCACTCGCTGATGGCGGCCGACTCCCAGTACGCCCATGGTGCCTTGCGCATTGAAGTGGGCGTGCAGCACGCCAAAGGGCGCATCGTGGTAACCGACAAAGGCATGGGGATCGAGGCCGGCTTGCTGCCCCGAATTTTCAAGCCTTTTTTCTCGAGCGACCTCGGCACCGGACACGGCCTGGGGCTGGCTTTTTGCCAGCAGGTGGTGCAAAGCGCCGGCGGCACCATCCAGGCAAAATCAAAATATGCGGTAGGTGCTATTTTTACCATTGAGTTGCCGGTCTCTGCCTGATAGCCTTGTCGAATACGAATTCTGTCGACCCTACTTAAACGACAACATGCCTTTTCCCCTTTATCGCCGGCCCGGTGGCGTGGTCTTCCTGGATGACGATCCAGACTACCTGGAAATGCTCGCGGTCGTCATGCCGCCCGACTGGTACGCCCGTCTCTTTCTGCGGCCGGTGGACTGCATCAATACCCTGCAGCAGGAACCCCCGTTGTGGGAGGCCGATGCCTGGCAGCAGCAGGAAATCGTCAACCGCTGGCGTGAGGGCGCCGCCCTGATCCCGCAGATCCTGCAGTACTGGCGCGAAGACGGCACGGCGCGTTTCGCCCTGACCCAGGTCTGCGTGGTGGACTACTCCATGCCTGCCATGAGCGGACTGCGGGCCCTGAGCGAGCTGACAAACTGGTCCGGCTCCCGCGTTTTGCTGACCGGCCGCGCCGACGAGCAACTGGCGGTTTCCGCCTTCAACCGCGGCCTGATTGAACAATTCATTCCCAAGCAGTCACCCGACATTCGCCTGCGCCTGACCGAAGCGATTCAAGCCCTGCTCAACACCCCCAACGCCCGGCAACAACAAACCTGGCGCGCCACCCTGCTGCGCGAGCAGCACGCCCTGGTGTGCAATCCCTCGATTGCACGAACGCTGGAGGAACTGGCCCGCAAGCAGGGCTGGATCGAGCATGTCGTCATCGGTGCGCCCTTTGGCGTGCTGGCGCTGGACCACAGGGGCCGCGTCAGCTGGCTGCAACTGGAGCCGGGCGAAAAGCTGCCGGAGCTGGCCGAAATCGCCGAATCCGAGGGCTGCGATGCCCAGACCGTTGAGGACATTCGGGCGGGCAACAAGTTGATGGACCTGGAACTGCAGCTGGCGCTGGGTGACAGCCACAAATCACAGGCCCGGCAGGCGTTTTCCATGGCCTGCGATGCCGGGCTTCTGTACGCGGCGCTCTTTTCAATCGACGAGGCCCTCAGTCCCGGCCAGGCGAACAGCCACGAGCGCTTTATGCAGGCCCACGGCGAGCGCAAGCTGCGCGACTGACGCTCAAGCCTCCTGACCCGCGCGGGCGCGCCGGGCAATCGGCCAGTCCCAGGGCTTGACGATGGGGGCAACTTCCCGCGCCACCCGTTCAATCTGGTTCAGTTCGGACTCCGTCAGGCCCGCATTGAGCGTGAGCCTGACCATGGCGCGGTTGCGACTGGTGGCCGGCGCGCAAAATATAGCACCAAAAATATCGCGTTCCTCCAGCCGGTCGCGCAGTGCCATGGTGTCGGGCTCAAGGCCAGCCTCCAGCGAAATGATCTGCTGCGTCCCTTGATGAATTGGATAACCCATGTCCGACAAACTGCCACGCAGGCGCCGCGTATTGGCGTGCAGGCGCTGCCGTGCGTCATCGCTGCCGCGAATAACGTCAAGCGTTGCCGACAGACCTGCTATTTCATGCGGCAACAGGCACGAGCTGAAAATATTCGGGTAACTGTGGTGCAACACGTAATAGCGCAACTCGGCAGGCACCGTGAAGAAGCCAGCCCGGCCGGCAAACGCTTTGGCCAGGCTTGCCGTGATGAAGTGAACCCGGTCTACCAGCCCAAGCTCGGCGCACAGACCGGCCCCTTGCGGACCATGCGTCCCCAGTGAATGCGACTCATCAACCAGAATGGTGCAGCCATGCTGTTCTGCCACTTCCACCATATCCACCAGCGGGCACAAAGCTCCGGTGGTGCTGTAAACCGAATCCACAACCACGATGCCGGGGCCGTTGCGGGAAATCATGCGGGACAGGTGAGCCGGGTCGTTATGGCGAAACGCGCAGGCAGGCGCACGCGCAGCCCGCGCGCCCTCCCAAAGCGAGGTATGCGCCAAAGTGTCAAGGTAGACGGGCGTTTGATCATCAGCTATGGCCTGCAGCAAGCCTACATTGGCGGCGTAGCCCGATTGGCAGATAAATCCATCCTCCTTGCCAATCCAGGCGGCCATCGAAGCCTCCAGCCGACGGGACGGATGCGCATCCAGCAGAAAAGCGCCCGACTGGATCACGGTTTCGTTATCGCGACGCAAGTTGGTGATCTGCGCACGAACAATGTCCGGGTGCCCGGAAATATTCAGGTAATCGTTGCCATCCAGCCGTATCGAATCGGAGCCGGGATTGCTTCCGTGCAATATGCATTTACCGCCCCACTGGGTGTTCCAGTGCGGCATGAACTGCTTGTCCAGGCGCTCCCGCAGCCGCGGCAGCAGCGCGGGCTCGCGGCGGTGCACTGGCAACAGTTCAGGGTGGCGGTCAAGTACTTGCATGGGGAGGCTCCGTTGGTGATAGGTAGCCCCATTGAAAGCCCTGGCACAGCTTGATACGCCTCAACCCCTGTCAGAACTGACAGGGGTTAGCCCCATTGCCGATTTACGGGTGACCAAACTGCGAACTATTTTCTTCATGGCTACCCGCCACAATCGCAACCTGTGGTTTTTTTGGTTGCAAAAAGTAAGTATTCACCAACCCGCCATCAGCCCTGCTGCCACGGCAGCCCGCGCAGCCGCCAGCCGCCCCGGTGGCCGCGCTGGCCCCGTTCGTCGGCATCGCCCTCAAAACCTTCCAGAATGTTGTAGGCCTCCAGTCCGAGGTCAGTGGCACGGCGGGCAGCGGCCACCGAACGGACACCGCTTCGGCACAACAGCAGCACTTTCTTGCCCGCAGACGCGGCGGTCTTGATGCCTTCGTCAAAGCCTGGATTGAGCGCCATGCCCGGCCACTGCTTCCACGCCAGCGCCACCGCGCCTGGCACATACCCGACCCATTCACGCTCCGCGTCGGTGCGTATATCGATCAAAACAGCCTCGCCCGACTGCACCCACTGAAAAGCCAATTGGGGTGAAACGTCGCCGGCATAACCGGTCGCAGGCAGGACCTGAAGCACGGAGGAAGGAGTCGGAGGGGTGGCGGTATTCATGGCGGATCCGTAGTGGCTTGATTAAATTAGGTATTGCGACCGGCAAACGCGCGCCAAAGCGTTTCCGCACATGCCCGCCGCAGGATTCAAGTTTATTCCCTGGCCGCCAACACCGCTGATGGCTTCGCCCCAATGCGCTTGCTGGAATGCCCGGGCCCAATGACGTGCAAAATCAAAGTGCCCGTTTTCGCAAACTCGTCCTGGAGCCCCCGCAATGCCTTCTGCCCCTATCGACACGCCTCTCACGACCGGCGCGGCCCCTACCAAAGCCAGTATCAAGGTCCTGAAAAATATCCTGGTCAATTGGCAGCCACCCCAAACCGGCGCAGCGCAGGGTGAGGAAGCGTCCAGAAAGAAAATCAAGGCGTGCACCATGGCGGACTTTGATGCTGCGGCCAAGCCTTTTTCCAGCGGCGACAAAGCGCGCGACAAAGCCGCCGTGGAGGCCCTGGCCACCGAGCTCGATGAGCTGCAGAACCTGTTTTATGCCGACAAGCGCTACAAGCTGCTGGTGATCCTGCAAGGCACCGACACCTCGGGCAAGGATGGCACGCTGCGCGGTGTCTTCGGACGCATCAGCCCGCTGGGCGTGCACACCGTGGGCTGGAAAGCCCCTAGCGAAGAGGAGCGCGCCCACGATTACCTGTGGCGCATTCATCAGAAGATGCCTGGCGCCGGTGAAGTGATGATTTTTAACCGCAGCCACTACGAGGACGTGCTGGTGGCGCCCGTCAACGGCTGGATCACGCCGGAGCAGACAGCGCAGCGCTTTGCCCAGATCAATGACTTCGAGCGCATGCTGACGGAGACCGGCACCGTGATCCTCAAGTTCATGCTGCACATCAGCTTTGAGGAACAGGGCCAGCGGCTGCAGGAGCGCATTGACGACCCCACCAAGCACTGGAAGTTCAGCCTGGACGACCTGGCGGTGCGCAAGCAGTGGAAGCAATACCAGAAAGCCTATGAAGCACTGCTGAACGCCACCAGCACGCCGTGGGCGCCGTGGACGGTGGTGCCGGCCAATTCAAAGACGCACCGCAACCTGATGATCGCCACGCTGGTGCGCAGCTCCCTGCAGCAGCTTGACTTGCGTTATCCGCCCAGCGACCCGGCACTTCAGGATCTGAAGATCACCTTCTGAGTACCCTTTTCTCCGGCAGAAATGGTTTCACCCCTATTGAAGGTAATGGGCGGCCAACCTTTCGGCTGTGTTCACGCTGCTGGGCGGCCAGCGCGTGGTGGAGCAGTGGGTGCTGTCCATGGACCTGTCACCGCTGCAGTTCCTGCTGCTGTCGCAGGCCATCATTTTTGTCCTGGGCTGGCCGCTGGAGTGGACCGAAATCATCGTGATCTTCGTGCCCATCTTCCTGCCGCTGCTGACGCATTTCCAGATTGACCCCATCCTGTGGGGCGTCCTCGTGTTCGTCAACCTGCAGGCGGCCTTCCTGTCGCCACCGGTGGCCATGTCAGCCTTCTACCTGAAAGGCGTGTCGCCGCCGCATGTGACGCTCAACCAGATATTCGCGGGCATGATGCCCTACATGCTGATCGTGATCCTGTGCATGGTGTTCATGTATATCTGGCCGGGTATGACGCTGTGGCTGCCGAAGTACCTGTATGGCGGCTGATCCAGCGGACCCGACCGACCCCCGTGCCCGCAGGGTAATCCGCAACACAGCGGCTCCAACACCCGCAGACCCTGCGCGCGAAGGCATCAGGGTCGCCTGACCGCTCGAAATTCGCAGCAGTGCCGCCTCAGTGCCCGCCGCCACCCAGATAGGCCGCCTTCACGGCCGGGTCGTCGCGCAGCTTTTCTGCCTCGCCATGCACCGAAATGCGCCCGTTTTCCAGCACATAGCCATAATCGGCCACCTTCAGCGCGGCAGCGGCAAACTGCTCGACCAGCAGCATGGTCACACCGCGCGCCTTCAGGTCGGCGATGATGCGAAAAACCTCTTCGACCAGAATCGGAGCCAGGCCCATGGAAGGCTCGTCGAGCAGCACGATTTCAGGATTCAGCATGACCGCGCGCGCCATCGCCAGCATTTGCTGTTCGCCGCCCGACAAGGTTCCGGCCAACTGGTTGCGGCGCTCCTTGAGACGCGGAAACAGCTCCATGGCCCGCTCCAGGTCGCCCGGCACATCGCCCTTGGGGCGGCTGCCGGTCAGGCGCGGAAAGGCGCCGAGGATCAGGTTGTCGGTCACCGTCATGGTCGCAAACACGCGCCGGCCTTCGGGTGAGTGCGCCAGGCCCTGCTTGGCAATGGCGTAAGACTCCAGACCGTCCACCCGTTTGCCGTGCAGCGTGATTTCACCGGCCGTCGGCTTGATCATGCCGGACACGGCACGCATGGTGGTGGTCTTGCCGGCGCCATTGGAGCCAATCAGCGTGACCACCTTGCCCTTGGGCACGTCAATCGAGATGCCGTGCAACACCTGCACCTTGCCGTAACCGGCTTCGAGATTCTTGATACTCAACATAATTTGGTAACTTTCTAAAGTGTGTCCAGAAATTTGATTCTCGGGATGCAGGGCAAGGCGCACAGCGCACAGGACACCGGAATGCACTTCAGTGCATGAGGATTCCGAGCACTGCGCAACGCCGCGATGCGCCCGAGAATCGGATTTATGGTCATACTTTTAGGCGGCCGTACCGCCGAGGTAAGCCTCGATCACTTTTTCATCGGCCTGCACTTCGGCCGGCTTGCCTTCGGCAATCTTCTGGCCAAAGTCCAGCACCGACACCGAGTCGCAAATGCTCATCACCACATCCATGTGGTGCTCGATCAGGATCACCGTGATGCCATGGTCGCGAATCTTGCGGATGATGGTGATCAGCACCTTGATGTCCGGTGCGGTCAGGCCCGCAGCGGGCTCGTCGAGCAGCAACAGTTGCGGGTCCAGCGCCAGCGCACGGGCAATTTCGAGCAGGCGCTGCTTGCCATAGGGCAGGTTGCGCGCCTCCTCGGTGGCCAGGTCGCCCAGACCCACAAAGCGCAGCAGCCCCAGGCCGCGCTCGGTGGCGGCTTTTTCCTCGCGCCGATAGCGCGGGGTGTGCAGCGAGACGTCGACGATATTGCTGGCAAAGGTGTGGTGCAGACCGACCTGCACGTTTTGCAGCGCCGTCATCTCGCCGAACAGCTGCACATTCTGGAAGGTGCGCGCAATGCCCGAGAGGGCAATGTCCGACGAGGTACGGCCCACCACCGCATGGCCGGCAAAGTCAATGCTGCCCGCGGTCGGCACATAGATGCCGGTCAGCACGTTCATCATGGTGCTCTTGCCGGAGCCGTTGGGGCCTATCAGGCCGTGAATGGTGCCGCGCTTGACGCGCAGATCGACCTGGTTGATGGCCTTGAGGCCGCCAAACTGCATCAGCACGCCCTGCGCCACCAGCAAATCGGTTCCCGCCTCGCCGGCGCCGGCTTTGGCGGCCACCATGACAGCATCCTTTCCGGCATCCAGCTCCGCCAGGTCAGCGGCGTCAACCAGCACCGGCTTGCGCATGTGAAACAGGCTGCGGATAAAGCCCACAATGCCATCCTGCAGGTAGTACACGACGAACAGAATCATCAGGCCGAAAATGCTCAGGCGCCAGTCGGTGATCGACTGCAGCCAGAAGGCGAAACCGGCCAGCGCCAGGGTGCCCACCACTGGAATCGCCATGGCTTTGGGCGTGGTGATTTTTTTCATCACGCCGACCACCGCGCCCGTGGCGATCAAAAGCGCCAGCGCCGAAGCGACAATGCGGAACAGTTCCAGATCGTCCAGCAGCTTGGGCAGAATCACGATGATGGCGGCGCCCAGCAAGGCGCCCGAGCGCGTCTTGCGGCCGCCCATGATGACGGCCAGCAAAAACAGCACCGTCAATTCGAAGTTGTAGGTATTGGGCGAGATGTACTGCTCCGAATACGCATACAGGCAACCGGCCAGGCCGGCAAAACCGGCGCTGATGACGAACGCATAGACCTTGTAACGGTAGACCGACACGCCCATGCAGTCCGATGCCACCGGGCTTCCGCGCAAAGCTTCAAAGGCCCGGCCCAACTGGGAGCGCAAAATCCGGTGCACCACCACCAGCGAAATCACCATCAGCGCAAACACCAGCCAGTAAAAACCGTGCTCGCTCAGTTGCTGGCCGCCAATGGAAGGCTTGGGAATCTTGATGCCGAGCGGGCCTTCGGTGAGAAAGGTCATCTCGTTGATAAGAATCTGGATGATGGTGCCGAAAGCCAGCGTCACCATGGCCAGATAAGGACCGGTAACGCGCAGCGCGGGCAGCGCCAGCAAGGCGCCAAAACCAGCGGTCACGGCGATACTGGCCGGAACAATGACCCACAGCGGCGCGCCCAGCTTCATGAACAGCACGCCCGCAGTGTACGAACCCACGCCAAACAGGCCGGCATGGCCCAGCGACACCTGGCCGGTGTAACCGACCACGATGTCCAGGCCGAACAGCAAGATGGCATAGATCATGATCGTGCCGATCATGTGGATGTAATACGAGTTGCCGGTAAACAGCGGGGCGGCGGCCAGCAGGGCCAGGCCGATCACCGCCGCAATCAAGGTCTTGCGGTTCATCTTCAAACTTTCTCTTAGACTTTTTTGATGGCGGTTTTGCCGAACAGGCCCGCCGGCTTGAAGGCCAGCACCAGCAGCAGCAACACCAGCCCCGGCACATCCTTGTAGCCTGTGGACAGGTAAAAACCGGTGGTGGTTTCTGCCACGCCCAAAATGATGCCGCCGACAATAATGCCCATGCCGCTGGTCAGGCCGCCAATGATGGCAACCGCAAAGGCCTTGAGCCCCAGCACCGCGCCCATGGTGGCGCCGGTCAGCGTCAGCGGCGCAATCAGCGCGCCGGCAAAGGCGGCGGTGGCCGATGACAGTGCGTAGGAAAAGGTAATCACCAGACCGGTGTTGATGCCCATCAGCTTGGCGGCATCGCGGTCGTTGAAGGTGGCCACCACGGCCTTGCCATAAATGGTTTTGCGGTTGAAAAACTCGACCGCCAGCATCATCAGCACCGCCCCCACCACCACCAGAATCTCCATCGGCAGCACATTGGCGCCCAGAACTTTCAGCGGCGATTCGGGCAACGGCGAGGGAAACTTCAGGTCGTCGCGGCCCCAGATGTTCTCGGCCACGTTCTTGAAAATAATGCCCAGCGCAATCGTCGACATGATCCAGCCGAACTCGCTCTTGATCTTGATCGCGGGACGCACGCCGATGCGCTCGACCAAACCGCCCTGAAACAGGCCAAACACAATCACCAGCGGCAGCATCAGCCAGTAGTTCACGCCCATGTTGACCAGCGTCAGGCCGACCATGGCGCCCAGCATCAGCGCATCGCCCTGGCCAAAGTTGAGGGTGTCCGAGGTCTGAAAGGTCAGCTGGTAGCCGAAGGCAATGACCGCATAGATCATGCCCAGGGCCACGCCGCTATAAATCAGTTGAAGCAGGATTTCCATAAGTGCAGTTCCGGGAAAATTCGACGAACGGGACACAGTCCCTGGGACAGCCAGACATGAAAGCACCGCGCCAGCCGGGTCAGCTGGCGCGGTGCCATCGCTTAACTCACATCAGGCGGTCAGTTACTTCTTGACGACCAGCGCGCCCTTGGCGTTGGCGTCCTTGACGCGCACTTCGGAGGCCTTCTTCATGTCGTCAGGGTAGGCGTACACCACGCGCTGGCCCTTGACTTCACCGAACACCGGGATGTTGGCGGTAATCGCCTCATGGTCCTTGGCGGTGAAGGGCTTGTTGTAGGTGGTCACCACGCCTTCGACCGGCGTCTTCAGGTCTTCCAGCGCGGCCTTGATCTTGGGGCCGTCGGTCGAGTTGGCCTGCTTGATGGCGGCGGCCAGCAGGTAGATCGAATCGTAACCCTGAGCGGCCGACACCGGCGAGTCAATGCGCGCGTTCTTCGGGCTGAAGGTCTTGAGGTAGTTGATGATGAAGGCCTGGCGCTTGGGCGTGGTCGGCTCCTGGATAAAGGTCTGCGGCATGCGCGCGCCTTCGCCGCCTGGGCCGGCGTTGTCAATAAAGTTGGCCATCGACAGGGTCCAGCTGCCGACCATGGGCACTTTCCAGCCCAGCTTGGTCATGCCGTTGGCGATTTGCGCCAGTTCGGGGCCAATCGCATAGGTCAGGATGGCTTCGGCGCCGGCTTCTTTGGCCTTGAGCAGCTGCGCGGTCATGTCCACGTCCTTGATGTTGAACTTCTCGACCGCGACGGCCTTGACGCCCTTGAGCTGCAAGGCGGTTTCGAGGTCGGCGCGGCCCAACTGGCCGTAGTTGGTGGAGTCGGCCAGAATCGCGACTTTTTTGTAGCCGCGGCGGGAAATGGCCTCTTCCACAATCATGGGTGCCTGAATGCTGTCGTGCGCCGCGTTGCGAAAGATGTAGTTCTCGGGCTGGTCGTCAAACTGGTGCGTGACCAGCGAGCCGGTGGCGACGTTGTTCATCACCGGAATCTTGGCTTCCTGAAAGAATCGCTGCGAGGCCAGGGCCACGCCGGTATTGATGTAGCCCACGGCGGCCGTCACTTTTTCCTTGCTGATCAGCTCTTGTGCAATCTGCACGCCGCGTTCGTTTTTGGCCTCGTCGTCACGCTCGACCAGTTGGATCTGGCGACCTATCACGCCGCCGGACTTGTTGATCTCCGCAACTGCCAGCCTGACGCCGTCGCGCATGCTCACACCCATGGAGGAAGAGCCTCCGGTGAAGGGACCTGCGACACCGATCTTGATCGGGTCCGCGGCAACGGCCAGGCCGGTAACGCTTAAAACAGCAGACGCGAGGGCTACTTGGGCAGCCAGTTTTGCAAAACGAATCTTCATGGTGTCTCCAGATAAAAATAGGACTTCGGCAGGTACATCGATCAGGGCGGCTTCGTGACTCTGGCGCTTGGTGGCCACAGGCGAGTCCGTAATCTAGCTGAGTTGACCGTATGCAGTCTTACGGTTTTCACCTAGCGACGCGTAAAGCGGGTCAAACCCGCTGATTTTTTTTAAATACGCGCCAAAAATATTTCATGCGCGCTTTTTTGGTGCGTGATGGGCGCAAAAGCTACGGGTTAACCCGAACCACCAACACCCCATCGACGAAACACTTCGGACTGCGCGCAAGCCCTCCTGAAAAATATCTTGTCCTTTTTTGGTTGACGTTTACGTAAACGTAATATCATGCGGCCTGGGCAGCCGCGGGGGTGCCAATTGCCACAGACGAGGAACCACATGACCGACCTGTCCGCCGAATACAAGGCCCTTGCCAGCTACCGCCCGACGCACAAGGTGCGCTTCATCACGGCCGCCAGCCTGTTTGACGGGCACGATGCGGCCATCAACATCATGCGCCGCATCCTGCAGGGCATGGGGGCCGAGGTGGTTCACCTGGGCCACAACCGCAGCGTCGATGAGGTCGTGACGGCGGCGCTGCAGGAAGACGCCCAGGGCATCGCCATCAGCTCTTACCAGGGCGGGCATGTCGAGTACTTCAAGTACATGGTAGATTTGCTCAAAAGCCGGGGCGGCGAGCATATCCAGGTGTTTGGCGGCGGCGGCGGCGTGATCGTTCCGCCCGAGATTCGCGAACTGCATGCCTACGGCGTGACGCGCATCTACAGCCCGGAAGACGGCCAGAAGATGGGCCTGGCCGGCATGATTGGCGAGATGGTGATGCGCTGCGACAAAGACCTGACCACTTTTGCTCCGTCTTCGGTAGAGGCCATTGCAGGTCACGGGGAAATGAACTGGCGCGCTCTTGCGCAATTAATCACCGCACTTGAGAACGATAAGGCCAATGTGGCGCTTGTCCAGACAGTTCGGGCACAGGCTGCTTTAAAAAAGATACCGGTTCTGGGCATTACCGGCACGGGTGGCGCAGGCAAGTCATCACTGACAGATGAGCTGATACGCCGCCTGCGGCTGGATCAAAACGACAATTTGCGCGTGGCTGTGATCAGCATTGACCCATCCCGCCGTAAGAGCGGTGGCGCGCTGCTGGGTG
>NZ_JANOAL010000081.1:0-12376 GCF_031411155.1 Polaromonas sp. | reverse complement strand
GTTCACCCAGGTCGGCGCCGCCGCACCGGGCAAGGTCACCGCGATCGACACGCACTGGATCTGGCAGGACGGCCAGCGCCTGACGAAAGAACCGCTGCAAATCGTGGGTGGCCTGGTGCAGGTGCCGAAGAAGCCCGGCCTCGGTGTCGAGCTCGACATGGTGGAGGTCGAAAAAGCCCACCAGCTTTACCAGCAGCACGGCCTGGGCGCGCGCGACGACGCCGTGGCCATGCAAAGTCTGCTGCCAGGCTGGAAGTTTGACCCCAAGCGGCCTGCGCTTGACCGCTGAAGGCGTGCACAATCCGGGGCTGTACCTGAGTCACTCCGCCCATCCATTCCCCGCATAAGGAACTGCGTCATGCCACTTGTCGTTTTCAACCAAAAAGGGGGGGTGGGCAAGTCCACCATCACCTGCAATCTGGCCGCCATCAGTGCCAGCCAGGGCCTGAACACCCTGGTGATTGACCTGGACCCGCAGGGCAACTCCAGCAGTTATTTGCTGGGCGCCCAGGCCCGTGACGAGCAGCCCAATGTCGCGGGGCTTTTCGAGCATTCGCTGGGCTACAGCTTTCGCGCCGTGCCGGTGGGTGACTTCATCGTCGCCACCCCGCACGAGCGGCTGCACCTGATGCCGTCCAGCCCGGCCCTGAATGAACTGCAGCCCAAGCTGGAGTCACGGCAAAAAATCTACAAGCTGCGCGAAGCCCTGCAGCAACTGGCCACGGTGTACGACCGCATCTACATCGACACGCCGCCGGCGCTCAACTTTTACACCCGCTCGGCCCTGATAGGCGCGCGCGGCTGCCTGATTCCGTTTGACTGCGACGACTTTTCGCGCAAGGCGCTGTACACGCTGATGGACAACGTGCAGGAAATCCGCGCCGACCACAACCCCGAACTGGTGGTCGAAGGCATCGTCGTCAACCAGTTCCAGGCGCGCGCCAACCTGCCCCAGCGCCTGGTCAACGAACTGATAGAAGAAGGCCTGCCGGTGCTGCAGCCCTACCTGCCGTCCTCGGTCAAGATCCGCGAATCGCACGAGCAGTCCCTGCCCATGATTTACATGGAGCCGAACCACAAGCTGACGCAGGCGCTGGTGGCTTTGCATGGGGTGTTGCGGGGTGGGGAGGTCAAGGCGGAAGCAAAGAGTCGGCGCCGTGCCTGACGTCAGTCGTCGGCGACGGCACGGGTCAATGCTGATGGTGTGGAGCCCTTCAGATGCCGTAGCCGACGCCGTGATTCTTGCCGACGAAAGGTGCGGTTGAGGCTAAATGCCTAGTGGAAGTTCGCGTGCATCAAAGCCCATGGACTGCATTTCGCGGCGGAAATGCGTCATGGCCAGCGGGAAGGCTTGCGCTACCAACACGTATTGATAAGGCTCATGCTCAAACAGAGGAAGAATCTGCGCCTCAGTTGCCGTGGCCGGGTAGTCAAACCTGGCTTCGTAGCTGCCACTGAATTCGGCCAACTGGTCTTCTGCGCCTGCTTTGGATGCTTTAGCCAAAAGATCAATCTTCACGATAGCTTGCAAGGGCGCAGCAACGTCTTTCGCCGCGCCCAGGCCAACCTCAATCGTCTGGGTGAGCTGAATATTCCATGGCTCATTTCCACTTGAGACGGCCTTGTTCTCTCCGTGAAAGCTGGTAGCTCGAAGCGAAACCAGCTTCGGGCGCAAGCTGGCTATTTCCATTGCTTTTCCTCATTGAGCGCCGTCGTAAAAGTTGCCCTCGCCGAAGTGCGGACGCTGCCACCCCGAAAACCAGCCATCGAAACAACGTTGGTTGCTGGAACGGTAACTGTGCGTGTTTTCTCGATGGTTTCGGCTTTCACGGCAGGTGCCAGCTCAGCGGTCATTCCTTTTTCCTCGGCCAGCTCCCAGAAAGAAACCTCGCTACGGCGAATCAGTCGCAACAGCGAATCCATTGACTCGGACTGCGAAACGTCATCGTTTTCGTACTTGCTGAACGCCACAGGCCCGCCACCAAATAATTTGGCGGCCTGGGTTTGCGTCAGCTTGTATTTCTCGCGCAGTGCGCAAATTTCGGCACCCGTCAGCAAGCCATCGACCGACTTGCGAAACGCCATGATGGCGCGCTTGTTCAGCTTGCCTTCCTTGGCCCCCGCAAAGTCCGAGTGGCAGGCATCGCACAGCCGGTAGTGTGAGGGCAACATCGTCGTTTGCCCTTTGTATTCGCTCTCAACCATCTCCACGAGCGAGGTCACATGACCTTCGCCACAAATCGGGCAGAGCTCTTTCGTTTCCATGTCTTTCTCCACGTCTAGCTGGTATGGCAGGAAACTACCAAAACCAAATTGCCAGTTTTACCAATCGCAAATTTCAAAAAATACGCAAACGTGTCGCGCTTGCCGGTGCCAGGCACTTCCTCGACCCGCCGCACTTTGTAGGCATCACAGGCTGCAATGCGGCCACTGCCGTTTTCGCACCATTCAGAGTCAATGTAGTCACGGTCTTTGAGGCTCTTAATGAGTGCAGCAACTTCCGCGTAATCTCCAGCGAAAAATTTACCTACATCGTTTCGGCACTTTTTGGTCCATGCCAGGAGCTTGTCTTCATCCTCTGCCAATGCCTGTACGCGCGCCAAGTCGTACAGCGGGCCCACAGCAATCTTGAACCGCCCAAACTCTGTTGGCGGATCTTGACTGTACTCCGAAAGGATGTTGAAAGTTACCATTATGGTAATTTTTTAGATGAGAGACGGGTGATTGCTGGATATTTAACCATGGTTTTCGATGCTTTTGCCCCACACCCCGTCCAATCACGGCTTTTACCTTGGCCGCCATGCGGCGGATCAGTTCGCGGTTGGCGTTAACGAGGGCCTGCTCGGCTTCGATCTCGGCGACGATGGCGCGTTGGGTGGGGAGGTCGGGGAGTGGAAGCGGATAAGACTTGAAATAGCCGCTGTGAAAACTTTGCACGGTCACGCCTGCACGCCCTGCGGCGTGGCATTAAACGCCAGCAGGCGCTGAATGGCCAGCAAGTTGGCTAAGGTCATGTTCGGTTCCCATCAAAAAAATCTTCGGTTTTGCCAGCAGGTCCAGAACAAAAGGGTCCTGCTCCTGGATGCGGCGTTGGAATTCCTCGGCGCTGTAGACCACGGGATTGATCTCGCGGCCCAGCTCGGCTTGTGCCGGGTGGGTGGCTCGCACCACGTCGGCAAAACCCGCGTCGGCGATGACCAGCACATCCACGTCGCTGCTGGCGGTCTCTAGCCCGCTGGCCATGGATCCGAAAAGTAGCGCCACCGGCGGTTTCAACGGCCTCAGCGCGTTGGTCAGGATTTCCGCTGCACCGGTGGTTTTGCGCAGCAAACCTGCAAGTTCCGGGAAGACCGGGCATTGCTTGTTAGCCTGGTAGCGCACCTGGTTGCCCTGCTCTTTGCGCAGCAACAGCCCCGCTGCAGCAAGCCGCGCCAGTTCTTTGTGCAAGGTGCCTGCGGCGGTGTGTGTGAGCCGGGCCAGTTCACGGACGTGGTAATCCGTGTCCGGATGGAGCAATAACTGGCTCAGCACCTTTTTGCGGTAGCTTCCAAAGAGAAGGTCGGTCAGCATATGTAGCTTTAGTTGCTTCGATTGCAGCTTTAATTGCTACTAACGAAGTGTTTTTGGCTACATAAACTGGTTCAAAGGCAGGTAATCTTTCACGTACTCGGTATCGGACCCCTGGCATGCTTGCGAGACGCGGCGAAGCCGGCATTTTGCCCGTTTCGTGGATCATTTTGGCCTGTGGCCCAGGTGGAACGTGCGTCAGTAGCTATGAAATTTGTAGCGTCACGGTGCCATGCCAGAAGTCAAGGGTCTCCCCTCGTGCATTTTCTGGCGCCATCTCTCCCTCGCCGGAGCGCAGCAAAATGTCGCTCTGAACCGCCTTGACCGCAAGCGTGCGGCGTTCAGCGCCGCCCCCGGGCGGCTGATTACTTTTGACAAGCCGTTTGCCCGGTGCGCGGCCAAGCTCAAACACAAGCCCGCTGTGCAAGCGCCTTGGTGGAGCAGCCCTTGAACGCGTCAATAGAAAAAGCGGGCGAAAAAACGGGGGGTCTTGCAAGACAACAAATGCATGACTGCAAGACCTTTGACCGCACTTTGACTCTCCACCATCAAATCGATGATGCCGGGAACAGTCGGCGCAGATCATCGGGGCCAGTCAAGTGTGGTTGCCTCCCCGAAGTACGTGAGCATCGTCGCGGTCGGCAACTTGCAGCATCTATCCCTTGGGCGCGGGGTAGGCCAATTTTCCCGCGTTGCCCATCACTTCCGTGGCTTCGGCAACGGTATAGAGCTGTGAAGTCTTGAGCGTGCGGATATGCCCGGCAAGCCCGACAGCGACGACTGCGGTGGCAGCGACCTTGGCATCGGGCGCTTCGTAGATGATGAAGCCGTCATAGTCACCCGCCATGTAATACATGCTGATCAAACGTCCGCCCAGCTTTTCCATCAAGGCTTTCACCGGAATGCTGCGGTCCTCAGGATTCTTGGCCAGTTTTTGCCAGCCTTCGCCGTTGTAGACAAAGCTTGTCATGTAGGTGGGCATACATTTCTCCTCCCGCCGATTTGCGGCGGCGCCTGCCACGGGATGTGGCAGCTGCGACTCTATACCCCGGTTCCTTCCAAGGCAATCCGCGTAGTTTTCCGAGTAAGGGCGCATCCGTCGCGCGCAGGCCCTCTGCACCGGACCGTCGAAAGCTGCGCATTGCAAGAGGGGCGGCAACAGGAGTAGCATCCTTGTCCGGCGCTTTTCGGTTGAAGACCTGATCCCGCGCCAATAAAGATCGGTGCGGCCTGCGGCCGTGGCTGAATTTGCATGATGGGCCAGCGCGACGGGGCCGTCGCTGGCCGATTCAAGGTGTCAGGCCCCCTATGCCCACAGGAGAAAAAGCATGGCTACCTACATTGCACTTTCCAACTTTACCGATCAAGGCATTCGCAGCGTCAAGGACACCACCAAACGTGCCGATGCCGTCAAGGAGGCTGCGGGGAGGTTTGGGGCCAAGATGACGCAAATCTACTGGACCCAGGGTGCCTATGATGTCGTGGCGATCATCGAGGCGCCGGACGATGAGTCGGCCACCACCTTCGCCTTGGCGATTGGCGTGGCGGGCAATATTCGCACGCAAACCCTGCGGGCCTTCTCCAAGGACGAGATGAACGGCATTCTTGCCAAATTGGCCTCGTAGCGCAGCGGCCCTGTTGCGGCTTGAGAGGAGATGAACCGGGCCTGTCGTGAAAAGCGATTGGCGACCATCTCCCGGCGCGAACGGGGGAGGTGCCTGTGAGCTGCCGAAGCAGGGCGCGCTGGGCAGGCGGTTGTGCGCTATTGATTTAATAGCTGAATATGACCGTGTCGATTGGACCAGGCACCAAAATGGCATGGAAATCGCGCAAAAACAAGCCCGCGCATCGGCTTGCGGGACGATTGCTGCACTTTGTGTGAAATTGATAACCATCTGTAAAACAGCAGGGCGGCGGCGGGCAGGGCCTGCAAGACTGTCCCGGCTGGGTCGGTTCGCGGCCCCGCGTTTTGACGTCAACTTCAATCACCAGGAGCGTTGTCATGGCTGAATCCAGAAAAATCATTGCGGTGGTGGGCGCCACGGGGGCGCAGGGTGGCGGCCTGGTGCGGGCGATTCTGGACGACCCGGACGGCGGCTTTGGCGTGCGGGCCATCACCCGTGACGTCAGTTCCGGGCCGGCCCGGCAGCTGGCCCTGCTCGGTGCCGACGTGGTGGCGGCCGACATTGATGACGAGGCCAGCCTGGCGGCGGCGCTTGAAGGCGTGCATGGCGCTTATTTCGTGACCTTTTACTGGGCGCATTTCTCGCCCGACAGGGAGAAGGCCGAGGCCCGCCACATGGCGGCAGCGGCGCGGGCCGCCGGCGTCAAGCATGTGATCTGGTCCACGCTGGAGGACACGCGGCAGTGGATTGCGCTGTCGGACCAGCGCATGCCGACCCTGATGGGCAGCTACAAGGTGCCGCATTTCGATGCCAAGGGCGAGTCCAACAAGGTGTTTACCGAACTGGGCCTGCCTGTCACTTTTTTGTACACCTCGTTCTACTGGGACAACCTGATCCACTTTGGCATGGGCCCCAAGAAGGGGCCAGACGGCCAACTGGCCTTCACGCTGCCGATGGGCGACAAAAAGCTGCCGGGCATCGCGGCCCAGGACATAGGCAAGTGCGCCTACGGCATCTTCAAGAAGGGCGCCACCACCCTAGGCCAGAGCATAGGCATCGCCGGCGAGCAGCTGACCGGCGCGCAGATGGCGGCCGCACTGGCCAGGGCGCTGGGGCAGCCGGTCAACTACAACGCGGTGAGCCCCGAGGCGTACCGCGGTTTCGGCTTTCCGGGGGCGGACGACCTGGGCAATATGTTCCAGTTCAAGCGCGACTTTGAAGAGAGCTATTGCGCCGCGCGCAGCGTGGCGCAATCGCGCGCGCTGAACCCGGCGCTGCAGACCTTCGATGCCTGGCTGGCGCAGAACAAGGACCGCATTGCGCTGGCCTAGCGGGGCCAAGCCAGGCGGCGGGTGGCCCGCTAAATGCTATTAATTCAATAGCTGCATGCGCACTATCTGCCTGGGCTGGCGGCCTAAAAGGCCTCCAAACGGCAGGCGGTTACGGTGCCGTCTGCGGCGTGAAGCGCCGGGCTGACGACCAGGCTCCGGCCGTGCCCGCCGCGTTCACGCCCTGCACGCGCCACCATTGGCGGCTGCTGGCGAGCGGCCCGGCCGTGAACTGCGACGCCGTGACCACCTGATCGACCACGAAGGGCGCGGCGAAGGTGCTCGAATCATCAATCTGGATCCGGTAGGCCACCGCGCCGCTCACGTCGGCCCAGTCGAAAGTCACCGCCTGCGCCGGCGTCGCGTCCCTGGCCGGACTCAGCAGCGAGGGCGCTGGCGGTGCCGTGCTCGCCGGCGGATTCAGCGTCAGCGTGGCCGTCCGGGTGACACCGGCGTACACCGCCGACAGCGTCGCCGCCGTGGAGGTCGTGACCGCGCTGGTGCTGATGGTGAAGCTGGCGCTGCTGGCGCCCGCCGCCACGGTGACATTGGCCGGCGTGACGGCGGCACTCGTGTTGTCGCTCAGCGACACCGTGGCCCCGCCGCTCGGGGCGGCGGCGCTCAGGGTCACGCTGCCGCTGGCGGACCCGCCGCCGACCAGGCTGGCGGGATTGAGCGTCAGCCCGGACAGGGTCGGCTGCGCGGTCGCCGGGCCGACGCCGAGCGCGGCAAACAGGATCGAATCGACCAGCCGGGCCGAGAGCTGGACCGTGGTGCTGGCCGACGGGAAGGTGGTCACAGTGAAGCTGGCACTGCTGGCACCGGCGGGCACCAGCACGCTGGCCGGCACCGTGGCCGCGCCGGGCAGGTTGCTGGTCAGGCTCACGCTGATGCCGCCCGCGGGCGCCGCGCTGGGCAGGGTGACGGTGCCGGTGGCGGGTGTGCCGCCGGCCACGCTGAGCGGGCTGACCTTGAAGCTGGCCAGGGTGGTGGGTGGCGGCGGCGTGCCGGCCGGGTTCACCGTCAGGTCGGCCGAGCGCGTGATGCCGCCGCCGCTGACCGAGATGCGAACGACGGTGGCCACCGAAACCGCGCCCGGCAGCAGCTGGATCAGGCCGCGCGTGCTGCCGGCCGGAATCATCACGCTGGACGACAAAAAGGGCAGCACGGTCGGGTTGTTGCTGGTGACGCGCAGGAACTGGTCAAAGCTGGCGGCCGACGCGATGCTGACGCTGCCATCGACCGAGCCTGGGCCGCCGCCAATCACGGTGGCGGGCAGCAGGCTTAGCGACACCGGCTGCGGCGACGGCATCACGCTGATGGGCGCCTGCACCGTGCCGCCGTTCCAGCTGGCACTGAGGGTGACCGGCGTCTTCACGCCCACGTCGCTCGTGGGCAGGGCAAACGGCACCGAATAACTGCCCTCCGGCACCGTGACGGTGGCGGGCGGGCTGGCCACCGGCGAGTTGCTGCTCAGGCTGACCACGGCGCCGCCGGCCGGGGCCTGGCCATTGAGCTGCACGCTGCCGCCAGCCGGCACCCCGCCGCTGGTGGTGGTCGGCGTGATCGTCAGGGTCTTCAGCGACGGCGGCTGCAGCGTGAACTGGCTGGAGGCGGACACGCCGTTGAGGGTGGCGGTCAGCGTTACCGGCGTCGGCGACGTCACCTGCCCGGCCAGCATCTGGAACTGGGTCCAGCCCTGATTGCCCGGCATCGCGATCGTCGCAGGAACCGGCGCGGCGGCCGGGTTGGAGCTGGCCAGCGCGATGCTGGCGCCGCCGGCGGGCACGGCCGCACTGAGCTGGACCTCGACAAAAGTGTCGTCGCCGCTGTACAGCGGGATCCGCACCGGGGTCACCGACACCGGCCGGGCCGGCGCCGTGCTGACGGTAAAGCGGCCGGTGGCGGACCAGGCGGTGACGGCCGTGGTGGTCGGCGAGGCCATGCCCTGGTGCGAGCGCACGCGCCAGAATTTATTGCCGGCGCTGAGCGACAGCAGCTTGGTGCCCGGCTCGGTCAGCTGCACGGTGGTCGGCGTTTCGTTGGTCGAAAACGTGGAACTGGAGGACACCTGCACCTCGTAGCCCGAGGGTTGCGGGTTGATCGTGTGCGCCCACTGCAGCGTGATCGGCAGGGTCAGTATCGCGTCATTGGCCGGTGCCAGCGGTGCCGGCGGCGGCGGCACCGGGTTGCCGTAAAAAACCGAGAACGGCACCGCGTTCGACGGCACGCCGGCAATGCCGTCGGCGCTCACCGCCTGCACGCGCCCGAAGTAGTTGCCTTCGGGATTGCCGATGGCGAAGCCGGTCGTGGCATCGGGAATGTTGTCGAAGCGGATCGCGCCGACCGGGAAGTTGCGGTCGGTGGAAGCCTCGAAAACATAGCTGGCCGCGCCCGGCACCGCGCTCCAGCTGAACTTCATGTTCTCCCAGGGGTGGAAGGTCGAATAGCCGAGCGGCGGATTAAGGCTGGGCGTGCCCGGCGATGCGGCGCTGGCGCCGGTGACGACGACGTTGCGCGCCGGCGACCAGGCGCCCTGCTCGAAGGCGCTGTTGACCGCCTGGACGCGCCAGAAATAGCTGCCGGTGGCCAGACCGCTGACCGTGCCTTGAGTCTGGCCGCTGGTCGAATCGAGCTTGAGCACGGTCGAGAAACCCGACGAGTTGCTGAGCTGCCAGTTGTAGGCCACGATGCCGCCCGGATCGCTGACCGCTGACCAGGAAATGGTGAACGGCACCAGCACGCTGGCGCCACTGGCCGGCGCCAGCAGCGTAGGCGCCGGCGGCGGCAGCGCCGAGGCAAGACCCGGCAGCAGCAGCGCCGACAGCAGCGACAGCCCCACAATGAAAACACGGCAAATCTTCATGATGCATCTCCTTGGGTGCGCCGCCGGCAATGCGTCGCGTCATCTTCTTGGACTGCCTTCACCCCTGGGCGCCATGCATGGCGGCGCACGGCTGTCCGCCCGGCAATCGGGGCAGGCGGGTCGTGCTGACCCGGCCCGCTGGCGTGATCCGGCGAAGGGTGCAGCGCGCCGCGTCGCTCACCTGCAGATTGCCGGCGCCGTCCGCGGCGACGGTCAGGGCATTGTCCGGGCCGGCGTCTGCCGCCATGGCGCCGTCATTCTCCGCAAGAAGGCTGATGAGGCCCGCGGGCGTGATCTTGCGGATGGCTTTATCGCGCTGGGTGACATACAGATTGCCGGCCGCATCGACCGCAACACTGACGGGAAAGGCGGCGCTGCCGGCCACGGCGGGATTGGCCCGGTCGGGGCCAGCCGCGGCCGGCGCGGGATTGAGCACCACCGTCGTCTCGGCCAGCGCGTTGCGCCGGCCCAGGGCGCTGACGCCGGCGGTCACGCCGCTTACAGTGGCGGCGTCATTTGTAACGGATGCGGCCGGACCGGCGGGATCGGTACTGGCGCCGTTGCCGCCGCTACTGCCGCCGCCGCAGGCGGCGATGCAGGCGACCCACAAGCACAGGCCGGCCTGAGCCGAGCCGCGCCACGCCAGCCGCCCGGCATCGCCGGCGCCGGCGCCGCGTGTCGGGCCGACCGCACGGGGGGCGCAACTGTTCTGCGGAGCAAGGGCGTTGGACATGGTGAACGGTTTTTTCCACGGTAACCGGCCCGGTTCCTTGTGGTGAAGCTATCCGGTAAGCAAATGCAAGATGAACACGGCCAGGGCGGGGCGGCTGGCGCCAGCTGCTTGGGACTTTCCAGCCCGTCCTCAGGGTTTTTGAGCCCCCCGGGTTGCTATTAATTAGATAGCTGTATGTGCTTATAGTTATTGGGCTGGTGGCCAAAAAGTGCAAAAAATGGGGGAAAAGGCCCTCACAGCATCTCTTCCGGCGCCAGCGGCCCGATCACCTTCAGCATCAGCCGCAGCCCGAGGCTGGCATCGGGCTCGCTGCTCGCGTCTTGCAGGCCCGAGCCCTGCGGTGCGCGCCACACCAGCTGGCCGTCCCGCTGTTCGACGCGCCAGGCGCCCTTGTTCAGCGTCGGCTCTATCATGCGGCTGGCCTCGGCGGCCAGCACCGGGCTGCGCACGATCAGGGCGACCTCGCTGTTTTGCAGCTTGGAGCGCAAATCGAGATTGACGGAGCCGACCACCAGCAGGCGGCCGTCCATCACCACCACCTTGGCGTGCAGGCTGGTGCGCGATTGGCCGGTGCTGCCGGCGGATGAGCCGAAGCTGGTGATCGAGCCTTCCTGCTCGGCGCGCATTTCGTAGAGTTCCACGCCCATGGCCAGCAGCGCTGGGCGGTAGCGCGCATAGCCCACATGGGCGGCGGGGGCGTCGTTGGAGGCCAGCGAATTGGTCAGCACGCGGATGCGCACGCCGCGCCGGCGCAGGTCGGCAAACTGTTTCATCATCAGCTCGCCGGGCACAAAGTACGACGAGACGATCAGCACCTCGGTCGTGGACTGCGACATCAGCTGCAGCAGGCCGTCCACGGCGGTGTCCTGCGAGGCTTCGGTGCTGTCGGCGTCGGCGGCGATTTTGCCGGGTTTGTCGACCAGCATGACGGAGGGCGCCCAGGTCCAGGGCAGCAGGCTCAGGTCGGTGGATTCGGGCAGGGCCGGCGGGGGGGCGGAGGCCGCTGCCGCTGCCGGCGGGCTGCTGGGGGCTTCGTTGGTGGCCGAGGCGGGTGCGGCGCTGGCCGGATTGACCTGGGCCGGGGACGAAACGGCGGGCGCCGGCTTGAGCGCCTCGATCTGCGCGGCCGTCATCAGCGACTGCACCGGGTAGGCCTGCGGGTTGTTCCAGTACTGGTCAAAACTGCCCGACAGGTCGCGCGCGATACGGCCGGCGGCCAGGATGTCGATGTCGACGAAGTTGCTGCCTTCGCTCTGGCCGAAGTAGGTCTCGCCCAGATTGCGCCCGCCGGTGATGGCGACGGCGTTGTCGGCGACAAGCATCTTGTTGTGCATGCGCCGCTGCATCCGGTCCACGTCCTTGAGGTTGCTCAGAATCCGGAAAAACATCGAGCTGCGGCCGCCGGGCAGGGGGTTGAACAGGCGCATGGCGATGTTTTTCTCAAACGCCAGCTTCAGCACCTGGGCGTTTTTGCCCGAGGTGTTGAAGTCATCGAGCAGGATGCGGATGCGCACGCCCCGGCCGGCGGCTTCGCGCAGTGCGTCAAACAGGCGCTCGGTGGTGTCGTCGGCAAAGATGGCGTAGTACTGGATGTCCAGCGTTTTCTGCGCCGCCTTGATCAGCGTCATGCGGCTGGTAAAGGCCAGCTCGGCATTGCCGACCAGGGCAAAGCCGGAGTCGTTGCGGGTGCTGGCCTTGGCCGCGCGCGCCGCCACCAGCTGGCCCAGCGGGGTTTCCGACGGGTTGGCCAGGGCGGTCGAGACCGGCCGGTCCACGTCGGTGGGCAGCGAGGCGCAGCCCGCCAGCCAGAGACTCAGCAGCAGCAGGCATAGCCAGCGTGCAGCCCCAGGACGCGGGGACAAAAAGGATGAAAAAGCGCTGGCGGCGCCGGGCGGAACAGGAAGGGGCATGGTGCAAACCACTGTAGCGCAAGCCGGTGGTTTGAAGCCGCTGGCGGCCTGCCATTCTGCCTACACTTGCTGTAGGCCTGCGGCTTGACCCTGCCGCCTTAAACGCCGCTTCCCTTCGCAGCTTCCCTTCGCCTCTTTCCCTTCGCCCTTTGCCTTCAAGGCGACAGCGTTTCCCAGCGCTGCAGCGCGGCCATCAGTTCTTCCTCGATCTTGCTGTTGCGCGCGTTCAGCTCGGCCGCACGTTTGGCGTTGCTGGTGTACAGCGTGCCGTCAAACAGCTCCTGCGCTATCGCCTTTTGCTGCGCTTCGAGCTGCTGGATCAGTGCCGGCAGGCCGTCGAGTTCGCG
>NZ_JANOAL010000080.1:0-3066 GCF_031411155.1 Polaromonas sp. | reverse complement strand
GCCAACCGGCTGGCCAACGACCAGCGCACGCGCATCTTCCAGGGTCTGGCGGATTTTTTCACCGCCCGGCACCTCGCCGACGCCGGTGCGGCCGGCGCTGTCGCTCAGGATCAGCAGATTGCGGGTAAAAAACGGGCCGTGCGCGCCGCTCAGGTTGAGCAGCATGCTGTCGCGGCCGGCGACGGGTATCACCTGCAGCTGGGTGATGCGTGGTGTGCTTTCTTGGGTCATGGCTGGATTCTAGGCGTCGCCCGTCAGCCCTGGCAGGCCGCCCGTCAGCCACGCGCTACAGCCACTGCATTTACACAATTACTGCATTTTCTTTGATTTGTTTCATTTGGAAACATGCCGTTCCTTTGCCCCGGCATGCCCCCTGGCGCGGGCCTTAACCCCCGCTTAAAAGCCGATTTTTGTGCTTGATTTTGGCTGCATTTTTTTGACGATTTTCCTCTGAAAAATCCATCAAACAAGGGGCTTTTTCATCTGAATGAGTGACGCATCCGCTCACCCGATTTCGGGATTGAAGCCGGCAAAACCCGACCCTAAACTCGCCCTAAATGACCGCAAAGCCTTGCACGCAGATGTAAACAAATCACACAAACCCTCTCCAGGTACTTTTTTGTGTAGTCAGCCCAGACACCCAACCCACCGCGCGGCTTCATGCCATCCGGACGCGCGGAGACCTCAACAGCAGCAGGAAGGCAGTTCACACACCGACTCAGGGGTACACATCATGAAACTCGATCCAGACTTTTCGGCAGCTTCGGGCCCGTTCGGCATCCCTGTGTGGCGGCAACGGCTCGCCTGGGTCAACAAGGCCGCTGTGGTGCTCTGGCTGGCCCTGGTGTTTTCGGTTCTGCTGCTGCCGACCGCCCAGGCCAAGGGCGGTGCGGGCGGTGGTGGCGGCGGCGCGGCCAATCCGAATGCCATCACGGTGGGGCCGGCCACGCCTCCCGGCGGGCCGGTGCCGTTTGACATCACCGGGGCGATCCAGTCCCTGACGGCCTTTACCCCGGCCAACCCGTATTCGGGCGGCAGCATCGTGGTCAATGGCATCACTGTTCTGATTCCGGCGAATCTGGTGGTGACGCTGCCAGCGGCCTACAAGACCGTGGGCCAGCTCTTCATCGAGTCGCCCCTGGGCGGCCAGTCGGGGCTGGCGCTCAATGACCCGGCGCCGCCGATTGCCGCCTACGAGGCCGGCATCGCCGGCAATATCGTGAACGGGGTTTACATTGCCGGGCTGGTCAGCATTGCGCAGCAGTCGCTCAACACCGCCAACGGCTTCATTCGCAGCATCAACTACAGCAGCGGCGAGTTGTGCGTCGGCAGCACGCCGGGGCCCTGCGCCGCGGCCGATGCGCGGGTGGTGATCAACGACCCCGACGGGCGCTACGGCCTGGCCAACGGCAGGGGCGCCAAGGCATCGCCCGACAAACGCTTCGGGGTCGATTCCGACAACCCGACCATCCATGCCGCCTCGGGCTACCCGATGTGTGTGCCGCGCGTGGCCCCGCCCGCCGTCGATGCCGAATGCCCGATGGCCAACCGCCCCTTGGTGTCGCCCGGCGTCTATCTCAGCTCCTATGTGATGGACAGCAACTTTCTGATCCCGCCGCCGCCTTTCGCCGGCGGCGCGGTCGCGCCCTGCGGCGCCGCCTGCGATGTCGGCAAGCAGGCACCGCTGGTGGTGGGCGACTACATCGCCTATTCGGGCGTGCTGGCCCGCGACGGCGCAGGCATCTACCTGGCGGCCTTTGCGATAGAGGCCAATGTCGGCATCTACACGCCGCTGGGCGGGCCGGTGTATTACCTGTACATGGAGGCGCCGCTGATCACCACCGGGCCCGCCATCTGCCCGGCCAATGCCGAGTGCCAGGCGCGGCTGCGCACGACGATTTTCGTGACCGACCCGAGCCGCGCACCGGCGATGTACGCGGTCGATGAAAACCCCGCAACCGGCGGCCGCACCAGCCGCCAGCTGCCATCCACGCTGCAGAACACGGCGGTGCTGGGGCGCTTTGTCTTTCACACCGAAAAAGACACCCGCGTTTTGGGCGGCGCCAGCGGCGTGCCGCGCGAGCTGATGGCGCGCGTGGCCAATGTGCCCAACGGCACGCCGGTGTTCTACGCCAGCACGCCCGGCGTACCGGCGGCCAGCGTGAAAGCCAATGGACTGGTGTTCGGGCAGTACGTGTCGCCGATGGGCGAATACATCTTCCCCGAGCCGAACGTGGGCGGCGCGGTGCTGACGCCCTACAACTTCCGCTGCCTGGCCTTCCTGGCCAAGGGCTGGGCCCAGGGCGGTGCCCTGCCCAATATCGGCCAGCCGGTGCCCTTCCCCGAAGCGGCGGCGCCGGCCACGGTCAACTGCACGTTCTGACGCTCTGAAAAAGCAAGGAGAAGTGTCATGTCAAGGTCCAACCCATCCCTTCTTCCCGCGTTAAATCGCAGGCAGTCGCTCCAGCTCGGGGCCGCCAGCGCGGCGGCCGGCCTGCTGGTGGTCAAAGACGCGACCCGGCCAGCGCAGGCCAAAGACCTGCCCGCCGGCCCCACCACCACGCCGTTTGTGGTGCCGCTGCCGGTGTACACCGCGAAGACGCCGGCCGGCTTGACCCCGGACAGCCTGAGCCCGGCCCCCACGCAGGCCCCGAACCTGGGCGGCGGCGAATGCGGCCGGCCGGCGCACCAGCGCGAGAGCAACTGGCCGGCGCAGAAGTTCTACACCCTCAACGTCCGGGAGGCGATGCATTCGTTTCACCCGGAGTTGCCGACCCAGAAAATCTGGGGCTACGACGGCATGCTGCCCGGCCCGACCTTCGTGGAACGCTACGGCGTGCCCATCATGGTGCGCATCACCAACGAGCTGCCGGCCAACAGCGTCGGCTTTGGCTCGCCCGAAATCAGCACCCACCTGCACAACCTGCACGATGGCTCGGAGAGCGATGGCTTCACCGGTGACTGGTACAGCGCCACCAAATACGGGCCAACCATGACGGCAGCCGGTGCCTACAAGGACCACCACTACCCCAACTGCTACGCCGGCTATGACGACCCGCGCTACCA
>NZ_JANOAL010000079.1:0-5444 GCF_031411155.1 Polaromonas sp. | reverse complement strand
CCGGCGTTTTCCACGATCACGGCCAGCGCGATTTTGGGGTCGTCGGCGGGGGCCAGGGCGATGTACAAGGCATGGTCACGCTGGTGCTCTTCCATCCTGGCGCTGTTGTATTTGCCTTTCGCGGTCATGCCGACGGCCTGGGCCGTACCGGTCTTGCCACCACTGAGATACCCCGCCCCGGCGAAAACCTTGGTCGAGGTACCCGCCTGCGTCACGCCGACCAAAGCCTTGCGGATGATGGCCACATTCTCTGGCTTGTAGCCCAGGTCTTCGGCGGGAGCGAGCGGCAGCGGATGCATCACGCGCGTGACCGGGTCCTGGGTGCCGATCACCAGCCGCGGCTTGTGCTTGATGCCGTTGTTGGCAAGCACGGCGGTGGCCTGCGCCAGCTGCAGCATGGTGAAGCTGTTGTAGCCCTGCCCGATGCCCAGCGAAATGGTTTCGCCGGCAAACCATTTTTGCTGCTCGGCTTTTCGGAAGTAACCGCGCTTCCAGGCCTGGCTGGGCAGCACCCCGCGCACCTCGCCGTTGATGTCGATGCCGGTGATCTGGCCAAAGTCCAGCGGCTTCATGAAGTCATGCATGGCATCGACGCCCATCTCGTTGGCCAGCGAGTAGAAATACACGTTGCTCGATTCCACGATGGCGCGGTTCATGTCCATGATGCCGCCGCGCTCGTTTTCGGGACTGCCGAAGCGCCGGCCGCCAAACATGTAAAAGCCCGGGTCGTTGATCAGCGCGGTGGCGGAACGGGTGCCCGTCTGCAGCGCCGCCAGGGCCATGAAAGGCTTGTAGGTGGAGCCGGGCGGGTACGTGCCGCGCAGGGCGCGGTTCAGCAGTGGCTTGTCAATCGATTCATTGAGGGCCTGCCAGCTTTCGGCGTCAATGCCGTCCACGAAAAGGTTGGGGTCAAAGGTCGGCTTGCTGACAAAGGCCAGCACGTCGCCGGTCTTCGGATCCAGCGCGACCAGTGCCCCGCGCCGCTCGCCAAACATGTCTTCGACGAGCTTTTGCAGGCCGATGTCGAGCGACAGCATGACGGTGTTGCCGGGGGTGGCCGGGCTGCTGGCCAGCTTGCGCACGGCGCGCCCGCCGGCCGAGGTTTCGACCTGCTCGACCCCGGTGGTGCCGTGCAGCTGTTTTTCAAAACTCTGCTCGACCCCGAGCTTGCCGATGTAGTCGGTGCCGCGGTAGTTGCCCTCGTCGTCGTTGTCTTCGATGCTTTCCTTTTCGGCCTGGTTGATGCGGCCGATGTAGCCCACCACATGGCTGCCGAGCTCGCCATGCGGGTAGCTGCGAAACAGCCGCGCCTTGATGTCCACGCCCGGAAAACGGTAGCGTTGCGCGGCAAAACGGGCCACTTCCTCGTCACTGAGCCGGGTCCGTATCGGCAGCGATTCAAAATTCTTGGACTCTTCGCGCAGGCGCTTGAAGCGCCGCTTGTCGCGCAGCTGGATGTCCACCACCTTCTCCAGCGCGGCAATGGTTTCCTCCAGGTTGGCCACCTTGGACGGCGTGATCTCCAGCGTGTAGGCCGAGTAGTTGGTGGCCAGCACCACGCCGTTGCGGTCCAGGATCAGTCCGCGATTCGGCACGATGGGCACGATGGCGGTGCGGTTGCTTTCGGCCTGCTCGTTCAGGTCGGTGTGGCGATACACCTGCAGATACACCAGCCGCGCCGCCAGCAGCGCAAACGCGCACAGCACCACCAGGCTGGCCGCCAGCACCCGGGCACGAAAGCGCGACAGGTCAGCCTCAACATTGCGCAGTTCAGTCAAGATGTGGCCCCCACGGTCGCTCACTGCGTGTAGCTCCCTGCCCCCCGAGGGGGCCGCTGCGCCTGCGGCCTGGCGAAGCCAGTTCCGCGGCCCCTGCTAGCATTGCGGGGAGTGCTGTAGCCATTTGATATCGTACCAAAGCGCCGCACCGGTCTCTGCGCTCCCAACCCAATCCGAGCCGCGGAACCGGCTTTGCCGGGCCGCAGGCGGGGCGGCCCCCTCGGGGGGCAATGAGCTACACGCAGTGAGCGAGCGTGGGGGCAACGGCCGCAGCGCCGGGCCGCCCCAAGCAAGGCCAGCCCCCCCGGGGGGCAGCGCATTACACGAAGTGAAAAGCGTGGGGGCCATCTAGAGCGGCCGGTTCTGATCCGGATTCGGCGCGCGGCGTTGCGGCACCAAGAGCAGCACGCTGGCCACCGGCCACAGCAGGGACTCGCCGAGCGGCGCCAGCAGCATGATCCAGCCCGGAAATATCCCGCCGCCTATCATGCGGATCAGCAGTTCCACGCCATGCGCCACGGCAAACAGCGGCAGCACCTGCAGGGCCTGCGAGGGCACGGCAAACCAGAGCAGGCGGCGGTGAATCATGGCGGCAAAAAAGCTCAGCGCGGTGTAGGACAGGGCATGCTGGCCGAGCAGCGACGACTGGTGCACGTCCATGCCCAGGCCAAACATGAAGGCCAGGCCAATGCCGACGCGCAGCGGCTGGTGCACATTCCAGAACACCAGCACCAGCGCCAGAAAGTCGGGCATCCAGGGCACTCGCCCCAGCGGCAGCATGTTCAGCAGCATTGCGCCTATCAGGCTGCTCCAGATGAACACCGGGTTGGCGGGCAGCAGCAGTTGCTGGCCTGAGGGCATGATCATTTGGCGGCCTTTTTTCTGGCGGGGAGTTCCGGCGCGGGGCTGTCGGGCAGCGCCGGGATCTGGCCGGTCACGGGCTTGACCACCATGACGTGGCGCGCGCCCGACACCAGCGCCTGCGGCGTGCAGTAAATCTTGGCAAACGCCGATTCGGCGCGGCGCTCGATCCGGCTGATCTTGGCCACCGGCAGGCCGGGCGGGTAGACCCCGTCAACACCGCTGGTGGTGAGCAGGTCACCGACCTGGGTATCGGCGTTGCTGCCCATGAAACGCAGCTCCAGCCCGCTGCCAAGGGTGGACGGGTCGCCATAGGCCACGCTGCGCGCGCCGGTGCGCACATTGAGCACCGGAATCGCCAGGTCGCGGTCGACCACCAGCGTCACCTCGCTGACCAGCGGGTGCACCCGGGTTACCTGCCCGAGCACGCCAAACTCGTCCAGCACGGGCGAGCCCAGCGCCACGTCCTGGACCAGGCCCTTGTCGATAATCACCTTGCGGGTATAGGGGTCGGCGGCGTCGTACAGCACTTCGGCGGCCACCACGCTGGTGGTGAGCTGCTCGCGCAGCGCCAGCAGCTTGCGCAACCGGTTGTTTTCCTGCGTCAGCAGTTCCACCTGGCTGGCGCGCAGCGACTGCAGCGCCAGCTTCTTGCGTGCCTCCTCGCTGTCGGATTTGGCCTGCTCCAGGCCGGTGAAATACTCACTGGCGTTTCTGGCCGCCCGCACCGGCTGCATGGCCAGCCATTGAACCGGGTACAGGGCGGTGGCCAGCGCCGCCCGCACCGGCTGGGTGATGCGAAAGCGGGTGTCGGCCACCATCAGAAACAGCGCCAGCGCGCTGAAAAACACCAGCTTGGACAGCGCCGATGGCCCCTGTTTGAAAATGGGCGGCGGGGATCTGTCTAGGGTTCCTAAGGGCATGGTTCGCTGTCAGGCTGACCCGGCTTGATAGGGTGAAGGAACAGCCGTGGCGGGCTCTTATTCCGAGGTGAAAATCGAGCCCATGCGGTCCATGCGCTCCAGCGCCATGCCGCAACCGCGCACCACGCAGGTCAGCGGCTCTTCGGCCACCAGCACCGGCAGGCCGGTTTCCTCGGCCAGCAGGCGGTCCAGGTCGCGCAGCAGCGCGCCGCCGCCGGTCAGCATCATGCCGCGGTCGGCAATGTCGGCGCCGAGTTCGGGCGGCGTCTGCTCCAGTGCGTTCTTGACGGCGCTGACGATGTTGTTGAGCGGGTCGGTCAGGGCTTCGAGAATCTCGTTGGAACTGATGGTGAAGCTGCGCGGCACGCCTTCCGACAGGTTGCGGCCCTTGACTTCCATTTCCTTGACTTCGGAGCCCGGAAAGGCCGAGCCTATGCTTTTCTTGATGGCTTCCGCCGTCGGCTCGCCAATCAGCATGCCGTAGTTGCGGCGGATGTAGTTGATGATGGCGTCGTCGAAGCGGTCGCCGCCGACGCGCACGCTGCCCTTGTAGACCATGCCGCCGAGCGAGATCACGCCGACCTCGGTGGTGCCGCCGCCGATATCGACCACCATGGAGCCGCTGGCCTCGGACACCGGCAGGCCGGCGCCAATCGCGGCGGCCATCGGTTCTTCGATCAGGTAGACATCGCTGGCGCCGGCGCCCAGGGCGCTTTCGCGGATGGCGCGGCGCTCGACCTGGGTCGAGCCGCAGGGCACGCAGATGATGATGCGCGGGCTGGGCTTGAACAGGCTGCGCGGATGCACCATCTTGATGAACTGCTTGAGCATCTGCTCGGTCACGGTGAAGTCGGCGATCACGCCGTCCTTCATGGGCCGGATGGCTTCGATGTTGCCGGGCACCTTGCCCAGCATGGCCTTGGCTTCGTGGCCGACGGCCTGGATGGTTTTTTTGCCCTGGGGGCCGCCTTCGTGGCGAATCGCCACCACGGACGGCTCATCCAGCACAATCCCGCGGTCACGGACATAAATCAGGGTGTTGGCAGTGCCAAGGTCGATCGCCAGGTCGGTGGAAAAATACCGACGGAATGCTTCAAACATAAACAGGAATCCGGTTGGGGCATGCGCAAGCTTCGTTGCGTCATCACCTTTTATGATTAATTAATTTTTTGAAATTTATTGAAAAAAGCGGAGCCGGAATTTTACGAAACCCCGAAGAACCGGCCGAAAACCGGTTTCCAGCACGCAAAAAGCGCCTAAAGCGCGCATCCAGCCTTGATTTCACACCAAAGGCGGGATAATACCGCATCCCCTGTGAATCACTAGGCCTGCGGCGGGCCATTTTTCAGCTTTACACCTGGTTTCAGCCCGCGTTTTCCCCTCTGTAGTGCACCCTCCCTACTCTATTTTTACCACCCCATGGCATTGACACCCCAAGACATCGCCCGCGTCGCCAATCTGGCGCGGCTGGAATTGCGTCCCGACGAAACCGAACGCACCCTGAGCCAGCTCAACGGTTTTTTCGCCCTGGTGGCGCAGATGGACGCCGTCAATACCGACGGCGTGGCGCCGCTGGCGCACCCGGCGGCGGTGCTGGGCGAGGTCGCCCTGCGGCTGCGCGAGGACGTTGCCAGCGAACCGAACCAGCGCGAAGCCAGCCAGGTCAGCGCGCCGGCCGTGGAGCGTGGCCTGTTTCTGGTGCCCAAGGTGATCGAATGAGCATGAGCAGCCCAAACAAAGACCTGCATGACCTGGGCGTGGCCGAACTGGCCGCCCAGCTGGCCGCCCGCGAGGTGTCCAGCGTCGAAGCGACCCGGCACTTCCTGGCGCGCATTGCGCAGCACGACCGCCTGGGCGCTTTTCTGGCCACCGACGCCGAGGT
>NZ_JANOAL010000078.1:0-3588 GCF_031411155.1 Polaromonas sp. | reverse complement strand
AAATGCGCCAGCGTCTTGATGACGGCCTCCTCGATGCGGTAGACATATTCCTTGACGAAATAGCCGGCGCGCTTCAGATCCACCAGCGGATAGGCCACCACCTGGCCCGGGCCGTGGTAAGTGACCTGGCCACCGCGGTTGGTCTGCACCACCGGGATGTCGCCGGGGTTCAGGATATGTTCGATTTTGCCCGCCAGGCCCTGCGTATAGACCGACGGGTGCTCACAAATCCATAGCTCATCGGGCACGTCCTGCCTGGGCAGGAGCCCGATTTGACTGGAAATGGCACGGCTGCGGGCCTCGGTGAAGGCCTGCATGGCCTGGTAGGTGGGCCGGTAGTCGACCCGGCCGAGCTGGCGAATTTCGATGGGCATTTCGTTCATGTGATTCATGCCAGCAAGGCGTCCAGCTGCCCCGACATGCCCACCCCCTCGCGTTCCTTGGCAATCTGGCCAAACAGGCAGCGCTTATTGCTCTTGCGCGCCCACAACTCGCCAATTTGCCGCTTTTCAATCTCATACGGGTCATTCAGCAGGTGCGCGCCCTTGTATTCCACGACGGCGATGCGCCCGTCGAGCAGTTCGGCCACAAAGTCCGGGAAGAACCGGCCCCGCGACGTGGCCAGCGCAAAGCCGCAGGGCGCGCTGGTCAGATTGCGCACCCAGTGTTTGACCTTGGCATGCTGGTCGAGCAACTGGGCGCAGGCAAATTCTTCGCCGCCGTCTTTCAAATCCGCCAGCACCGGGTAAAAGTGCTTGCGAAACTCATAGCGCCCGCCGTAGCGCGAGCCGGCGGGCACCGGGTAGCGATTCGCCTCAAACAACAGCGGCCGGGTCCAGTCGGGCGCAATCTCCCACGCACCTTCCAGCACCAGCTGCCGGAACTGGGTTTTCGCCGCCTTGTCCTTCAAATCCCCGACCCGCGCCTCGATGTCCTGCGCTAATCTGAAGCGCGCCTTGGCCAGGGTCAGCAGCGGCAGGCCTTTTTCATGCATCAAATGGCTGACCACCGCCGAAAAATAGGCGTTTCGCTGGCCCTGGGTCAATTCGGGCAGCTTTTGAAACAGCGACTGGTCCAGCCAGCGCACCAGATCATCGGCCGTGATGCTGCTGGAGCCATAGTCAAAGGCAATCTGGCTGGCGTCCGCCGCCCGCAGCTTGATGTGCGCGTCTTTCAGGTAAATCTCAAAGCTGTTGGACTGCTCGACCACCTGAAAACCCGGCAGCTGCAGCGCTTCAGGGCTCAACAGGTCAAGTTCCACCGCCTCCAGCACCGCTTCACGCTCCAGCGGCCAGAGCTGGCCCTGCGGCGTGCTGCGGTAGGCCAGCGTCGGGATAGGTGCAAAGTGTTCGCCGCGCGACGCCGGCGCGCTTTGCGCCGCGACCAGCGCGTTGTGCTGCGCCACCCTGGCCTGCACCTGTTCCTGCTTTTTGGGGCCGCGCACCTGGGCCAGCAGCAGCGCCTCCAGCTCGGGGCTGATGTGTCCGGTGACCACCACTTTTTGCTCACCGGCAAGGCTTGCGACCCTCACGCCTGCGGCCGCCTGCAATTCTGGCGTGGGTGCTGGTGCTATGAAATCAGTAGCTACTTGAGCAGGTTCTACATGGGCTAGAGGCTGATTTGACTCATAAATCGGGTCAAAAAGAGGTAGCACCGACTGCTGCACCACCATCGACGCCACATCCAGCGCCTCGAAGCCCATGTTGTTGATCAGGCGGTCCGCCAGCTCATGGGCGGCGGTAGAAAACTCCGCCTCGCAGACATGCGCGTAGGCCCGGTTGAGCGCTTCCCGCCCACGCGGGCTGGCGTAAGGCATGCGCAGCACCCGGCCCAGCAACTGCTCAACCGCCGTCGCGCTGGAGAGCTTTTGCAGCGAGCACAGCACATAGGCAAACGGGCAATCCCAGCCTTCGCGCAGCGCCTGCACCGTGATGACAAAGCGAACCGGGCAGTCGCGCGCGGCCAGGTCCAGCCCCTCCAGCTCGCGCGTGTCGCCGGTCGCCACCTTGATCTGCGCGGCGGGAATGTGCAGCTCGTGTTCCAGGTGGCTGCGCAGGGCTTCCGGCGGCACCTCGTCACCCGCGTTTTGCGCCTGAAACAGCACAATCGGCCTCACATAGCCATGGCCCGCCGCCTCGTCTTTCAGCGCCTCGCCCTCCAGCGCGCGCTGGTTTTGCACCGCGGCAAACACCGCCTGCTGCCAGCCCTCGGGGTGTTCGCTAAGGGCAATCGGCAGCTTGATCATGCTTTCGGCCGCCAGCTCCTGCGCGCTGACGTGGTACAGCACATTGGTTTTGGCCGGGATGGGTGTTGCCGTCAGCTCCAGAATCGCGCTCGGGTTCAGGCGCTTGAGCGCGGTAAAGCTCTTGTCGGTCTTGGTGTTGTGTGCCTCGTCCACGATCAGTAGCGGCTCGTGCAGCGCCAGCCAGTTCGCCAGGCTCCAGCGCGGCTGGCCGATGAATCCGGGCAGCACGCCCGTCTTGTCGTTTTCAGCTTCTTCAGCCGTGACCAGCGAGTCAGGCAGGCCCTGCAGCACCCGCAAACGGTCGTCGCCCGCGCCCTTGAAGTGCCGTTCAAAACTCTCCGAAAAGCTGTACACATTGCGTTTGTCGGTGTCGTCAATGCGAAAGCTCTGAATCGTGGCGACGACGACCACGGCGCGCTGGCCCCAATCCGGCGGCGCGATGTTGGCCAGGTCTTCGAGCACGCAGACGCGCACGCCGGCGCCGTAGCTGGCCTCCAGTGCCTCGCGATACGGGTGGCCGGTGGTCTGAAGCGCCTTCAGCGTCTGGCTGCGAATCGTGTCACTGGGCACCAGCCAAACCGCCACCGGCGCATCGGTGGCGCGCCATTCCTCGGCCAGCACGTTGACGGCATGCGCCGCCATCAGCGTTTTACCGCCGCCCGTGGGAATGCGCAGGCAAATACACGGAACCTCACCAAACGGGTCCGGGTTGTAGGGCCTCCCCACCTGCTCGCCAAAAGCCAGCGCGGGGCCCTTGAGCTGGGCCGCACGGGCGAAGGCCCGCAGCGCGTCCAGGGCGGCTTGCTGGTAGGACTTGAGGGAGAGGAGGGTCATTTGTTTTGCGGAATAGTGGTTTACGGATTAAAATCTCGATTCACCCGCGAAGCCGTTTCGGACGTTGAGAGAAGGGGGCGAAAGCCAGCATGCACTCGTCGCGGGTGTTTTTTTGAGGCATTCGAGTTATTCCCATCAGGCGCTCCAGGCGCCTTTTTTCTTGCGCATCGAATCCGTGGCAACGAGTTTGTGCTTGGCTCGAATTTCCTCGACATGCCGGTAACCGATGCCGTCAATCACTTTGACAAACACAAGTACATCACGACCGATCTTGTTTTTGCCATCGGCAAATATGTTGTCAGGCTGCGAAGTTATCAGCACGATCTTCTCAAAATCCTCCAGCGTGACGGCGATCTGACCGCGCCGCGCCTCTTTCGCGGCGCTGCCATGCTGCTTGATCGTGTGACGAACGCCGTAGTTGTCTAGCACGCGTGTGAACCCGGCAACGCTGAGGCCCGTTTTCTCCCGAATAAGCGATGCGTTTTCCACTTTACCCAGCGTCAAAATCG
>NZ_JANOAL010000077.1:0-29848 GCF_031411155.1 Polaromonas sp. | reverse complement strand
CGCTCGGCGGGCAGGCTCTTGCCGGCCAGGTAGTCCTTGACGGCCACGCCGCGCTGCAGCGCCAGCTCGCGCATGGCGTCTTCGCTGACCTTGATGTCGGCCAGCAGCAGCGCTTCCATCTCGGCCACCGGCAGCTCTTTGGCCAGGCCGATCAGGTTGCGCGGTTTCGGCAGGTCGGCGCGTTTGTAGACTTCCTTGAGCAGGCCGGGGTAGTCGGCCGGGCTGATGCTGACGGCGGCGCTTGCGCTGGCGCCGCCTTCCTTGACCGTGCCGCGGCGCTTTTCGGCGCTGACCCGTTCAACCAGCGCGTCGAGCCGCTCGCGCTTGAAGCCCTCGCGCTCGGCGTCAAGGTTGCTCGTGCCGACCACCGTGAGCCTGAGCGCGGGCCGGTCCAGCAGCGCCTTGGCCACCTTGTCGAGCCCGGCCGTGGCGGCCGGCGCCAGCCGGGCGCTGCCGGGGGCAAAGCTGACGCTGCTGAGTTCTTCACCGCCGCCGCCCAGCGCACCGGCCAGCAGGCTGAACGGCGCGGTGATGGCCTTGACGATGACGTTGAGGATGACCTTGACGATGACGGGGCCGAGGCTGAACTGCGGGTCGTTGAGCGAGCCGCTGATGGGCAGGTCCAGGTCGATCACGCCGTTGCGGTCGGCCAGCAGCGCCACCGCCAGCTTGACCGGCAGGCTGGCGCTGGCGCCCTCGACCTTGTCGCCAAAACTGAGCTGGTTCAGCACCAGCTTGTTGCTGGCGGTCAGCCGTCCGTCGGGCAGCACCACATAGTTCACATCGACACTGAGCTTGCCGCGGTTGATGCCGTAACCGGCGTACTTGATGGCATAGGGCGACAGCGGCGGCAGCTCCAGGTCGCGCACCTTGCCGGTGATGTCGAGCGCCAGCGGCTTGGCCAGCGGGTTGAGCTTGCCCAGAATCTCCAGCGAGGCGGTGCCTTCGGCCTTGCCGCGCAGTTCCAGGTCGGCCATGGCGGGCGGACCCGAAGCCGGCGCCAGCGAGGAAAACGCGCCTAGCTTGCCGGTCAGCTCGCTCAGGTTGGCGCTGTAGTTGGGTTTGATGAAACGGTCGGAGAACAGCACCTTGCCGTTGACCAGCGTCATCGGGCCGAAGCTGATGACGGGTGCCGGGCTGGCTGAAGGCGCGGCTTGGGCCGGCGGCACAGCCTGGACCGCTTTTTTGAGGTCATTTTGGCCGCCAGCCCCCGTGTTTTGTGCGCTCACAGCTATTGTTTTTGTAGCATCCGGCGCGCCGGGCAAGGCGGTAGCGCTGGCGCCAGCCGGCCCGGCGGCGGGTTTGAGCAAGTCCTGCAGGTTGATGCGGCCGTCGGGCATGACGATGACACGGGCAAAAAAGTCGGTCAGCACGGTTTCTTTCACCCCGACCTGGGTCGCCTTGGCCGGCTCCAGCGCGACCGAGAGTCCGCGCAGGTTCAGCGCCTTCCAGGCCAGCAGCTCCTCGCTCGGGGCCAGCGCCCGACCTGTTGTATTCGCCTTGAACGCTTCCAGCGCCCCATCGCCCGCCACCCGGGCCTGCGGCCCGGCGGCGCTCTGGCGCCAGGCCACCTGGCCCCTGAAGCTGGCGTCGGCGCGCAGCAGCTCTATATTGAGCGTGTCGGCAAAGTAGGGCTCGAAGGCCTGCACCGGCAGGCGCTCAAACACCAGCCGGCCCTGCGCCTGCAACTGCGGCGCCAGGCCCAGGCTGCCCTTGAAGTCGAGCTGGCCGGGCTCAGAGCGGCCGCTGGCCAGCTTGAGCGATGCGCTGAGCGGCATGGCTTTGGCGGCCTGCGCCTTGGCCGCGGGCCGGTCGTCGAGCAGCAGCCCGCCGAGCTGGGCCCTGGCCGCCGTGATTTCAAACACCACCGGCTTGCTGCCAGGGCCCACGGCCTTGTCGGAAAACGACAGCGCGCCGCCCTCAAACTGCACCTCGTCAATCGCCACGGCCCAGCTCGGCGCGCTGGCGCGGCTGGCGGCGGTGGTGGGTGGCGGCGCGGCGGGTTTCGATGTCTGGCCCTGGGCGACCATCCAGCGCTCGTACATCCAGCGCTTGTCGGCGCCGCGCTCGACCAGGGCTTTGGGCTGGGTCAGCAGCAGTTTGCCGGCCTTGAAGGTCTGGCCGGGCAGCTCGATGGCCATGCCAGAGAGATCGACCTGCTTGATGGACACCAGCGAATGCTTGCCCTGCGCCAGCTGCACCTCGCGCAGCGCCAGTAGCGGTGCGGTAATCTGCAGGCTTTGCGGCTGGTCGGGGCGGGCGGCCTGCCAGTTGACGGCGAACTCGGCATCGAGCTGGCCACCCAGCGCCGGCAGCAAAAACTGGCCGACGTATTGGGCCGCCAGCTTGAGCGGCCAGGCGCTGGCGCTGGCATTGAGCTGGGCCGCCTGGTCGGTGGCCGAGCCGCTAAAGCTGAGCAGCGTGGGCGCGCCTGCGGCGGCGGTGCTGCCGGGGTCCAGGCCCAGCGAGCCCTTGAACTGCAGCGGCGCGCTGGCGACAAAAGGCATGGCAATGCTTGAGGCCTGCAGCGCCAGATCCTTCAGGCCGATCTGGGCCGGCGACGCCAGGGTTTCGTCGCGCCAGTTGAGCCGGCCGCCCTGCACGGTGGCGCTGGCAATCTGGATCTTCCACGGCGGGCTGGCGCTGGCTGGAGCCGCGGTGGCCGCGGTGGCCGCAGTGGCCGAGGTGGCCGGTGTTTTGGGGTCTTTTTGGCCTCCAGCCCCTACAGAATCTGCATCTTCAGCTATCTTTTCAGGAGCACCGTGCGCGCCCTGCCCACCTTGCACGGCCGGCGGCAGCAGGTTCAGCCGCCCTGCCGGGTCGCGCGTGAGGTTGAGCGTGGGCGCGGTCAGCGTCACCTGGGACAGCTTGACGAACTGCGCCAAAGGCCGCACGTCGTCCAGCTGGACCTGCAGGCGCTCGAACGCCAGCAGCTCGCGGGCCGGGCTGTGCGTATCGAGCGCGCGCACCTGGTCGGCCGACACGCTGCCCGACAGCCTGACCACGCTGGCCGGGGTCTGCTCAAACGCCAGCTTGAGATCGGCCTGGAGCATGGCGGCCTGCAGCCGGACCGGCAGGCCGGACGGCCAGTAGGCCAGGTAGGGGCTCAGGTCCAGGCGGCTGAACTTGAGCGTCGCATCGGTCTTGCGCGTCCGGGCAAACGGCGTGCCCTCGGCGGCGCTGTCAAAACGGCTGCCATTGAGCGTGAAGGCCAGATGCGGCGCGATTTTGACCTCGCGCTGGGACGCCAGGTTGCTTAAAAAAGGCACCGACAGATGGAGCGCGCGCAACGCATGGGTCTGGCCCACCGGCTGGTCCACAAAGTCGATCTGGCCGCCGCTGAGCACCAGGTTGTACAGCGCAAAGCGCGGCGGCTCGCTGGCCGGGCCATCGTCAGGCGACCGCAGGCGCGCGAGCAGGTCGTCAATGTCATAACGGCCCTGGCCCAGGTGGGTCAGCGACAGCACCGGCGCCTCCATCGAAATCGCGTCCACCACGGGCGCCAGCCGCAGCAGCGACGACAGCTCCGCATCTATATAGAGGCGCTTGAGCGTGAACTGGGCCGCTGCGGGGGCAGCGGAAGCCGCGGCCGGGCCGCGTTTGGCAATCGCCAGGTCATTGAGGGTCAGCTCCAGCGACCAGGGCTTGAAGTCCACCGCACCCAGCGTGACCTGGCGGCCCAGTTTTTCAGAGGCGATTTTCTCCAGTTGCGACTTCACAATCGGCGGCACCGCGGCCCAGGCCAGCGCCCACAGCAGCAGCAAGCCGCCCAGGCTCCAGGCCGCGCGACGCCGCCATGCCGGTGCGGTGGCCAGCGCTAGTGCCCCTGCCGCCACCCCGCCCGCCACAACCGCCAGCTTGCTCTTCAGATCAATTATTTTCATAGGCGCCGAGTTTTTAACGCCGGGGCGCAAAGGTCAATGGCTGATTGAAAAGGTCAATGACTTTTCTGAAAGATAGACGGGATTTGCGCAGTTTCGGGCGGTTTTGGCCGATTTGGCCGATTTGGCCGATTTGGCCGATTTTGCCCGCCCCAAATGAAAAACCCCGGGCAGCTTCACTGACCGGGGTTGACGGCGGGCTTAAGGCCCATGCCGTCGGGGGATTGCAGAGGAGAGATGAATCGTCTCACGGTGCATTGGAAGCAAGTGATTGCTTCCAGTTTTACCAGGGTTGGTTACCCGGCGGTTGCCTGAACGAGTCAGGCAACTGCAGGTTAACCCGTAGCCGCGCGGCAGGCAAGCGCAATTTTTCAATCAGCGTCAGCACCGCGATTGCAGAACTCTTTGATACAACGCGCAAAGAAACGAACACAAAGCAGGCCAGCCCAAAGCGGCGGCGGCAGCCTCCCAGGCAAGCGCCCAGCGAACCTCAAATAGACCGTCGCCCCCAAACCAGCGGGAATCCGCGCATTCTGGGCGGTTTTGGCCTGTCAAACGCGCTCAGCAATGACCTTACGATATAAAGAATGAATTTGTTATTATTGACAGGTTATTAACGAGCCCACTAGAATCCGCCAGTCCCCCGAAAATCCTAGGGACAACCCGAACCCGCTGCCGAAGCCGGCAACGCAAAATCAGGGTCCATACCGCCAGGGCACGCCCCGGCTAGTGGCGACCCAATCAAAGCCTGCCAGGCCCCTGCGGCCCGGCATGCGTAGAAAAGGAGTGCTATGACAGCGCCAGGAAACACCGGCTTGAAGCCGCAGCTCAGGGCTCATCTGACAAATGTGCGCAGCAGTCTTGCCAACACGGCCGACGACATTGCCCAGGGTTTTTTCGAGATCACGCACAACAGCTTTGCCCTGCTCGGCCTGGTCGTGGTGTTCGGCGTCATCACGCTGACGGCCCGGCCCGACCTGCGTCAGGCCGGCGAAACAAAACTCATCACCTGGCTGCAGGAGCGCCAGCAAGCCGTCATCGGTTTTGTCGAGCCCGAGTTCGTCGAGCCGGACGCGATTCAGCGCGCCACGGCCTCCAACCCCAAGGACCTGCCCCAGCAACAGGCCGCCGTGGCCTACTGGCTGAGCAAAAAATACGCGGTGGCGCCCGAGCCGCTGAGCGTGCTGGTGTCCGCCGCCTTTGAGATCGGCCAGAAAGTCCGGCTCGACCCGACCCTGATCCTGGCCGTCATGGCGATTGAATCGGGCTTTAACCCGTTTGCCCAAAGCCCGGTCGGCGCCCAGGGCCTGATGCAGGTCATGACCAAGATCCACCATGACAAGTACGAAAATTTTGGCGGCAAGCTGGCGGCGTTTGACCCGGTGACCAACCTGCGCGTCGGCGTGAAGGTGCTGCAGGAGTGCATCGCCCGCGCCGGCTCGGTTGAAGGCGGCCTGAAATACTACGTCGGCGCGGCCAATCTGAACGATGACGGCGGCTACGCCAGCAAGGTCATGGCCGAACATGGCCGCCTGCTGGCGGTGGTGGGCGGCAAGCGCGCACCGTCGACCTCGCCGTTTTACGCGTCGCCCGCGCCAGCGCGCTCGATTCCGGCGTCGCTGCCAGCCAAGTCCACGGCCCAGGAGCCCGCCAGTCAAGCGCCTGAAAAAGTCGCGCTGCTGGACAAATCCTGAGCGGATTTCACGCCGCTCTTCACATCAGCCGGGCCAGCCCCGGCTTTTTTGCGCCCCAAACCGGCTAAGTTACACTAGCGAGGTGCGCAACTGGCGATAGGCGTCCAGGCCCTGGCGGCTTTTGGAGGCTGACGTGGGACACCACTGGGAAGCGCACCGCTAAAGCCGTGTGGCCCAAGCGTTCAGCCGTTCGCCTGGGCAGCCCTTGCTTCCTTGCCACTTCATTGATGCACAAGGACAAGGATTCAAGTCTTGAAGGACTGCCATGTACGACCGCACCATTCTTGTTGAACAGACCGACCCCGAACTTTTTGCCGCCATCCAGGCCGAGAATGCCCGGCAAGAGCATCACATCGAGCTGATCGCCAGCGAAAACTACGCCTCGCCCGCCGTCATGGCCGCGCAGGGCTCGCAGCTGACCAACAAATACGCCGAAGGCTACCCCGGCCGCCGCTACTACGGCGGCTGCGAGCATGTGGACGTGGCCGAGCAGCTCGCCATTGACCGCATCAAGCAGATTTTTGGCGCCGAAGCCGCCAACGTGCAGCCGCATTGCGGCGCGTCGGCCAACGAGGCGGTGTTTCTGGCCTTTTTGAAGCCCGGCGACACCATCATGGGCATGAGCCTGGCCGAAGGCGGCCACCTGACCCACGGCATGGCGCTGAACATGAGCGGCAAGTGGTTCAACGTGGTGTCCTACGGCCTCAATGACAAGGAAGAAATCGACTATGACGCCATGGAGCGCAAGGCCCACGAGTCCAGGCCCAAGCTGATCATCGCGGGCGCGTCGGCCTACAGCCTGCGCATTGACTTTGAGCGCTTTGCCAGGGTCGCCAAGGATGTCGGCGCGATCTTCATGGTCGACATTGCCCACTACGCGGGCCTGGTGGCCGCCGGCGTGTACCCGAACCCGGTGCCGCACGCCGACATCGTGACCTCGACCACGCACAAAAGCCTGCGCGGCCCGCGCGGCGGCATTATTTTGATGAAGGCCCAGCACGAAAAAGCCATCAACAGCGCCATCTTCCCGGGCCTGCAGGGCGGCCCGCTGATGCATGTGATTGCGGCCAAGGCCGTGGCCTTCAAGGAAGCGCTGTCGCCAGAATTCAAAAGCTACCAGCAGCAGGTGCTGAAAAACGCCCAGATCATGGCCGAAACCCTGACCCAGCGCGGCCTGCGCATCGTCAGCGGCCGCACCGAAAGCCATTTGATGCTGGTTGATTTGCGCTCCAAGCAGATCACCGGCAAGGAAGCCGAGGCCGTGCTGGGCAGCGCCCACATGACCATCAACAAAAATGCCATTCCGAACGACCCGGAAAAGCCGATGGTGACCAGCGGCGTGCGCATCGGCACCCCGGCCATGACGACGCGCGGCTTCAAGGACGAGGAAGCCCGCCTCACCGCCAACCTGATTGCCGACGTGCTGGACAACCCGCGCGACGCCGCCACCATCGAAGCCGTGCGCGCCAAGGTCAATGCACTGACCAGCCGCTTTCCGGTTTACCGTTAATCAGAAGCAGGCGGCCGCATGAAATGCCCCTTCTGCGGCAACCTTGAGACCCAGGTGGTCGAAACCCGGGTGTCCGAAGACGCCGACTTCATACGCCGCCGCCGCCAGTGCAGCGCCTGTGAAAAGCGCTTTACCACCTACGAACGGCCCGATGTCAACTTTCCGGCCATCGTCAAAAAAGACGGCAGGCGCATCGAATACAAGCGCGGCAAAATCCTCGGCTCCATGAACCTGGCGCTGCGCAAGCGGCCGGTCAGCACCGAGCAGATCGACTCCGCCATCGAGCGCATCGAAGAAAAGCTGTTGAGCCTGGGTCTGCGCGAAGTCGCCTCCAACCGCATCGGCGAGCTGGTCATGCGCGAGCTGAAAAAGCTCGACAAGGTCGCCTACATCCGCTTTGCCAGCGTCTACCGCAGTTTTGAAGACATCGATGAGTTCCGGGCGCTGGTGGACGAGGTCAAGCGCTAGACGGCACTTAGGGTGTTTTTTCCTGGGGCTGCGCCAGCGGATAACGCGCTGCTTCGTCGCCCACTTTCAGGTAATTCACGACGCCCATGACGTCATCGACCAGCCAGACCGCTTTTTCCAGCGCCTCTGACTGCTCGCGACTGGCGACACAGCCCATGAGCAGGACCAGCCGGCGTTCGCCTTGCACCCACACACTGGTGTTGTCGAAACGACCATCAAGCCTGATGTACTGCGAGACGCGCGGAATGATTTCCTGGTCGTACAGATAGGAATTGGCCAGCCGGCAACGGCCCACCCGGTAGCAGCTGCCGCCGTGTTGCGCCCGCACATGCGCGGCGTCGCGCACTTCCTGCTCGGTGTACAGCGGCCCTTCGGGAACCGGGCAATTGGCGATGGCCGACGTGACCTGAACAAAGGGGTCATTGAAGGCATTGCTGCGCTGCTGGGCAGCCAGAGGTAAAGCCGCAACCAGAAGACTTGCTGCGGACAGACATCGAAGGGTGCACAAAAGCCGTCGAAGCGCCGTGGATGCCGCCATGACGCATCCTCTACCGTCCGACTGGTTGACGACCCTAAGGGCTATTGGTATTGGGCGACTCATACGGTTGTCCTTCAATCAAAAACAACGATTGAAACTCACGCAACAAAATATGGCTTTAAGCACCATAATACTATGGCATGATACGCCTTATGGCAGGCGCCCAGCTCCTTTTCAAAACCCGCAATCCCCATGCGGGCGGCATTGTGGAGATGGTGGTGTGGCAAGTGCCCACCCCGGTGCCACCCTCAGAGCACCCTTTCAAGTACCGACTGGTATTTGTACGCGACGGCGAGCGCGTGGTGGGCTATGACAACGAGCGCGGCAAAGGCGACCACAAGCACCTTGCCGAACGCGAGCTTCGGTACCAGTTTGTGGATATTGAAACCCTGATGGCGGACTTTCTCCGCGACGTGGAGGCCATGCAATGACGACCAACCCTCAAATTTTGAATGTGACCGTGGGTGAATCCCTGCGCGAGACCGGTGCCCGGGCGGCTGCCGCCATGAAAGCGATTGCGCGCGGCGAAAAAGTGCGGCCCCACTTCGGCGTGAACTTCGAACAAATGGGCCAGATGCTCGCCGCCTTCACACCCAAGCGCTGGGAACTGATCGCCGCCCTGCGCCAATCCGGGCCATTAACCGTGGCCGAACTCGCGCGCCGCCTAGGCCGCGACTACAAAAACGTTCACACCGACGTCAATCAGCTCATCGACTGGATGGCGGTGGAGCGCGCCGACGACGGCCGAGTACATGTTCCGTGGTCGGAGATCGTGGTGGACATGAAGTTGCCGGAACGAGTGGCGGCGTGAATGTGATGGAGCGGCCCGAAGGCCGCTTTTTCATTTGCTGGTGAGCTGATCAAAATCAGGCCGCCACTCCATCCTTCACGGTATTGGCCATGTCGGTATAGTCCTTGACCTGGTCAAAGTTCAGGTACTGGTACACCGTGTCGCTGGCAGCCGTCAGCACGGTCATGTCAGCCATGTACTCGGCCTTGGTCGGAATCCGGCCCAGCTTGGAGCAGATGGCTGCCAGTTCGGCGGAACCCAGGTACACGTTGGAGTTTTTCCCGAGGCGATTCGGGAAGTTGCGGGTCGAGGTGGAGAACACCGTGGCGCCCTCTTTCACCTGCGCCTGGTTGCCCATGCACAGGCTGCAGCCCGGCATTTCCATGCGGGCGCCGGCCGAGCCCAGCACGCCGTAATGGCCTTCTTCGCTGAGCTGCTTGGCATCCATCTTGGTCGGCGGTGCCATCCAGAGTTTGACCGGGATGTCGCGCTTGCCTTCGAGCAGCTTGGACGCGGCGCGGAAGTGGCCGATGTTGGTCATGCAGCTGCCGATGAACACTTCGTCAATGACGGCACCGGCCACGTCGGACAAGGTCTTCACGTCGTCCGGATCGTTCGGACAGGCGACGATGGGCTCATGGATGTCGGCCAGGTCGATCTCGATGACGGCGGCGTATTCAGCGTCGGCATCGCCCTTGAGCAGTTGCGGGTCGGCCAGCCAGGCTTCCATCGCGGCAATGCGGCGCTTGATGGTGCGCACGTCCGAGTAGCCGGTTGCAATCATCCACTTCAACATCGTGATGTTGCTGGTGATGTACTCGATGATCGGTTCTTTGTTGAGGTGCACCGTGCAGCCACCGGCGGAACGCTCGGCCGAGGCGTCGCTGAGCTCAAACGCCTGCTCGACTTTCAGGTTGGGCAAGCCTTCAATCTCGAGAATGCGACCCGAGAAGATATTTTTCTTGCCCTGCTTGGCCACCGTCAGCAAACCGGCCTTGATGGCGTACAGCGGAATGGCGTTGACCAGGTCGCGCAAGGTGACGCCGGGCTGCATGTCGCCCTTGAAGCGCACCAGCACGGACTCAGGCATATCGAGAGGCATGACGCCCGTAGCCGCACCAAACGCCACCAGGCCGGAGCCGGCCGGAAAGCTGATGCCGATGGGAAAACGCGTATGGCTGTCGCCGCCGGTGCCGACCGTGTCGGGCAGCAGCATGCGGTTGAGCCAGCTGTGGATGATGCCGTCACCCGGACGCAACGGCACACCGCCGCGCGTGCTCATGAACTCGGGCAGCTCGTGGTGCATCTTCACATCGACCGGCTTGGGGTAAGCCGCCGTGTGGCAGAACGACTGCATCACCAGGTCGGCGCTGAAACCCAGGCAGGCCAGATCTTTCAGTTCATCGCGCGTCATGGGGCCGGTGGTGTCTTGCGAACCCACTGACGTCATCTTCGGCTCGCAGTAAGTGCCGGGGCGCACGCCCTGGCCTTCTGGCAGGCCGACCGCGCGGCCGACCATTTTTTGTGCCAGCGTGAAGCCGCGGCCGTTATCGGCCGGGTTTTGCGGCAGGCGGAACTGCGTTGACACGGGCAGGCCCAGCGCAAAGCGCGCCTTGGCGGTCAGGCCGCGGCCGACGATCAGCGGAATGCGGCCACCGGCGCGCACTTCGTCAAACAACACCTCGCTTTTGAGCTTGAACTCGGCAATCACCTGGCCGTCTTTCAGGGCCTTGCCGTCGTAGGGACGCAACTCGATCACGTCGCCCATGGCCATCTGGCTCACGTCGAGCTCGATCGGCAGCGCGCCGGAGTCTTCCATGGTGTTGTAGAAAATCGGGGCAATTTTGCTGCCGAGGCAGACACCACCAAAGCGCTTGTTGGGCACAAAAGGAATGTCCTGGCCGGTGAACCACAGCACCGAGTTGGTGGCCGACTTGCGCGAGGAGCCGGTGCCGACGACATCGCCGACATAGGCCACCAGGTTGCCCCTGGCCTTGAGTTCTTCAATGAATTTGACCGGGCCGCGCTTGCCGTCTTCCTCTGGCGTGACACCGGGGCGCGCATTCTTGTGCATGGCGATGGCGTGCAGCGGAATGTCGGGGCGGCTCCAGGCGTCGGGGGCGGGCGACAAATCATCGGTATTGATTTCGCCAGCGACCTTGAACACCGTCAGCATGATCGATTCAGGCACTTCGGGGCGGCTGGTGAACCACTCGGCATCGGCCCAGCTTTGCAGCACGGCCTTGGCGTATTTGTTGCCGTTGTCGGCTTTTTCCTTGACGTCGTGGAACTGGTCGAACATCAACAAGGTGTTTTTCAGACCGCTGGCCGCCTGCGTGGCCACGCTGTCCTCGGCGTCGGCCAACAACTCGATCATCGGGCTGATGTTGTAGCCGCCCAGCATGGTGCCCAGCAGCTGCGTGGCTTTCTCGCGCGACAGCAACGCGCACTTTTCAGTGCCATGCGCCACGGCCGCCAGATAGCTGGCCTTGACCTTGGCCGCGTCATCGACACCGGCCGGCACGCGGTGGGTAATCAGGTCGAGCAGAAACGCTTCTTCGCCCTTGGGCGGGCTTTTCAGGAGTTCAATCAGCTCCGCGGTCTGTTTGGCGGACAGTGGCAGGGGTGGGATGCCCTGCACGGCGCGCTCGGCAACATGGTTGCGGTAGGTTTGCAAAAATTCGGACGACATGCTGGCTTCTCCTGGGTTCAAAAATCGGGAACTGGTTTTGCGCGGGGCGCTAAAGATCGTGCGGCGCCTGGGTGTCTGGCGCTTATTGGGCGGCGGACGCGGCGGCGGCGGCGGACACGGCGGCGGCGGGAATCACCACGGGGACAGGCTTGGGCGCATCCAGCACGCTGGCGGGCGGGTTCAGCTTCATCGCCTCACCGACAGCGACCTGCGCCGGGCTCATGCACTCGTCGGCCAGGCGAATGCCCAGTTTCTGGTTCATCAGCATCGACTTGTTGGCCAGTTGCAGCCAGACCGCGCCGGCCTTCTGGTCTTCCAGACGGATGGCGCCGGTGGTGGTGGCGACCGGGAACATGCGGTATTTGAAGTTTTTGCCCTGCACGTCAAAGTAGCCGGGGGCCTTGCTGTCTTGCGTGAGCGCGACCGAGGCGCCCAGTTCACACGGCAGATTGCCCACATGCACCCGCTCGGCAATCGCCAGCTCGGCCGGCGTCATGGCGGCTTCGGCCGCCTCAATGCCTGCGGCGACATTCTTGGCGGCGCTTTTGAGGTTGGTGCGGCTGGCACTGACGGCGGGCTTTTTGCTGGCGGCGGCCTTGGCGGCGGGTTTGGCCGTCTTGGCAGTGGCTTGCGCCAAGGCCGCGCCGGAGCCCCCAAGCAGGAAGGCGCAAGCCAGGGCGGTCGCAAGGGTCGAGGTGTGTGGGGATTTCATGAGGGGGTGTACGGTTGGTGAAGATGGACAAAACTCAGTGATGAGCGCTCTGGAAATAGGCCTGGGCTTCGGCCGGCAGGGAACGGCCGGTCTGGTGCGCGCGCTCCAGCACCTGCCAGTAGTAGCGGTAACTCGCCCGGTCCTGCAGTTTGCCGTCAAAACTGATTGGAGCCCAATCAGAACGGGCGGCAGCAGCTATTATTTTTATAGCACTTTCAATCTCCCCGTCACTGGGCGCAAAGGCCTCCAGGATGGGGCGAATCTGGTTCGGGTGAATGCTCCACATGCGGGTGTAGCCGAGCTGGCGCGCCGCCTGGCTGGCGGCCAGCGTCATGGCCTGCGCGTCATTGAACTCGGTCACCACGCAATGCGAGGGCACCTTGCCGTGGGCATGGCAGGCGGCGGCAATCTCCAGCTTGGCGCGCAGCACCAGCGGATGGGTGAACTGGCCCTGGCTGCTCATGCCGTCGGCCGGAATGGCGCCGCTGTGGGCCGACACAAAATCCATCAGCCCGAAGCTGAGCGACTGCACCCGCGGATGGGCGGCGATCTCGAAGGCGCGGTGCACCGCGGCCGGCGACTCGATCAGCACATGCAGCGGCAGATCGGGGGCAGCGGCGTCTGTCAGCGCCTGTTCGGCCCGGATCACGTCTTGCAGCGACTCGACCTTGGGCACCATGATGTGCGACAGATGGCGGGCCAGCTTGCCGGCAATCGTGGCCATGTCGGCCTCGAACGCCGGGTGGTCGACCGCATGCACCCGAACCGCCACGCGGGCCCTGTCACTGGCCAGCGCCGCCAGCGCCACCACCATGGCCGCGTGGTCGGCCTCGCCGCCGGCCGGTGCGCCGTCCTCGCAGTCCAGCGTCACGTCAAACACGCAGGCGCCAAATTCCTCGATCATCTCGGCCTGCAACTGCAGGCTTTTGCGCATCCGCGCCTCCACGCCACTGTAGTGGTCGCACACCGGGAGCCGCACGGCACCGGCCTGGGCACCCAACAACACGTCGCGCGGATGCGTCATCGAAGGTTCAGAGCAGATGGGCCACGCCAGCTTGTTCGCCCTGCAACTCTTCCAGCGTCTTGTTGATGCGCTCCTGGCTGAAGGCGTCGATTTCCAGGCCTTCGACCAGCTTGTATTCGCCGTTTTCACAGGTCACGGGGAAGCCGAACATGGTGTCCTTGGGGATGCCGTACTGGCCGTCCGACGCAATGCCCATGGTGACCCATTTACCGTTGGTGCCCAGGGCCCAGTCGCGCATGTGGTCGATGGCGGCGTTGGCGGCCGAGGCAGCCGACGAGGAGCCACGCGCTTCAATGATGGCGGCGCCGCGCTTGCCCACCGTGGGCAGGAACACATTGGCGTTCCATTCCTGGTCGTTGATCATCTTGGCCACGCTCTCGCCATTGATGGTGGCAAAGCGGTAGTCGGCGTACATGGTGGGCGAGTGGTTGCCCCACACCGTGAGTTTTTCAATGTCGGCCACGGCCTTGCCGGTCTTGGCGGCCAGCTGGCTGGCGGCGCGATTGTGGTCCAGGCGCAGCATGGCGGTGAAGTTCTTGCGCGGCAGGTCCGGCGCGCTCTTCATGGCGATGTAGGCATTGGTGTTGGCCGGGTTGCCGACCACCAGCACCTTGACGTTGCGGCTGGCGACGGCGTTGAGCGCCTTGCCCTGGGCCGTGAAGATGGCGCCGTTGACGGCCAGCAGCTCGGCACGCTCCATGCCGGGGCCGCGCGGACGCGAACCGACCAGCAGCGCGTAGTCGGCGTCCTTGAACGCCGTCATCGGGTCGCCATGGGCCTCCATGCCGACCAGCAGCGGAAAGGCGCAGTCGTCGAGCTCCATCATCACGCCCTTGAGCGCTTTTTGCGGGCCTTCGACCGGCACTTCAAGCAATTGCAAAATCACCGGCTGGTCTTTGCCCAGCATTTCGCCGGAGGCAATACGGAACAGCAAGGCATAACCGATTTGGCCAGCCGCACCGGTAACGGCAACACGGACGGGTTTTTTGCTCATGATTGAGAACTTTCAGGTTGGTTTAAAAAATCGTGCGGTCAGTGGGCGGCGCGTGGCGCCTGGCGGCGGGTTTGCCCGCAAGCCCAGCTACGGGTTCAGCCCGGCATTTTACGCTTGAAAATCGCTCAAAGTCAATTTGTCTTATGTCTTATATAAGATATGATTTGGGCTATTGAACCCCCCTTCACATGGCCGCCATCCCAACCCCTACTCCCGCCGCTCCTGCCGACGATTTCGCGGGGGCGACGCCGGCCTTCAGCCCGCTGTACCAGCAGATCAAGGGCCTGATTCTGCAAAGCCTGCAGTCCGGCGAGTGGAAGCCGGGCGAGGCCATTCCGTCCGAGATGGACCTGGCCGCCCGCTACCGCGTCAGCCAGGGCACGGTGCGCAAGGCGATTGACGAACTGGCGACCGACAACCTGGTGGTGCGGCGCCAGGGCAAGGGTACGTTCGTGGCGACCCATGCCGAGCAGCATGTGCAGTTTCGCTTCCTCAAGCTGGTGCCCGACAGTGGCACGCCCGGCAGCGAAGGCCCGGCCCAGCGCGAGATCATCGACTGCCGCCGCCTGCGGGCCAGCGCCGACATTGCGCGGGCGCTGGCGCTGCGCACCGGCGACGCGGTGCTGCAGGCGCGCCGGGTGCTGAGCTTTGCCGGCACGCCGACCATTCTGGAAGACCTCTGGCTGCCGGCCGCCCCGTTCAAGGGCCTGACCGCCGAGCGCCTGGCCAACTACCACGGCCCGATGTACGCATTGTTTGAAACCGAGTTCAATGTGCGCATGGTCCGGGCGGAAGAAAAAATACGCGCCGAGCCAGCGACTGACGGGCGTGAACTGCTATTAAAAGTAGAGCACGGCACGCCCCTGCTGAGCGTCGAGCGGATCGCCTACACCTACCAGGACGTGCCCATGGAGTTGCGCCGGGGCTACTACCGCACCGACACCCACCACTACCACAACACCCTGAATTGAGGCCGTCATGGCAAAAATCCGCAGCCACCGCCAACGGCCACCGGGCTTATTGCTGCATTGCAATAGAATCCTGAATTGAGCAAATTTTGCGGGTTACAAAGCAGTTACTCAGAACCATAGAAAGCCCAGTATGTCCGAATCAGCGACAACCGTAGCGAAAAAGCGGCCCGAATTCCGCAACATCAACGCCTTCACCGACCTCCCCAGCTACCGCCTCCCCCTTGCAGGCATCGTCTCCATCCTGCATCGCATCAGCGGGGCCATCATGTTCATCCTGATGCCCTTCATCATCTGGATGTTTGACAGCTCCATCTCCTCCGAAATCTCTTTTGCCAGGTTCAAGGCGGCCTTCAACGTCGGCATGCTGGGCCTGCCCGGATTCATCTGGAAGCTGGTGGCGCTGGCCCTGATCTGGGCCTACCTGCACCACTTCATCGCCGGTCTGCGCCACCTCTGGATGGACACCAGCCACGCGGCGGTCAGCAAGGAATTCGGCAAATCATCGGCCGTTTTCACGCTCGCCGTGAGCATCGCCCTGACGCTGGTGCTGGGCGCCAAGCTGTTCGGTCTTTACTAATTAAAAAAGAGCACACCATGTCTGTTAACTACGGCTCCAAACGTCTCGTTGTCGGCGCGCACTACGGCCTGCGCGACTGGCTGGCCCAGCGCGTCACAGCGGCCCTGATGGCCCTTTTTACCGTGCTGCTGCTGGCCCAGGTGATTTTCAGCAAGGGCCCGGTCGGTTACGACCAGTGGGCCGGAATTTTCTCGTCGCAGTGGATGAAGGTGCTGACCTTCACCGTCATCCTGGCCCTGCTCTACCATGTGTGGGTCGGCATGCGCGACATCTGGATGGACTACATCAAGGCCGTGTGGCTGCGCCTGTCGCTGCAGGTGCTGACCATCGTCTGGCTGGTGGCCTGCGCCGGCTGGGGCATTCAGGTGCTGTGGCGCGTCTGAGTCGACCGCGACGCCTGAAGCTCACATCCAGCCGCCTCCGATTTCCGCTATTTAAAAAACAACCATGTCCACAACCTCCAAACTCCCCAAGCGCAAATTTGACGTCGTCATCGTCGGTGCCGGTGGCTCCGGCATGCGCGCTTCGCTACAACTGGCACGCGCCGGCCTGAACGTGGCCGTGCTGTCCAAGGTGTTCCCCACGCGTTCGCACACCGTGGCGGCGCAGGGCGGCATTGGCGCGTCGCTGGGCAACATGAGTGAAGACAACTGGCACTACCACTTCTATGACACCGTCAAGGGCTCGGACTGGCTCGGCGACCAGGACGCGATTGAATACATGTGCCGCGAAGCGCCCAAGGTCGTGTATGACCTGGAGCACATGGGCATGCCGTTTGACCGCAACCCCGACGGCACGATTTACCAGCGCCCGTTTGGCGGCCACACCGCCAACTACGGCGAGAAACCGGTGCAACGCGCCTGCGCCGCCGCCGACCGCACCGGCCACGCCATGCTGCACACGCTGTACCAGCAAAACGTCAAGGAAAAAACCAGCTTCTTCGTCGAATGGCTGGCGATGGACCTGATCCGCGACGCCGATGGCGACGTGGTCGGCGTCACCGCCATCGAAATGGAATCCGGCGACGTGCATATTTTTGAAGCCAAAACCACCTTGCTGGCCACCGGCGGCGCGGGCCGCATTTTTGCGGCATCGACCAACGCCTTCATCAACACCGGCGACGGCCTGGGCATGGCGGCGCGCGCCGGCATTCCGCTCGAAGACATGGAGTTCTGGCAGTTTCACCCGACCGGCGTGCATGGCGCCGGCGTGCTGCTGACCGAAGGCTGCCGCGGCGAAGGCGCGATTTTGCGCAACAGCAACGGCGAGCGTTTCATGGAACGCTACGCACCGGCCTACAAGGATTTGGCCCCGCGTGACTACGTGTCGCGCTGCATGGACCAGGAGATCAAGGAAGGCCGTGGCTGCGGCCCGAACAAGGACTACATCAACCTGGACATGACCCACCTGGGCGCCGAGACCATCATGAAGCGCCTGCCGTCGGTGTTCGAGATTGGCCACAACTTTGCCAACGTCGACATCACCAAGGAACCGATCCCGGTGGTGCCCACCATCCACTACCAGATGGGCGGCATCCCGACCAACATCCACGGCCAGGTGGTCACGCAAAACGCCGACAACCAAAGCGAAGTCGTCAATGGCCTGTATGCGGTGGGCGAATGCTCCTGCGTCAGCGTGCATGGCGCCAACCGCCTGGGCACCAATTCGCTGCTCGACCTGCTGGTGTTTGGCCGCGCCGCCGGCAACCACATTGTTGAATTCAACAAAACCACGACGCAAAAGCCTCTGCCCGCCGACGCCGCCGACGCGACGCTGGCGCGCATTGCCCGGCTCGACAACGCCACTGACGGCGAATACGCGCAAGACGTGGCCAATGACATCCGCAGCGCGATGCAGACACATGCCGGCGTGTTCCGCACCCAGGCCCTGATGGACGAGGGCGTGGCCAAAATCGCCGGGCTGCGCGAGCGGGTCAAAAAGATCGGCCTGAAAGACAAATCCAAAATCTTCAACACCGCCCGCATTGAAGCGCTGGAAGTTGAAAACCTGATCGAAGCCGCCCAGGCCACCATCGTCTCGGCCGCCGCCCGCCATGAAAGCCGCGGCGCGCATTCGGTGGACGACTACGGCGACACGCCCGCGCATCCGAATGGCCGCAACGACACCGACTGGCACAAGCACACCCTCTGGCATAGCGAAGGCAGCCGCCTGAGCTACAAGCCGGTGCAGATGAAGCCGCTGACGGTGGAATCCGTGCCGCTGACCGTGCGCAGCTTCTAAAACCGAGTGCACCAAGCCCAGCCAACAAGACCCGTGAGAACACCCCATGTCCAAACGCACTTTCCAGATCTACCGCTACGACCCCGATACCGACGCCAAGCCTTACATGCAGACCATCGAGGTCGAGCTCGATGGCAGCGAGCGCATGCTGCTGGACGCGCTGATGAAACTCAAGGCGCAGGACCCGACGATTTCCTTCCGCCGCTCCTGCCGCGAAGGGGTTTGTGGCTCGGACGCCATGAACATCAACGGCAAGAACGGCCTGGCCTGCCTGACCAATATGCGCACGCTGCCCGGCACCATCGTGCTCAAGCCGCTGCCCGGCCTGCCGGTGGTGCGCGACCTGATCGTGGACATGACGCAGTTCTTCAAGCAGTACAACTCGATCAAGCCGTACCTGATCAACGACAACGTGCCGCCCGAGAAAGAACGTCTGCAAAGCCCCGAGGAGCGCGATGAGCTCAACGGCTTGTACGAGTGCATTTTGTGCGCCAGCTGCTCCACCTCCTGCCCCAGCTTCTGGTGGAACCCGGACAAGTTTGTCGGCCCGGCCGGCCTGCTGCAGGCCTACCGCTTCATTGCCGACAGCCGCGACGAAGCTACCGCCGAGCGCCTGGACAACCTGGAAGACCCCTACCGCCTGTTCCGCTGCCACACCATCATGAACTGCGTCGACGTCTGCCCCAAGGGCCTGAACCCGACCCGCGCGATTGGCAAGATCAAGGAAATGATGGTCCTGAGGGCCGTCTAATCAAGTATTTGGCAGGGTCGCCATGGAATCCCCCGACGCTTTGCTCGATGAGCGTGCCCTGAGCAAGCTCAAGTGGCGCTGCCGGCGCGGCTTGCTGGAAAACGATCTGCTGATCGAAAAGTTCTTTGGGCGTTACGAGTCCACGCTCACTGTCAGGCAGGCAAAAGGCCTGAATGATTTAATGGATTTGTCCGATAACGACTTGCTGGATCTGCTGCTGCGGCGCAAAGAGCCGCCGCAGTTGCTTGAAACAAATTCGCAGGCAAGTGCCTCTACTTCGGAGGCCCTTGAAGTTTTAAACTTGTTGCGACCTGCAGCAAGCGGTGCGGTGCCAGTCCCCTTTTGACTTGATTAGAAAGAAGCATGAAATGAAGCTAGCTGACAACAAAGCCACCCTGTCCTTCAGCAACGGCAGCCCCAGCATCGACTTGCCGGTGTACCAGGGCAGCGTAGGCCCGGATGTCGTGGACATACGCAAGCTGTATGCCCAGACCGGCATGTTCACCTATGACCCGGGCTTCCTGTCCACCGCGGCCTGCCAGTCGGCCATCACCTACATCGATGGCGACAAGGGCGAACTGCTGTACCGCGGCTATCCGATCGAGCAGCTGGCCACCAACTGCGACTACCTGGAAACCTGCCACCTGCTGCTCTACGGAGAACTGCCCAACGGTGACCAGAAGAAAGACTTTGTCAGCCGCGTAACCAATCACACGATGGTCAACGAGCAGATGCAGTTTTTCCTGCGCGGTTTCCGCCGTGACGCGCACCCGATGGCCATCATGACCGGCCTGGTCGGCGCGCTGTCGGCCTTCTACCATGACAGCACCGACATCAACAACCCGGAGCACCGCGAAATTGCCGCGATCCGCCTGATTGCCAAGATGCCGACGCTGGTCGCCATGGCCTACAAGTACACCGTGGGCCAGCCCTATATGTACCCCAAAAACGACCTGGGCTACGCCGGCAACTTCCTGCACATGATGTTTGCCACGCCGTGCGAGGAGTACAAGGTCAACCCGGTGCTTGAGCGCGCGCTGGACCGCATCTTCATCCTGCATGCCGACCATGAGCAGAACGCCTCGACCTCGACGGTTCGCCTGTGCGGCTCGTCGGGCACCAACCCGTTTGCCGCCATTGCCGCCGGCGTGGCCTGCCTCTGGGGCCCGGCCCACGGCGGCGCCAACGAAGCGGCGCTCAACATGCTGGGCGACATCCAGAAAAACGGCGGTGTCGAAAAAATCGGCGACTTCATCAAGCAGGTCAAGGACAAGAACTCCGGCGTCAAGCTGATGGGTTTTGGCCACCGCGTCTACAAAAACTACGATCCGCGCGCCAAGCTGATGCAGGAAACCTGCAAGGAAGTGCTGCACGAGATGGGCCTGGAAAACGACCCGCTGTTCAAGCTGGCCATGGCGCTTGAAAAGATCGCGCTGGAAGACGACTACTTTGTCTCGCGCAAGCTCTACCCCAACGTCGACTTCTACTCCGGCATCGTGCAGCGCGCCATCGGCATTCCGGTGCCGCTGTTCACCGCCATTTTTGCGCTGGCCCGCACCGTCGGCTGGATCGCCCAGCTCAACGAAATGATTGGCGACCCCGAGTACAAGATTGGCCGTCCGCGCCAGCTGTTCACCGGTTCGGTGCAGCGTGACGTGAAGCCCCTCGCCCAGCGTTAATCCGCCGGCGTTCTGGCAAAAAGCCCGCCCGATGGCGACATCGGCGGGCTTTTTGCTGTCCGCAGGTTCTGGAGCCGTAGCAATCGGGTTTCCCCGGCGGCCACTGCATGCTATGTTTTTAATAGCGCACTACGCGCGGTGCACCTGGGCTAGCGGCCTGAAACACCCCTAAACGATGCCCTGGAGCCGGAACTGCATGATTCGGCAGGCCAGCCTTCGCGGATTGCGATGTCAAAGACGGATGCTTGCGCGCAAAATATCGTACAACCATCGCCAGCAGCGATGACCCGATCACCCCGCCCTTCCCGCCCATGGCCCCCAAAAGCTCAGAACGCAATTTTGCCCGCCGCATTGACCTGACCTCGCTTCAGCTGTTTGTGGCGGTGTGCGAGCTCGGCAGCATCGGCAAGGCGGCCGAGCGCGAATTCATCGCGGCTTCGGCCGTGAGCAAGCGCCTGTCGGACCTGGAGGCCACGCTGGGCACGCCGCTGCTGTATCGCCACACCCGCGGCGTGGACCTGACACCGGCCGGCGAAAGCCTGCTGCACCACGCGCGCTCGGTGCTGTTCAGCCTGGACAAGATGCAGGGTGAACTCAGCGAATACGCCGACGGCGTGCGCGGCCATGTGCGGGTGCATGCCAGCATTTCGGCCATCGTGCAGTTTCTGCCCGAAGACCTGGGCGCCTTCATCCGCCAGCACGCCGAAGTGAAAATCGACCTGGAAGAACACCTGAGCACCGAGGTGGTACGCGCGGTGCAGGAAGGCGCGGCCGACCTTGGTGTCTGCAACACCGCCAACGGCGTCGGTGAGTTGCAGACCCTGCCTTACCGCGACGACAGACTGGTGCTGATTGTGCCCAGGGGCCACGCGCTGTGCGCGCACAGCGCTATCAAATTTGAAGCAGCGCTGGACTACGACCAGGTCGGCCTGCACTCCACCAGCTCGATTTACCTGGCCATGCGGCAAGCCGCCGCCGCCGTCGGACGCACCATCCGGCTGCGCATCCACGTCACCGGGCTGGACGCCATGTGCCGCATGATCGACAACGGCCTGGGCGTCGGCGTCATGCCGCAACGCGCGTTTGAACTCATGCACGGGGTGGGCGCGCTCGAATCCATTGCCCTGCTAGATGCCTGGGCGACGCGCCAGATCGAGCTGGTGGCGCGCGATTTTTCTACCCTGCCGGTGACTGCCCGGCTGCTGGTGCAGCACCTGGCCGCACCGGCAGCCCTTTAAAATCACTCCTGAAACCACGAAGACCTCCGAAGGAAAGACCATGGGACGCACCCTCTACGACAAGATCTGGGACGAGCACGTCGTTCACACCGAAGAAGACGGCACCGCCATTCTTTACATCGACCGCCATCTGGTGCATGAAGTCACCAGCCCGCAGGCCTTTGAGGGCCTGCGCGAGGCCGGCCGCAAGGTCTGGCGCATCAGTTCCATCGTCGCCACGGCCGACCACAACACGCCCACCACCGGCTGGGAGCGCGGCTATGACGGCATCACCGACCTGGTCAGCAAGGAGCAGATCACCACGCTGGACGCCAACATCAAGGAATTTGGCGCGGCGGCCTTCTTTCCGTTTCTCTCCAGGCGCCAGGGCATCGTGCATGTGATTGGCCCCGAAAACGGCGCCACCCTGCCCGGCATGACGGTGGTCTGTGGCGACTCGCACACCTCCACCCACGGCGCGTTTGGCGCGCTGGCGCACGGCATAGGCACCAGCGAGGTCGAGCATGTGATGGCGACGCAAACCCTGCTGGCCAAAAAGGCCAAGAATCTGCTGGTCAAGGTCGACGGCACGCTGGCCAAGGGCTGCACCGCCAAGGACATCGTGCTGGCGATCATCGGCAAGATCGGCACGGCAGGAGGCACCGGCTACACGATCGAGTTTGCCGGCGCGGCGATTCGCGCGCTCAGCATGGAAGGCCGCATGACGGTCTGCAACATGGCGATTGAAGCCGGCGCGCGCGCCGGCCTGGTGGCGGTGGACGCCAAAACCATAGCCTACGTGAAAGGCCGCCTGCTGGCGCCCGGCACCGACCCCAAGACCGGCCAGTTTGTCGGCGGCGCCGAATGGGACATGGCCGCGGCCTACTGGGCCACGCTGCAGTCCGACCCCGACGCGAAATTTGACGCCATGGTCGAACTCGACGCCAGCCAGATCCTGCCGCAGGTGAGCTGGGGCACCTCGCCCGAAATGGTGCTGTCGATCAACGACCGGGTGCCCGACCCGGACAAGGAAAAAGACGCCAACAAGCGCGGCGCCATCGAGCGCGCGCTGAGCTACATGGGACTGGAGCCGGGCAAGGCGCTGAACGACCTGTATGTCGACAAGGTGTTCATCGGCTCCTGCACCAACAGCCGCATTGAAGACATCCGCGAAGCGGCCGCCATCGTCAAGAAAATCGGCCAAAAAGTCGCCAAAAACGTCAAGCTGGCGATGGTGGTGCCGGGCTCGGGGCTGGTCAAGGAGCAGGCCGAGCGCGAGGGCCTGGACAAGATCTTTCTGGCCGCCGGCTTTGAGTGGCGCGAACCGGGTTGCTCGATGTGCCTGGCCATGAACGCCGACCGGCTGGAGCCGGGCGAGCGCTGCGCCTCCACCAGCAACCGCAATTTTGAAGGCCGCCAGGGCGCCGGTGGCCGCACCCACCTGGTCAGCCCGGCCATGGCGGCGGCGGCGGCCGTGCATGGCCACTTTGTCGATGTCCGCCAATTTGTCTGAAGGAAAGACCGCATGAAAAACATCAGCTCACTGTGTGTCGTCGCCCTGGCCCTGCTGTCGGCCTGGGCGCTGGCGGGCTGCAATACCGTCCGGGGCATTGGCCAGGACGTGCAGCGCGCCGGCTCTGCCGTCGAAAACGCCGTCAAAAAATAAGGGGCATCACCATGCAACAATTCACCGTACACAAGGGCCTCGTCGCGCCGATGGACCGCGAGAACGTCGACACCGACGCGATCATTCCCAAGCAGTTCCTCAAGTCGATCCGCAAGACCGGCTTTGGCCCGAATCTGTTTGACGCCTGGCGCTACCTCGACGCGGGATTTCCGGGCCAGGATATTGCCAGCCGCAAGCCGAACCCGGACTTCGTGCTGAACCAGCCGCGCTACGCTGGCGCTTCGATTTTGCTGGCGCGCAAGAACTTTGGCTGCGGCTCGTCACGCGAGCATGCGCCGTGGGCGCTGGACCAGTTCGGCTTTCGCGCCATCATCGCGCCCAGCTACGCCGACATCTTCTTCAACAACAGCTTCAAGAACGGCCTGCTCCCCATAGCCCTGCCCGAGGCGCAAGTGGCCCAGCTGTTTGACGAAGTGGCCGCCTTCCCCGGCTACCAGCTCACGATTGACCTGGCGCGCCAGGTGATCGTCAAGGCCCAGGGCGAAGAAATTCCCTTCGAGGTGGAAGCCTTCCGCAAATACTGCCTACTCAACGGGCTGGACGACATTGGCCTGACCCTGCGCCAGAGCGACAAGATCAAGGCCTTCGAGGCCGAGCGGCTGGCGAAGAAGCCCTGGCTCAATCACAGCATCAACCCCCTAGCCGCAGGCGGCTGAATCCGTCATTTGTTGACAAAACAAGGCTCTAGTCCAATGAATATAGGCACTGGTAGCTACAAAAAAGATAGTGAAACGACATGAAAATCGCAATCCTCCCGGGTGACGGCATTGGCACCGAAATCGTCGCCGAAGCCGTCAAGGTGCTTAATGCGCTGGACCTGCAGTTCGACATGGAAAGCGCGCTGGTAGGCGGCGCCGCCTACGAGGCCCATGGCCACCCGTTGCCCGAGGCCACCCTGAAGCTCGCCCAAGACGCCGACGCCGTGCTGTTTGGCGCCGTGGGCGACTGGAAGTACGACACGCTGGACCGGCCGCTGCGACCCGAGCAGGCGATTTTGGGCCTGCGCAAAAACCTGGGCCTGTTTGCCAACTTTCGCCCGGCGATTTGCTACGCCCAGCTGGTTGACGCCTCCAGCCTGAAACGCGAGCTGGTCTCGGGACTGGACATCCTCATCATCCGCGAGTTGACGGGCGACATTTACTTCGGCCAGCCACGCGGTCGCCGCGTCTCGCCCGACGGGCATTTCCCCGGCGCAGAAGAAGCGTTTGACACGATGCGCTATTCGCGCCCCGAGATCGAGCGCATTGCGCATGTGGCTTTCCAGGCGGCGCGCAAACGCGGCAAGCGCGTCACCAGCGTCGACAAGGCCAATGTGCTGGAAACCTTCCAGCTCTGGAAAGACGTGGTGACCGAAGTCGGTTTGCAGTACCCCGACGTGGCGCTGGACCACATGTACGTGGACAACGCCGCCATGCAGCTGGTCAAGGCGCCCAAGAAATTCGACGTGGTCGTCACCGGCAACATGTTTGGCGACATTTTGAGCGACGCCGCCGCCATGCTGACCGGCTCCATCGGCATGCTGCCCTCGGCCAGCCTGAACGACAAAAACCAGGGCCTGTACGAACCGAGCCATGGCAGCGCGCCCGACATTGCCGGCAAGGGCGTGGCGAACCCGCTGGCCACCATCTTGAGCGCCGCCATGATGCTGCGTTTCAGCCTGAACCAGCCCGAAGCCGCCGCGCGCATCGAGCAAGCCGTGGACGCCGTGCTGACACAGGGCCTGCGCACACCCGACATTTATAGCGAAGGCACAACCAGGGTAGGCACCGCGCAAATGGGCGATGCCGTGGTCAACGCCCTCGTCAGGCAAGGCTAAGGCAAGCCTGGCTACAATTAGGACATGCGCAAAAACCCCGCACTTCTCCGCTGTACCGCCGCTTGGCGCGCGGGAAGCCGAGCGCCGGTTTTTGCCCAGATCACCAAAACGACCACCATTAAAGGCTAGCAAGCCCGGTTCGTCGTGCCCTCCGGCTCGATGGGCCGGGCCAGAAAAGCCTACTTTTTAGTACTTTTTGAAGGGCGACCATGAAACTCACAGGCAATCTCACCGGACTCGTAGGCTGGCGCGGCATGGTCGGCTCGGTGCTGATCGACCGCATGCAGGCCGAGGGCGACTTCGAGCTGATCGAGCCGGTTTTCTTTTCCACGTCGAATGCCGGCGGCAAGGCCCCGGCCCAGGCGAAGAACGAAACCACGCTGAAAGACGCCTACGATATTGAAGCGCTCAGGAAGTGCGACATCATCATCACGGCGCAGGGCGGCGACTACACCTCAGACGTGTTCCCCAGGCTGCGCGCCGCCGGCTGGCAAGGCCACTGGATTGATGCCGCCTCGACCCTGCGCATGAATGACGACGCCGTCATCATCCTGGACCCCGTCAACCTGCCCGTCATCCAGAACGCCATGGCCAAGGGCGGCAACAACTGGGTCGGCGGCAACTGCACCGTCAGCTGCATGCTGATGGGCGTGGGCGCGCTGTACAAGGCTGGCCTGGTCGAATGGATGACCAGCATGACCTACCAGGCCGCTTCGGGCGGCGGCGCACAGCACATGCGCGAGTTGCTGACCCAGTACGGCACGCTCAACAGCGAAGTCAAGGCCCTGCTCGACGACCCGAAATCGGCCATCCTCGAAATTGACCGCCGTATTTTGGCCAAACAGCAGTCGCTGAGCGCCGTTGAGACCGCCAACTTCGGCGTGCCGCTGGGCGGCTCGCTGATTCCGTGGATCGACAAGGACCTGGGCAACGGCATGAGCAAGGAAGAATGGAAAGGCGGCGCCGAGACCAACAAGATTCTGGGCCAGGGTGCCAGCTTTGGCACGGCCGAAACCCCGGTCGACGGCTTTTGCGTGCGCATAGGCGCCATGCGCTGCCACAGCCAGGCGCTGACCTTCAAGCTCAAGAAAGACGTGCCGCTGGCCGACATCGAAGCCCTGATCGCGGCCGACAACGACTGGGTCAAAGTCGTGCCCAACACGCGCGAAGCCTCCATCCAGGACCTGACGCCGGTGGCGGTAACCGGCACCATGCAGATTCCGGTCGGACGCCTGCGCAAGCTGGCCATGGGGCCAGATTATCTCGGTGCGTTTACCGTGGGCGACCAGCTGCTGTGGGGCGCTGCCGAGCCGCTGCGCCGCATGCTGCGCATCCTGCTGCAGGCTTGAGTCAACCCGTAACCACCTGTGACAGGACGTTGCCCATAGACAACAACAAAAACTTGTAAGTTCACGCTAACGCGCTGTGTCAAAACTTAAGTGGTGTCTTAGCTTGTCAGCCTAATGCCTTGATGTTAAGGTTGTTTTTCGAAAAATCCGCATCGAGGTTTATGTGCGTTTCAGCAGTACCAAGTTAGAGGCAGCCCGAGCACTGGAGGCTCAACACCCCATGAATAATCCCGGTCGTTGGCGCATTGGCGCCCTGGCAAGTGCCATTGCCTTGCTGGGCAGCCTGGCAAGCCTGGAAGCCCATGCACTGGCCCTGGGCCGGATCACCGTTCAGTCGGCACTGGGCGAGCCCCTGCGCGCGGAAATCGACGTGACCGACATCACCGCTGAAGAAGCCGCCAGCCTGCGCGCGGGCGTGGCACCGGCAGACGCCTTCAAGGCCGCTGGCCTGGAGTACACCGCCGCTGTCACCGGCCTTGAGGTAAACCTGCAGCGCCGCGCCGATGGCCGGGCTTTCCTGCGCCTGAGCAGCAGCCGCCCGGTCACCGAACCCTTTGTCGACCTGATCCTGCAGGCCAACTGGTCAACCGGTCGCATTACCCGCGACTACACCATGCTGTTCGACCCGCCCAACCTGCGCGCCGCCGGCAGTAGCGCCGTGGCGGTTGCGCCCACGGCCCCCGTGCTGTCACGGCCGGCGGCACCCGCACCTGCTGCCTCGCCAGCGCCGGCCCGGACCATCGCCGCCCTGCCGCCTGCGGTGGCTGCGCCACCCGCCGCTGTCAGGCCAGCGCCCGTGGCCAGGGCGCCTGCTGCGGCCCGGGTCCAGGCCAAGCCAGCCGAAAAACCCGCCCCCCGCGACAAACAGCTCACCGTCAAAGCCGGCGACACCGCCAGCAAAATCGCGGCCCAGAACAAACCGGCCAGCGTGTCGCTGGACCAGATGCTGGTGGCCTTGCTCAAGAACAACCCGGAGGCCTTCATAGGCGGCAACGTCAACCGGATCAAGGCCGGCGCGGTGCTTGACATGCCCACGGCCGCAGCCGCCAGCGCCGCTTCGGCCGGTGAGGCGACCCAAACCATCATCGCGCAAAGCAAGGATTTCAACGACTTTCGCCGCAATCTGGCGCGAGGCGTGTCCACCACGCAAGTGGCCGGCGCAGACCGCCAGGCGGGCGGCAGCGTGCAGGCCAAGGTGGAAGACCGCGCGCCGGCCAGTGCCACGCCAGACAAACTGACCCTGTCCAAGGGTTCGGTTCAAGGCAAGGCCGCGGCCCCGGCCTCGGCCGCCGAGGACAAGATTGCCAAGGAACGCCAGGCCAGGGAAGCGTCAACCCGCATGGCCGAGCTGTCCAAAAACATCAGTGACCTCAACAAGTTGACGGCCCCTGCTGTTCCGGCCACTGCGGCCCCCGGCTCACCGGCCGTCACCGCAGCGCCGGTCGCCGCCGCGACCAAAATCGCCGGACCGGCAGTCACCGCGCCGCCCAGCCTGTCACCGCCGCCTGCGCCCGCCGCAACCCCTGCCGCCACGACGGCTGCTGCCAGCAGCGCAGCGGCTCCGGTCGCCGCCTCGGCCGTCAGCCCGGCGGCCATGCCAACGGCCAGCGCGGCTACGGCCAGCCTCCCCACCAGCACGGCCAGCGCCGCCCTGACCGGCGCGTCCGCTGCGGCGCTATCGGCCACGGCCGTCGCACCTGCCGCTGCCGCATCGGCTGCTGCGGTCAAACCACCCGTGGTGGTGGTGGCCGCCGCGCAACCGGCTGCCGAACCCGGTCTGCTCGACGATCTGCTGGAAAACCCCTTGCTGCTGCCGCTGGGCGGTGGTTTGCTGGCCCTGCTCGCCGGCTTTGGTTTTTACCGCTATCGCCAGCACAAGAATGCCTCCCAGATCGACAGCTCCTTCCTGGAAAGCCGCCTGCAGCCAGACTCCTTCTTCGGCGCCAGTGGCGGCGAACGCATAGACACCGCTGAAAACGGCACGGCCACCGGATCATCGCTGGTGTACTCGGCCAGCCAGCTGGATGCCGCTGGCGATGTCGACCCAGTGGCCGAGGCCGATGTGTACCTGGCTTACGGGCGCGATCTGCAGGCCGAGGAAATCCTCAAGGAGGCGATGCGCACCAGCCCGACGCGGGTGGCGGTTCATTCCAAACTGCTGGAAATCTATGCCAAGCGCCGCGACAGCAAGGCGTTTGAGATGGTCGCCATCGAAGCCTTCAACCTGACGCACGGCAATGGCCCCGACTGGACTTACATCGGTGAAATGGGGCGCGACCTTGACCCCGAAAACCCGATGTACCAGCCAGGCGGACACCCGCCGGGCCGCTCCAAGCCCATGGCCGGTTCCGCCAACACCGGCCCCGACACCATGCCGCTGGCCAGGGCACATGGCACCAGTTCGGCCGCCATGTCCGCCGTGGATGTAGACCTTGACCTCGATTTCTCGCTGGACGATGCGCCCTACCCGGCCATCAGCGCGGCCGCGCCTGTCGCCAGCCCGGCAGCCACCAAACCGGCGCCACTGCAAGTGACGCAACCGGTTGTCGCCGTTGCGCCGGACCAGGCCTTCAAGGGCCTGGACCTGGACTTCGCCAGTGCGCCGGTCGCCCCGTCGGCGGCATCGCCAGCGTCGGCGCCCAAGCCTGCGCAAGCCCCCAACGACATTGAATTCGAGTCCGACGACATGAATTTGGCGGCAGCTTCTTTTGTGCTGTCCCAACCGGCGCCGTTGGTTGTCGTGGCCGCCGCACCGGCACCGGCCAACGACAGCGGCCTGCTTGAATTTGACATGGACTCGCTGTCGCTGGACCTGAACGGCCCGACCACCGAAAGCCCGGCACACGCCATGGCCGACGCGTCCAACGACCCGCTGGAAACCAAGTTTCAGCTGGCCGAAGAATTCCGCGCCCTGGGTGATCCGGACGGCGCCCGCTCACTGGCCGAAGAGGTGCTGGACAACGCCCGCGGCCCCCTCAGAGTCAAGGCGCAGGCGTTTCTCAACGCGCTGTCCTGAGCCTGTCGGGCCATGGTGAGTCAAGCCGGGTGAGGATTGCGCTAGGCATCAGCTACAGCGGCAGCGCTTACGAAGGCTGGCAAAGCCAGCTCTCGGGCAACACGGTGCAGGACAAGCTGGAACTTGCGCTGGCCCGGTTCGCTACCCAGCCGGTGCGCACCCTGTGCGCCGGCCGCACCGATGCCGGCGTGCACGGCCTGATGCAGGTCGTGCACTTTGACACCCTCCTGGCCCGAGACAC